>NZ_JAVTSS010000002.1:637161-955742 GCF_032678705.1 Pedobacter frigiditerrae | reverse complement strand
ATTAATTTTTATTGTTAAACATAAGTTATTTCAAATATAGCAATGCTGATGTTATGCTACTGTTAATCTTAAATTATAACTCTTCTTGTTCATGATTTGTTTTAATTCTTTCTAATCTTTCTGTTGCCATGGCACTCGTTTCATAAATTTTGATCAGCAAAAAGAAGTAAGATAATAACAATGGTCCAAACACCAGCCCCAATATACCAAATAAAGGAATACCAATAACTACGCCAATTACAGTAATTATTGGATGAATATTGCCAATTTTTTTTGCAATCATGAATCTCAACACATTATCGATATTAATGATGACCACAAAACCGAAAATTAACATGGCCCAACCAGCAAAATTATTTCCCTCAGCCAGTTGTAATAATGCACCAGGCACAAAGATTACTGGCGGTCCTAATATGGGAACCAACGAAATAAATGCTGTAATAACCCCCCAAAAAAGTGGGTCGTTATACCCTAATACATAAAATGCTAAACTTACCAATGAACCTTGAACAATGGCAATAAAGCCTTGTCCAACAACATTTGCATAAGTTGTGTTTCGCATTTCTTCAGCAAAGCGATGTGCATTTTGTTCTCTAAATGGTGCATATTTAATTAGGGCATTTTCAAATGTTCCCCTTTCTACCAACATAAAATAGAGTAAAAAATACATTAGCAACAAGCCAAGCACTACATTAAATACTCCAGAAATTAAAGATGGAAATAAACCTGTTGCCCAGCTTCCTGCACTTTTCAATCCATCCTCTATTATTTTACCAATGTTTCCATTAACAGGTAAAAGATGCTGAATTTTATAGAGCAAGTTTTTAAAATAAATTTGATCGTTATTTAGCTCAGTAATTTTCTCAATTACCATACTGCTAAGTGCATAAAATGGAAGCACCAGTACTATAATGGAGATAAACAAAAGTAACACTGCAGTAAAACGCCTATTCCAATTTTTTACTTCTGTTAAATGAATGTATCCTGGGCGCAAAATGGTGTACAGTACGAGTGTACTTAACAAAGAGCCAAAAATTCCCATTAGAGAATAAGCAATTAAACAACCTAATGCTATAATAATAACAAGGTTGATATAGTTACGCTGTTTGTAAGTAAAAATAGACATAGGGAGCTTTAGATGTACATCTCATTAAATAACAAAAGCCTCCAAATTGTTTTAGAGGCTTCCATTTTTTTAATAAATTTTTAATTATCTAAATCGATAGCTTTCATTTTATTATAAAGTGTCTTTCTATCGATATTTAAAATTTTAGCAGCTTTTGTTTTATTAAAGTTTACCTCTTTAAGCACATTTAATATCGCTTCATATTCTGCTTCTAAGGCTGCGTTTTTTAAATCACGTGGTTTATTGGTAAGGGCAGAACGGACAATAGAATTTTCAACTGCGTTTTCAATTGCCGTTGCTTTTGCGTAAGTTGAAATTTCTAATGGCAACGCCTTTAATTGAATCTCCTCTCCCTCGGTTAATAATGTTGCTCTCCTTACAACATTTTTAAGTTCGCGAACATTTCCAGGCCAATTATAGGTTAAGAAACATTCTTCAACTTCTTCAGAAAAACCCTGAACATTCCGGCTCAACTCTTCATTTGCAATTCCCAAAAAAGTGTTTGCAAAAACCATGATATCCCTTCCTCTTTGGCTTATTGGTGGCAAGTGAATAGAGAACTCATTAAACCTATGGAATAAATCTTCTCTAAATCTTCCCTTTTGAATTGAATCTCCAAGGTTCTCATTGGTTGCCACGATAATTCTTACGTCTAAGTCCAGCTCCTTTGTGCTACCGATACGCTTTATCTTTCTCTCTTGTACTGTTCGCAACAAAGCAGCCTGAATTTCGTAAGATAAATTCCCAACCTCATCCAAAAACAATGTTCCTCCATTTGCCATCTCGAAGTGACCAATTTTGGTATACAGGGCCCCTGTAAAAGAGCCCTTTTCATGGCCAAAAAATTCACTTCCTGCTAATTCTTTTGTTAAAGAACCGCAGTCCATCGCCACAAAAGGTTTATCTTTCCTTGGACTGTTTAAGTGGATTGTTTTAGCAACAGATTCTTTCCCGGTTCCACTTTCGCCAGTTAAAATAACGCTATAGGATGTAGGGGCAACAAGCATTATTTGTTTCATCAAATCCCTTGACGCAATACTTTGTCCAACAACAAATTCGCCAGTATCTGCTTCAACTTTCTTGTTTAATTTTTCTTTCTTAGTTGCAGATGTGGCTATTTCATCGACCGAGTTAAGGGCAATCTGCGTTTCAATTGCTTTATTAATCGTATTTAAAATTTCGTCAGGATAAAGAGGTTTAGTAATATAATCGTAAGCCCCTAGTTTTATCAATTCAACAGCGAGTTTTATATCAGAATAACCCGTGATGATAATTACACCGGTACTAGGATAATTATCTTTGATTTTAATTAACATTTCCTTACCGTCTGTATCTTCCAAACGGTAATCACATAGCACCAAATCAAACTTCTGCTTAGACATATGATCCATAGCAGAATTACCATTTGTAGCCGTTTCTACACTAAAGGAATTTCTCGTTAAAAATTTTGATAACAAGAGCCCGATATTTATTTCATCATCAACGATTAATATTTTCTTCATATAAATAACTAAATAATAGCTAAATATAAATAAATATTTAGTTTGGGAAATATTTTCTACACTAAATTTGTTGAAAAAACACATAAAAAAAGCACCTGTTAAAAAACAGATGCTTTTAAATTAAATTATTTTCTTATTGGTTAAAACGTAAAGCCTAATCTTAATCCCATAAATCCTGCGCCGTCTAATCCTTCATATCTCACGCCAACATCAAAGCCTCCAAACTTAGCACCTACACCGGGCGCATAAGTAAAACTTGTACTACTTACCGAGGTAACATTTCCGCCAGCAGCAGAGGGTAAATAAGTTTTAGCAATAGTTACACCTGCTTCTGCCATACCGTAAAAGTTTTCGGAGAACATGTAACGACCACCTGCTTTGATTGGGATCCAGATTGCAGCTTTAGTATCAAGGTTTGCGTTTGCCAAATCTTTAGGAATAAATGCAATTGCACCTGTAGTTAAGGTTGCGTCAAAATTTTCTGCAATACCTTGACTAAATCTTAAGGTTAAACCGGCGCCAACATCATAAGAGGCTTTTAAACCACTTAGGGGTAAAGCGCCTTCAAGCCCAATACCAAATTTGAAACCATTAACGCCTGCATTTTGTGCTTTTAGATTTGAACCAGCCAACAACATTGCGCCAGCTAATAAAGTAAATACTAGTTTTTTCATGTTTGATCGAGTTAATTTGATTAATTTTTATTTATCAAATATTGGAACAAACCCTGGTAAAACATATACCCATAAATAGGTATATTATAATACCCAATAACACGTACAAATAGTTAAACCTGCTGATTTTCAATTGAATAAATAAGTTTTCCTTAGCCCAAAAAAACACTATCTACCTTTAAAAATCGCCTTACGTTTCTCTATGAAGGCGGTAACACCTTCTTTAAAATCTTCCGTTTGAAAACAGTTAGCAAATTCTTCTATTTCAACCTCAAATCCGTTTATATTTTCTTTTAGAGAAGCATTAACGGCTTTTATAGCATTGGCAATTGCCAAAGGCGCTCTGGTTTTAATTTTATTCAAAATTTCTTCCGCCTTTGCGATTAATTCTACCTGTGGCACAACTTCGTTTACCAATCCAGTTCTATAGGCTTTTTCAGCAGTAATCATATCGGCAGTTGTAATCATTTCAATAGCTCTACCTTTTCCAACTAATTGCGTTAATCTTTGCGTACCGCCATAACCAGGTATTAAACCTAATGTAACTTCTGGCAAACCCAGTTTTGCATTATCACTTGCTACTCGTATATGGCAAGCCATGGCTAATTCTAACCCTCCGCCAAGGGCGAAACCATTTATTGCAGCTACAACTGGTTTCGGACAATTTTCAATAGCGTCGAAAACATTTTGGTGACCGCTTCTTGCCAGCTCTTTTCCTTCAGCCAATGAATAATTTTGAAACTCAGAAATATCTGCCCCTGCAACAAATGCTTTTTCACCGGCTCCTGTAATTAAAACTCCTCTCACTTCTTCACTTTTTGAAGCAAACGCAATTGCATCAGCCAGTTCAGTTAGCACTTCCTTATTTAAGGCATTCAGTTTTTGCTCTCTATTTATGGTGATGTAAAAAATCTGGTCTTTTACTTCAGCTATGATTTGTTGATATGCCATACCTTAAAAATTTCTGTTCTTAACAACCCAATTCTCTATATAAGTTACTATGCTTGCCATCGGTGTTCCTGGAGGAAAAAGTTCTCCAACACCAATTTCCTGAAGCTTTTTCATATCTCTTTCGGGAATAATTCCTCCGCCAGTTAATAAAACATCAGTTAATTGCTTTTCTTTCATGACGGCTACAATTTTTGGAAAAACCGTCATGTGCGCACCTGAAAGAATGGAAATGCCGATGGCATCAACGTCTTCTTGCAAAGCTGCATTTACAACCATTTCTGGTGTTTGACGCAAGCCTGTATAAATAACCTCCATACCAGCATCTCTCAAGGATGTTGCGATCACTTTTGCACCGCGATCATGTCCATCTAAGCCCACTTTTGCTACTAAAACCCGAATAGGTCTGTTCAATGTTTTGTTCATATTTGATACTGAGTAGAGTGTAAATGTAAATAAATTAGCTGTTTTATTAATCAATGCGTTAAAAACAGCCTTAATTTACCCTAATCTTGTTAACTTTGAGGTCTATAATCTATAATTTTTATGAGTGAAGAAAAATCATTGAACTTTATTGAAGAGCTAATAGAGAATGATTTAAGTAGTGGAAAAACGAAAACCTTGGTAACTCGTTTTCCGCCAGAGCCTAACGGATACTTACACATTGGACATGCTAAAGCAATTTGCCTTAATTTTGGTTTAACCCAAAAATATGGTGGTTACACTAATCTACGTTTTGACGACACTAATCCAGTAACTGAAAAAACAGAATACGTAGACAGCCAACAGGCAGACATTCAATGGTTAGGCTTTCAATGGAAAAATGAATTATATGCCTCAGATTATTTTGATCAGCTACATTCTTTCGCCGTAAAACTGATTGAAGATGGCTTAGCTTATGTAGACCATAGCACAGCTGAAGAAATTGCAACTCAAAAAGGAACACCAACAGAACCAGGTACGCCAAGTGCTTACAGAGAACGTACTGTCGATGAAAACCTAGCTTTGTTTGCCAGCATGAAGAATGGCGAATTTGCTGATGGAACTTGTACATTAAGAGCTAAAATTGATTTGTCTAGTTCGAATATGTTGATGCGAGATCCGATTATATATCGTATTAAACACGCTCATCATCACCGTACTGGAGATGCTTGGTGCATTTATCCAATGTATGATTTTGCACATGGACAAAGTGATAGCATCGAAAACATCACACACTCTATTTGTACTTTAGAATATGTTTCTCACAGAGAATTGTACGATTGGTTTATTGAGAAATTAGGAATTTTTCCGTCTAAACAATATGAATTTGCTCGTTTAAATCTTACTTATACAGTAATGAGCAAACGTAAGTTAATGCAATTGGTTAACGAAAACATGGTTAGCGGTTGGGATGATCCACGAATGCCAACTATTAGTGGTTTGCGCAGAAGAGGTTATACACCAGAAAGCATTAAAGAGTTTTGTGAGCGCATAGGCATTGCCAAAAGAGAAAATCTAATTGAGTTAAGCTTATTAGAGTTTTGCATTCGCGAAGATTTAAATAAAAGAGCTACTCGTGTAATGGCTGTTTTAGATCCTATCAAATTAATCATTACCAATTATACCAAAGGTGAAGAAATTTTAATAGGAGAAAACAATCCAGAAGCTGAAGATAAAGGTGGAACTCGTGAAATTCCTTTCAGCAATGAACTTTGGATAGAGCGTGAAGATTTCATGGAAGAGCCAGCAAAAAAATGGTTCAGATTGGCGCCAGGTGCAACAGTAAGATTAAAACATGCTTACATTGTTAAATGTGAAGATTTCAAAAAAGATCAAAACGGGAACATAACAGAAATTCATTGTACTTATATTCCAGAATCTAAAAGTGGTGAAGATACAAGTGGCATAAATGTAAAAGGAACCATCCATTGGGTTAGTGCCAAACACGCAGAAACTGCGGAGGTTCGTTTATACGACCGATTATTCACCGTAGAATCTCCAGATAGTGAAGAAGGCGACTTTAAGGAATATTTAAATCCAGATAGTATGCAAGTGATTAAACAAGCATATATTGAACCTTATTTGGCTAATGCAGAACAAGGTATAGGTTATCAATTTATACGCAAAGGATACTTTAGCGTAGATAAAGATTCTAAGCCTGGAAACATTATTTTCAACAGGACTGTTGGTTTAAAAGAAGCTTGGAAACCGAAAGCTTAATGTAAAAGGGAAAATGTAAGATGGAAAATGGTCTCATTACATCTTACATTTCCGTCTTACGTTTTACATATATTTCTTGTATAAATTATACAGAATCAACTTATCTGGGTCTGTTAAGGTTGGCGTTAAATCATTACCCACAAAATGACGTTTGAAAGCTGTAACGGCTGCACCTAAATTTTTTACATCGTAACCAATAATGCGCAAGGCGGAAGTGGTATCAAAATCTGCAGGTGGCATTTGCAAAACATCATCAAACCACAATCCAAATCCTTTTTTAGCCAAAGTTTTCCAAGGGAAATTATTTGGGTCGGGTTTGCGTGTTGGGGCAAAATCAGCATGGCCAATAAAGTTAGCAGTTGGAATGCTGTATTTCTTTTTCAAGGTAGCCAATAAAGCGCAAAGGCTATTGATCTGTGCATCAGTCCAAACATCGGTTGTACCATTATTATCCATTTCTATACCAATAGAGCAAGAATTCATATCGGTAACACTTCCCCATTTACCAGCTCCGGCATGTTGCGCCCTTAAATAATCATTTACCATTTGCACCACTTTTCCATCTCTACTCACCACATAATGAGAACTAACTGCCGTTCTTGCAATAGTAAATGTTTTTATAGTTTGAGCTAAAGAATCTTGTGCGGTGTGATGGATGATTACAAAATTAGGTTTCCTAATTCCCATATTAACCGTACCCACAAAATACTGTTGGTTGTTAAGAGAATCTATGGTTTGTCCTTCTGGTGGAGTTGCTCTAATGGTTTTAGAGAAACCCTTCGCCATATTTTTATAAATTTTATCTGTTGCGGCATATTTATTGGTGCTACAGTTGGTTAAAAATAAACCGAATCCTAATAAAATGGCACTACTTAAAATTGACTTTTTTAACGGCATGGCTTTTGTTTAGTAATGATAATCAATAAAAATTTGCTTGTATTTTTTGCTAATTTAGTGCATTGAAATAAAATAAAATCAATTTCGTAACCAAATGAAGAATAATAACAAAACTGTTGCTTTACTTGTAGGCCTTTCTATAACGGCTAGCCTATTTTCTTGCAATAACGCAGAGCAAAAAACAGCTAATAACGACAAGAAAGATAAAGACAGTTTAATAGAATATGTTGCCCAACGATTACCAATTTACGAAAGGGTTCGGTTAAGTACAGATTTAAATGCACTTACCGTAAGCGAAAGAAAAGTGCTTCCTTTGTTAATTGAGGCTGCCAAAATAATGGACGAATTATTCTGGAAACAAGCCTATCCACAACGTGATAGCCTTTTAAGCACCATTAAGGACGAAAAAACGAAACAGTTTGTAATGATTAATTACGGTCCTTGGGATAGGTTAAATGGCGACAAACCCTTTGTAACTGGAATCGGTCCAAAACCTGAAAATGGAACTTTTTATCCTGCTGGGATGAAAAAAGAAGACCTTGAAAAGTCTGATGTAAAAGATAAATTTGGTTTGTATTCTGTGATTAGAACCGAGCAAGGCAAATTAATTTCAGTTCCTTATCACGTTATTTACGCTACTGAATTACAAAAAGCTAGCAGTTTGTTAAAACAAGCAGCATTAGTTGCTGACGATGCTGGTCTAAAAAAATACCTAAATCTTCGTGCCGATGCTTTGGTAAGCGATAACTATACCGCTAGTGATTATGCTTGGCTTGACATGAAAAACAATGGACTTGACATTATCATTGGTCCGATTGAAAACTACGACGATAAGTTATTCAATGCCCGTGCATCGTTTGAATCTTACGTTTTAGTTAAGGATAAAGTATGGAGCAAACGTTTGGCAAAATATGTTGCCATGCTACCTGAATTACAAAAAGGCTTACCAGTTGATGCGAAATATAAAAAAGAAACGCCTGGCACCGACTCTGAATTAAATGCTTACGATGTTGTTTATTATGCTGGAGATTGCAATGCTGGCTCGAAAACAATAGCGGTTAACTTACCTAACGATGAAGTTATTCAGCAGAAAAAAGGTACTCGCCGTTCGCAATTGAAAAATGCAATGCAAGCTAAGTTTGATAAAATCTTAGTGCCAATTGCAAATGAGTTAATTGATAAAGACCAAATTAAATACATCAAGTTTGATGCGTTCTTTGCCAATGTGATGTTCCACGAAGTAGCCCATGGTTTAGGCATTAAAAACACCATTACAGGAAAAGGAACTGTTCGCTCTGCGTTGAAGGAACAATACTCTTGGTTAGAAGAAGGCAAGGCCGATATTTTAGGTTTGTATATGGTAACTGGCTTGCTTAAAAAAGGCGAACTTACAGGCGACATTAAAGACTATTACACCACATTTATGGCTGGCTTGTTACGTTCGGTACGTTTTGGTGCAGCAGAATCTCATGGTAAAGCAAACATGCAATGCTTTAATTTCTTTAAAGAAAAAGGTGCATTTCAAAGGTCTGCTAATGGAACTTACAAAGTTGATTTCGACAAATTTGCAGTAGCAATGAATGAGCTAACCAACTTTATCATTACGCTTCAGGGCAATGGTGATAAAATCGCTGTAGAAAAAGCACAAAAAACCAATGGAATTATTGCAGCAGAATTGCAGGGCGACTTAGATAGGCTATCCAAAAAAGGTATCCCAGTTGATATTGTTTTTGACCAAGGTGTTGATGTTTTGGGAATGAAATAGATTAAAGAGGGAATAGTTAAGGGGCAATATGGAATAGACTATTACCTTAAAAATAAACAAAAGCCTGTATAAATTATACAGGCTTTTCATTTTAATAAATTATAAAATTTCTCTTAAACACTATTTTTAATTAACCACTAGTGTAATTGGCTTATCCCCACCAGATCTATCAGTTCTTAACAATACATCATTAACCCAAACCTTTCCATTTGTTGAGTTTACTCCAGCTTTTAAAAGCTCAACCTCTACTTTAAATGTACCCTTATTTTTAATGGTTAGGTAAGATGTAGCCTTTAAAGTAGTTTGATCAGCAGTAATATTTGGCTCGAAATTAACAGTTTTTCCATCAAAAATATTTGGATTATAATAATTGCTTATGCTTACTGGAACATAAGGTTCATCTAACTGGATACGAGGATCTATTGACGGAACCAGTCTTTTACCATCAATTAAATATTCTAAAATCAAATCTTCGGTTAGAACAGGGTTTAATGGACCATTAATCAAATCTACCCCATTGTTATTCACCAATTTAAAGTTAATAACCTCTCGTGGGGTGCTATTTATTTCTACTTCTTTCTTTTTACAACTAATTATACCAATTGAACAAAGAATAATTATTAATAATTTTTTCATGACTGTAATTTTAATGTACTACAATCTAGAATATTAAAATCCAAAAAAACAATTTAATTACAGAATTAAACCTTTAGTTAAAGAAATTAATTTTAAACATAAAACATTAACAATAAGTCAATTACAAAAAATTATAACATCGATTTTTAATTAACTTATTTAGGGAGTCCCGATTAAACTATTCAAGAATTGAACCCGAAAACTTGTATGTTATCAGCTATTTATAAATTTTTTCTTATACTAATAATCCCCTTCTTCAAAAAAAGATAAAAAACCTTGTAACCTTTTCTTGATTATGCTCGTCTATAAGACACAAACTATTGAAGAGGTGAGCAACCTTTTAAACTAAACTTAAATTTTAGGAAATGAAAAAAATTTGCGTGCAAGCGTAGTGGAATTTTTATGCCCTATTTTTAAACCTAAAACAAATAAAATGAGACCTATTTACTTTTTATTATTAGCACTATTACTTGGAAACATTGCATCAGCCAATGAACAAGCCAAACAAGGAACCGTAAATGGAACCATATTAGATGAACAAAACAAACCTGTAGATTTTGTGACCGTTGGACTATTTAAATCAACAGATTCATCTTTGGTAAAAACTGCCTTGACTACGGCAGATGGAAAGTTTGAATTTGCCAACATTAACACTGGCTCCTATTATATCAAAGCCAATAATATGGGCTACGAAAATTATAAAGGAAAAGCTTTTGTTTTAAACGAGCAGAATTTAACTCTTGCTTTAGGTGAGATTAAACTTAAACCTACCAGCAAAACCTTAAATACGGTAAGTGTTACAGCGATTAAACCTTTAATTGAACGCAAAACAGATAAGGTGGTTATGAATGTAGAAAACAGCAGCATCGCAATTGGTTCTACAGCGTTAGAGGTTTTGCAAAAGGCACCAGGTGTAACTGTAGACCAAAACGACAATATCTCTATGCAAGGCAAACAAGGTGTAATGGTCATGATAGATGGCAAACAAACTTACATGAGCAATGCTGATGTTGCCAACTTATTGCGAAACATGCAAAGCTCGCAGTTAGAAACAATAGAATTAATTACCAATCCATCTTCTAAATATCCTGCCGCTGGGAATGCAGGAATCATCAACATCAAGACAAAAAAGAGCAAAAGTGCGGGTACAAATGGTAGCGTTAATGCATCAGCTGGTTATGGTAAAAATTTCAGGGGAAGTGCAGGAATCAATCTAAACCATAGAACAGCAAAGGTGAATATTTTTGGAAATTACAACTATAACAATATCGAGCGAGACAACTTTATTGCTATTGATAGAATCTCAAACGGTACTCCAAACACTTATTTTTCTCAAGCTGGAGACATGAACAGAAAGATGAATAACAATAATTACAAAGCTGGTCTGGACTTCTTTATTGATAAGAAAAATACAATTGGTGTTTTGGTAAATGGTTATTCGAACAGTGGAACCGAACACTCTTTAACTAACACAAAAATTGGCCCGAGCTTTTCTGTTATAGACTCTTCTTTAGTTGCTAATAACTTACAAACCAATAAGTACAATAACATGGCCTACAACATTAACTATAAATCTGTGTTAGATACCGCTGGTTCAGAAATATCGGTCGATTTAGATTATTCTAAGTACAAAGGAAATGATGGTACTGCCTTTGAAAACGCTTTTTTACTAGCTAACGGCATTATAAAAAAGCCAACAGAATATACACGTAATGGTACGCCTTCGGAAATTAATATCAAGGCTTTTAAAGTTGACTATAATGTGTCTTTAAGTAAAACTTTGAAGTTAGAAGCTGGGCTAAAAAGTAGTTGGGTTAAAACAGATAACAACTTAAGGGCAGAACAACTTCTTGCTACTGTTTGGCAAAACGATGCACGCCGCAGCAATCAATTTGTTTACGACGAGAATGTAAATGCAGCCTATACAAATCTTAACAAACAGTTTAAAAATACAAGTATACAACTAGGCTTAAGGGTTGAGCAGACTTCGTCGAAAGGAAACTTAATTACCACTAAAAACGTTGTAGAAAGAAATTACTGGGACTTTTTCCCTACTTTCTTTGTGCAGCAAACCTTGTCTAAAAATAATCAGGTTGGCTTTTCTTACAGCCGAAGGATTGATAGACCAGGCTACGATGCCTTAAATCCTTTTCTTTATTACTTAGACCAATATACTTATAGCAAGGGAAATCCTTTCTTAAATCCGCAGTATACCAACAGCTTTGAAGTAAGCTATACGCTATTGCAGAAATACAATTTATCCGTAAACTATAGTAGAACAAATGATGCGATTACGGAAGTTATATTACCTGATGCAGCACAAAAAGCTTTATATCAAACCAATGCAAACCTTGCTAAAAACACATCTTATGGTGCAAATTTAAACATCCCTGTTAAAATTGGTAAATGGTGGGATATTAATAATAATTTAAACGTTTTCCACTTGAGTTTTGAATCCCCGAACTTAGCTGGACAGGCATTAAACACTGGAAAAACCGCCTACCAATTTAGAATGCAAAACACCTTTTTAATCGCTAAAGGTTTAACAGCCGAGCTAAGTGGAAGTTACGAATCGCCATTAGATTATGGTACACTTAGCCTTAGGTCGCGTTATTCAGTAGATGCAGGGATAAGCAAGTCTTTATTTAACAAAAAAGCAAGTTTAAAATTGGCGCTGAGCGATGTGTTTAACACCAATGACAGCGAGTTGACAAGTGCCTATCCAGGGTTGAAATACGATTTGTACCAGAAAAACGAAACTCAGATTGGTAGAATTAGTTTCTCTTATCGTTTTGGTAAAAATGAAATCAAACCTGCTCGTCGTCGTTCTACCGGAACAGAATCTGAGCAAGGAAGAATGAAAAATTAAAATTAAAAGCGGGAATAATATTAGAAAAGGCAAACCTGTGTTTCATTTCAATGTTAGTCCCGCTTTTACTTCAAGTCCTCTCCCGATGAAGAAATCGGGATGTGGGCTTTTCGTGCAATCGGGTTTAGTACACTTGATCTGCTGCTATTAGGCACGGTTTCCCTGCACTGGTTTAAGTTAAATAGCCCAGATTGAAGCGTAATCCTTTTTGTCATCCTGAGCTTGTCGAAGGACAAAAAGATTGAGCGGAAAGCTGGACTAACTTTAATCATTGCATCTCAACTTGCGCTTCAAAAGAAATTATTTCTCTATGTGTGCGCTTACAATTTCTTCCAAGGCGTGTATGTCAAAAGGCTTCGCTAAAAAGCTATCAGCGCCTGCTTTTTTTGCTAGTGTACTTACATCGTTATTAGCCGAAAAATAAATAACAGGAATGTTTTTTAAATCTGGATGAGATTTTAGCTCTTGCGTAGCTTCAATGCCACCAACATCGGGTAACCAGTTATCCATAAAGATTAAATCTGGCATGTAGGCCGATACTTGGTCTACGATATTGTTTGAGGTTGCAGAAGTTTTAATTTCGTAACCAGCATCTTCTAAAATCAGCGTACAAAGTTCTAGAATATCATTATTATCATCAAAAATAAATACTTTTTTAGGCATTTCTTGAGCGTTTAATTTAGTTTGTTTATATAATCTGCCATTTGTTCTATGTCTAATATTTCATCAACATTAACCCTTAAAATTGCTTGATTTGGCATATAATCTACTTGGGCTGTTTTTGGGTTTTGCACGGCTACTTCTCCACCGAATTCTTTAACCATAGTTAATCCATTTACACCATCGGCATTAGAGCCAGACAATAGTAAACAAACTAGTTTATCTTTATATACTTCTGCCGCAGACTGAAAGGTTACATCTATAGATGGTCTAGAATAATTAACTTTCTCTGAATAGTCTAGGGAAAAGGTAAAATCTTTTTCGAATAGAAGGTGATAATCTGAAGGGACAATGTATATCGTTTTAGCAAGTATATTCTCTTTTTCTTCTGCTTCTTTAACTTTTAATTTTGTTTTTGTAGACAATAAATCTGAAAGCAAAGAATCGGTTCCTTTTTTACGATGAAGCACAATTATGATTGGGAATTTAATATCCAAATTGATGCTAGGAAGCACTTTTATTAATACATCCAAGCTTCCTGCAGAACCTCCAATTACTAATGCTTCACAATTTTTCATTTACTGTTTTCCTCCAAATTTTCTCCATTTCCAATCTTTTATACCTTTTACTGATTGGTGAAAAATCTGTTGTTTCTTTAGTACCCAAAGCCAAGAAACCCAAGTTTTCTAAACTATTATCAAACAATTGTAACACTTTAAACTGCAAGTCCCTGTCGAAATAAATAAGTACGTTTCTGCATAAAATTAGCTGAAATTCATTAAAAGAGTGATCTGAGACTAAGTTATGAGTTGAAAAAATCATTTTTTCTTTTAGGTCTACATCAAATTTTGCCAATGAATAGTTTGCGCTATAATACGATGAAAAATCTGCTTTTCCGCCAGATGCGATATAATTCTCAGAGTATTGTTTCATTTGGCTTAGTGGAAACATGCCTAGGGCAGCTTTTTCTAAAACAGTTGGGTTAATGTCTGTGGCATAAATTAGCGATTTATGCAGCAAATTAAGCTCTTTTAAAACAATTGCCATAGAATAAGCCTCCTCGCCAGTTGAGCAACCTGCCAACCAAATTCTGATGAAAGGATAAGTTGCCAAAGTTGGCAAAACGCGCTCCCTTAAAGCTTTGTAGAAATTAGGGTCGCGAAACATTTCTGTAACATTAACTGTAATTTGTTCTACAAAACGTTTAAAATAAAGATTGTCACTTCCTATTTTATACCTAAACTCAGCAAAACTTACTTGCTTATCCAAACTATATAACCTACTTAGCCTTCGTTTTAATGATGCTCTAGAGTAACCAGTAAAATCATAGCCATATTGCTCTAAAACATCATCAATCAATGTTTCTACCTGTTCGTCATTTATAGGAGGTAAATTAGACACTAGCAATATTTATTTAAAAGCAATACCAACTCATCTACATTTACAGGTTTTGAAATATAACCAACTGCACCAGCATTTAAGCAACGTTCTTTATCGCCTAGCATTGCTTGAGCAGTTACCGCAATAACAGGAATATCCTTCATTAACGGTTCTGTTTTCATTTTTTTCATTGCTTGGTAACCGTCCATATCGGGCATCATCATATCCATTAACACCACGCTAACATCTTTATCTTGCTGTAAAATATCAAACCCTTCTTTTGCACTTTGAGCTGATAGGCAATTATATTTTTTTGCTTTTAAAACCGCAGTTAAAGCAAATATATTTCTGCTATCGTCGTCTATTATTAATATTTTCTTTGTTTTAACTTCCATAAATCTTTAAAACAACTGGTGTTAAACTCTATCATATAACCAAACCCTTAACAGCGAAACCAACTGGTCTATATCTACAGGTTTTGAGATATAATCTGAAGCACCCGCGGAGATGCATTTTTCTCTATCTCCCATCATGGCCTTAGCAGTAACAGCTAAAATTGGCAAATGTTTGTAGGCTGGCATTTCTCTTATTAGGGTTGTAGTTTGGTAACCATCCAGCTCTGGCATCATCATGTCCATTAACACGACATCTACTTTCGGGTTCTCTTCTAAAACCTTCAAGGCCTCCTTACCATCAACAGCTGGCAAAATTTTCATTTGATGTTGCTCTAAGGCTTTAGTAAGCGAGAAAATGTTACGAACATCATCATCTGCTATTAATACAACTTTATCCTTTAAAACCTCATTCAATCCACCCAAATTATTTCTTAATAAAGGTTTGGTTTGTTTGTCTTTTTCCTCTACCAAATGTAAGAACAAGCCCGCCTCGTCTAAAATACGTTGATAAGAATGAGCTGTTTTTACCACAATGGAATCTGCATATTGCTTAATCCTAGTTTCTTCTCCTTTAGAAATGCTTTTGCCTGTAAAGATAATGATAGGCAAATTCTCTAATCCATCACTTTTTTTAATGGTTTCTAGGGTTTCATAAGCATTCTTGTCAGGTATTCCCATATCTAGGATAACACATTCAACTTCTTTCTTTTTCAGGGCCTCAATACTTTGGCTAACGTTCTCTACAACCAAAGTTTGAATGTTAGAACTGCTTAAGAAGTAACTTAGCGCCTTTGCATGTTGTTGGTTCTCTTCTACGATGAGCACCTTTTTCGGATGCCTGCTTAATGCGTCTTCAAGCTTCTCAAAAATTTGCTTCATGTGGTCTAGCGCCACAGGTTTATCAATAAAATCCACTGCACCTTTTAACAAACTCTCTCTTTTAACTGAAAGCGATGACATGATATGAACCGGAATTGGTCTTGTTTTAGGATTAGATTTTAGTTCTTCCATCACTTGCCAACCGTCTTTAATTGGCAATTGAATGTCTAACAAAATTGCAAGGGGATTATATTGATTGGCCATTTCTATACCCACATCTCCTCTAACGGCAACAATGCCTTTGTAATTTCTTTTACGAGTAAAACCGAGCAATGTTTTTGCAAACATCGTGTCGTCTTCTATAATTAAAATAACCTTATCATTAGGGTTAATGTCATTCCTATCATCTTCAATGTCTCCAGGAATGTGGTCAACAGTATAGCGCTCTATTTGTTCTGTTACAAAGTCAATTTGGTTTTTTATTTCTTCCTCTTTATTACTTGCCTGTTCCTCTAAAAAAGCCTCATTGTCAGAAAAGTTGGTCGGTAACGTAAGCGTAAACTCACTTCCAACATTTTCTTCACTTACCAACTGTATTTCTCCTCCAAGTAATTTCGCTAGTTCCCTGCTAATAGATAGACCCAAACCAGTACCACCAAACCTGCGTCGGGTAGAGCCATCTGCTTGTTGAAAGGCTTCAAAAATCACATTTTGTTTATCCTTTGCTATTCCTATCCCAGTATCTTTAACTTTGAATATTAATGTTTTATAATGTAAGTCTGTATTTAATGAAAGTAAAACCTTGCCTTGTGCGGTAAATTTAAAAGCATTAGACAACAGGTTCTTTAAAATCTGCTCCAGCCTCATTTTATCAGTGTTCATCAGTTTTGGAACATCGCTATTTACAAAAACCTCCAAATCCAATTTTTTATCTTTTGCTATTGGATTAAATAAGGATTGCATATCCGTAACAACTTCTTCTATGGCTACGTCTGCAACTTCCAAACTCATCTTTCCAGCTTCAATCTTAGATAAATCTAAAATCTCGTCTATTAAACTCAACAAGCCTTGACCCGAACTCTGAATTACAGCGGCATACTCTGTATATTCTTGCTCCAAATCCTCGTTATCTGCCATTAATTTAGACAATAATAAAATTGAATTTAAAGGTGTTCTTAGCTCGTGAGACATATTAGCCAAAAACTCAGATTTATACTTCGTGCTCTGCTCCAGCTGTTCTGCTTTTTGTTGAATTTCTAGATTCCGTTCTTGAATTAATTGGTTCTTTTCTTCTAGCAAACCTGTGCGTTCTTCTAATTCTTGATTGCTCTGCAAAAGCTCTTCTTGCTGTACTCGTAACTCTTCCTCTGATGCTTGTATTTTTTGAGATTGGGCTTCCAATTCTGAGTTTAAACCTTCCAATTCACTGTGTTGAGCTTGTAGCTCTTCAGCTTGCGCTTGCGTTTCTTCTAAAAAGTCTTGAAGTCTCTTCCGGTTTTGTGCCACGTGTATAGCAATACCGATGTTTCCAGAAATAGAATTTAAAAAGTCGAGCTTTCTCGGTGTATATTCATTTAATGACGCCAGTTCTATAACACCGATAACAAATCCATCCCTATGTAATGGAAAAGCTATAACGTTTTTTGGCTGTGTTTGTCCGGTAGCATAGCTGATGGTTATTTCACCAGCAGGAATATCTTGCAATAAAATTAACTTTTGCGATTGCAAACATTGCCCAATTAAGCCTTGTCCTGAGGCAATTTTATCTTTTACGCTGTCTGAATTAAGCGCATAGGAGCCAGTTAGGTAGAGATTTTTATCATCATCTAAAATGTAAAGCGCCGCAACATGGCTTTTGGTATGCACTACAATTTCAGTTAACATATCATTGGCTAAAGTTTTTAAATCTTTTTCGCCAACCATCTGGTCGTTAAGCTTGGCAATGCCAGATTGCAACCACTCTTTATCTTCTAGCAAACCAAAAGAATATTGTAGTGATTCGGCCATTGCATTTAAAGAGCCAGATAAACTTCCTAAACCATCTTTGGTATCATCGTCTAACCTAACTTTATAATCTCCACTAGATATTTGACGAGCAATACCTTGTATTACGTTTATTCTCTTTTCAGTTTCTCTATTAAGAACTTCTAACTCCTGTTGCAGTTTAACTCTTACATCAAAATCTGAAGCCACCTTTCTATAAAAGAAAATGGTAATTAATAATGATAAGATTGCTGCGAGAACAATTAATAAAGGCGTATAATTAGATAGCTTGGTTAAATCGGCATTACGTATGGCCAGCAATCTATTTTCTTCCTGCTGCATATTATTAATGATGCTCCTCGCCTCATCCATATACACTTTTCCAGCCAACAAACTTGCTTCGGAGACGGTACCTTTATTCTGCTTAAAAATTATGGTTTCATCAATAACTTCAAATCTGTTATCGATTATCTTTTTTAATTCTCCAATTTTCTTTTGTTGATAAGGATTATCAAGTGTTGCAGATTTAACATTATCAAAGGTTGAAATAATTTTTTCTTTTGCGCCATTATATGGTTCTAAAAAAACTTTATTGCCAGTAAGTAAATATCCTCTTTGGCCAGTTTCTGCATCCTTTAAAAAAGAAATAATTTGATTTACGTTATTGAGAACACCATTTGTATGTGAAACAAGCTCAGCGTTTTTGATTAAATTTTTAATGCTAACATAAGAAGCTAGTGAGCTAATGATCAATAAGAGCAAAGATAAACCTAAGCCAAGGCGAAGGTTACTTTTGAAAGATAGTTTCATTTTATATAGTAAATTTTAATCATTAAAATCGCTATTTGAATTTGTAGGCATTAGGAAGTAAAACTCCGATCCTTTACCATAGGTGCTATTTACACCAACCTGACCACCGTGCCTTTTTATAATTTCTGAGGAAATATATAATCCGATTCCTAAACCTTGAAAACGCTGAGAAGTTTCCTCAACTCGGTAAAATTTATCAAATACATGGGCTAACTGTTCTGGCAACATTCCGATACCATAATCTTTAACTGCCACATATAATTGTTCGTCTTTGACATTTATGGTGAGTTCAATTTCAGATGTTCCAGGAGAATATTTTATGGCATTGGTTAAAAAGTTAACAATAACTTGTTCAACACGCATTTCATCTCCAAAAATTTCGCAATTTGCAATCCCTTTTTTATGAATTTTAAACTCTGGATTAGATTGATGCATTACTTCGATTACATTATCTAATAACTGATCAATAGAAAAGTTTTGTTTATTAAATTTAAGCTTTCCACTTTCAATTTTAGAAATATCTAACAAATCGGCAATTAAACTGTTTAATTTTTCTAACTGGATCTGCGCTTTAGCCAAATGCTTTTTAACAGTTTCCGTATCGCCCTTGTTTACACTTCTTTCTAACAACTGAACATATCCTTTAACGCTAGTTAATGGCGTTTTTAGTTCATGGCTAGCAATGCTGATGAATTCGTCTTTTTTACGTTCAGCTTCTTTTCGGAATTCAATTTCTTCTATCAGTGTTTTCTGCATTTCATTAAGCTTTCTATTTTGCTCATAAATGCGATAAAAAGTTTTCACTTTTAGTAGAAGAATATTTATATCAACTGGTTTTGTGATATAATCTAAACCACCAGACGAATAGCCTTTAGCAATAAATTTAAATTCGGTATTGGCAGCTGATAAGAAAATGATAGCTGTTTCTTTGGCTTTACTGTATCCAGAAATTGCTTCTGCAACTTCAAAGCCATCCATTCCTGGCATTTGAACATCAAGAATAATTAAGACGTAAGAGTTCCTTAAAACCTTCTTTAAAGCCTCTTCACCAGAGGATGCCGTATCTACCTCAAAATTATTTTTTTCGAGAACTTTTTTTAATGAAATTAAATTCTCTGGTGTATCATCTACGATTAGAATCATTTAAAACTTGGCGCTATTTTATCATTCTTTAATTTGGTAATTCTAGGTAGAGAACCAATATAAGAATACAAAACAAATGTTTTAATGAATTGTTTTGAAAAACTTTAAAAATATTTTAAAGGAAAGCCACAGATTCCTAGATTAATAACCAGATTAATAATAAATCAATCTGCGGCTGAAAAATTTTATGCTACAATCGTGACGCATTAAAAGTATCGCCTTGTTTAATATCGCCGCTTTCAAAACCTTTTTTAAACCAGTACATTCTTTGTGCAGAAGTACCGTGAGTAAAAGCATCGGGAACAACTTCGCCTTGCGACTGTTTTTGCAATTTGTCATCGCCTATGGCATTGGCTGCATTTAAGGCTTCGTCTATATCTCCAGCATCAAGCCTGAAATCTTTTAAGTTTTGAGCGTGATGCGCCCAAAGACCTGCATAAAAATCTGCTTGTAATTCTAATTTAACAGATAGTTTGTTGTATTCTACTTCGCTTAATCTACCTCTAGCTTCTTCCATTTTAGCAGATGTGCCTAACAAATTCTGTACATGGTGACCAACCTCATGTGCTATCACATACGCTTGTGCAAAATCTCCAGCAGCACCGAAACGATTTTTTAATTCGTCATAAAACGATAAATCTATATATACTTTATGGTCGCCTGGACAGTAAAAAGGACCAACAGCAGAACTTGCGCTACCACAAGCAGATTGAACTCCGTCTCTAAACAGTCTTAAAACAGGTTCTTCGTAGGTCCCGCCCAAAGCCTGAAACTGTTCTTGCCAAACCTGTTCGGTTGATTCTAGAATTCCTGCAACAAACTTACCTTGTTCATCTTGAGGCGTTCCTTTTTTTACTTCCCCCTGCTCGGTTGCTGGTATTTGACTTACCAGGCCTGTAAAGTCTTGACCAAATATTAGACCCAAAATGACAACAATAACACCAACTCCACCACCTAAGGCTATTTTTCCGCCACTACTACTTCTGCCGTCTTCTACATTGCTACTTCCTTTTCCGAACCATTGCATAATTTTATGATTTAATTTGGAAATTGATTGACAATTTTAATACCAATATTTAGTTAAAGGCAGCAATTCCTTTTTCTATTCTGCTTTCTGTTTCAGCTTTGCCTAAAAGTTTTGCGATATCAAAAACACCTGGCCCGAATTTTCCGCCAACAAGCATGATGCGTAGCGGTAACATTAATTCTCCTGGTTTAAATCCTTTGGCCTCTGCTAATGCTTTAAATTCTAACTCCGATTCTTGAGCTGTAGCCGTTTCATTTATATTCTGACCAAATTCTTTAAAAAATGCAGCTTTTTCTGGACTCCATTTTGGTTTAACCGCAGCCGAATCATATTCAGTTGGAGCGGTAAAAAAGTAGACACTTTGAGCAACAAAATCGCCCAATAAATTACAACGGTCCTTAACTGTATCAATTACTTTTAATAAAAATTCCTCATCATTAGCTTTAATTCCATTTTCAGTTAAAGCATTTTTTACTGGCAACTGTAAACTGTTCGCTGAAGACTGCTTAATCCACTCATGATTATACCATTTCGCTTTTTCGAAATCGAATTTGGCTCCTGCTTTGCTAATGCGTTCAATTGAGAATAATTCTATCAACTCTGCTAAAGTGAAAATTTCTTTATCAGTTCCATCGTTCCAACCTAACATAGCCAAAAGATTAACAAAAGCTTCAGGCATAAAACCTAATTCTTTAAATCCTTTGGTTACATCGCCAGTTTTTGGGTCGTTCCAATTCATTGCATAAACTGGGAAACCTAATCTATCACCATCACGTTTACTTAATTTCCCATTGCCATCAGGTTTTAAAATCAATGGTAAATGTGCCCATTTTGGCATCGAGTCTTCCCATCCCAAATATTTCCAAAGTAAAATATGGATTGGCGCAGAAGGCAACCATTCTTCTCCCCTAAAAGCGTGACTAATTTCCATTGCTTTATCATCAGCAACTACCGCTAAGTGATACGTTGGCATTCCATCAGCTTTTAGCAATACTTTATCATCAACTAAGTTAGTATCAAAACTAACCAGGCCTCTAATCATATCTAAAAAAGAAACTTGTTCGTTTTCTGGAATTTTTATTCTTACAACGTGAGGTGTATTTTCTGCCAATAATTTATCAACTTCTTCTTGAGCTAAAGTCAAAGAATTTTTCATCTCCATACGGCTTTTTTGTCCGTATAAAAAATTAGGTTCAACTGCTCTTTTTGCACTTAGCTCTTCTGGAGTGTCGAAAGCATAATAAGCATAACCATCAGCAATTAGCTGCTCTGCGTATTGCTTATAGCTAGCTTTACGCTCACTCTGGCGGTAAGGACCATAAGCTCCTGGGTTTTGCGGACTTTCATCAGGAGTAATTCCACACCAATTTAAACAGTCGACAATGTATTCTTCTGCACCTTCAACAAAACGAGTTTGGTCAGTATCTTCTACACGTAAAACAAAGGTTCCATTGTGCTTTTTAGCAAACAAATAGTTAAAAAGGGCGGTTCTAACGCCACCTAAATGTAGGCCTCCTGTTGGGCTTGGGGCAAATCTTACTCTGATATTCTTTTCCATTACAGCGCAAAGATAAGATTTCAACGCAAGATGAGAGATGAAAATGGAAAACGCTGAACGTAAAACACTAAATAGACTTAATCTCAGTTGTTGTTATGATATATTTTCCATCTTAAATTTTACATTTTTTCGTAATTTGCCCTAATCGTTATGAATCCATACCAAAAAAAACGCCGCTGGAAAATATTCTTACTTGTATTTGCAATCGTAATTGGTGGTGCATCTGTATTCTATTCTGACTTTTTTGTTAAAAAGATGGAACGGGAAGAAGCCGCTCAATTTCAACTTAGGATTAAAGTATTAGAGCAGCAGATGAGAATGATGGAAAACCAACAGCTAACTGAAGTTTTTGAAACCATCAAAAAAAACAACAAGATGGATATGATTATCACCAAACCTGATGGTTCCATTTATCTATGGTATGGGCTTGATTCTACAAAAACGTTTTATAATGTAGATGATAAAAATCAAAAGCAACAATATGATTCATTATACTTTGTTCATCAATTACGCAAGATGAAAGCTCAGCATAAGCCAGCAATTATGCGAGGTATTTATGATGAAAAGCTAATTGTTTACTACAAAGATTCTTTCATTTTAACACAGTTGAGGTTTTTTCCCTATATCCAATTAGGCGTAATTGGTCTATTTCTAATTACCGCTTATGTAGCATTTAGCTCGGCCCGAAGAGCAGAACAAGACCAAGTTTGGGTGGGTATGGCAAAGGAAACTGCGCACCAATTGGGTACGCCAATTTCATCGCTCATGGCATGGACAGAGTTAATGAAATCTAAGTTTGATGCCGAAGATGACCCATTGATTGCAGAAATGGAGAATGACATTCATCGGTTGGAAATTATAACAGACCGTTTTTCAAAAATTGGGTCTAAACCAATATTAGAAGACCATGTTGTGTTTATTGTGGTTAAAAATTTTGTAGATTATTTTAAAGTTAGAACATCAGATAAAGTCACTTTTATAATACAAGGCGATAACCAAGTTAGGGCGATGTTAAGTATTCCATTATTCGATTGGGTAATAGAAAATTTATTAAAAAATGCGGCTAATGCAATTGAAAATGAAGGTACGATTACCATTAATATCATCGAACACTTAACCAAAGAAGAGGTATTTATTGATGTTAGCGACACTGGAAAAGGTATTGCTCGTTCTAAGTTCGATACAGTTTTTCAGCCAGGATATACTACCAGAAAACGTGGCTGGGGTTTAGGCTTATCATTAACTAAAAGGATTGTAGAAAATTACCACAGTGGGCAAATTTTTGTGAAAGACTCAGAGCTAGGTAAAGGAACAACATTCAGAATCATATTAAAAAGTAGTATAACGTATGAACCCACCACAAACACAGGAGTACCCAGAATGGGGTAAAACTTACATCAAACTTGTAGAAGGGGATGTAATTGAATTATTGACAAAACAAGCTGGCGATTTTCCAAATTTCATTAACAACTTAATTGAAAAAGGCGATTATGCTTATGCACCAGGAAAATGGACCATTAAAGAACTAATTGGGCATATTATTGATACGGAGCGTATTTTGGTTTATCGATTATTGTGCATTGCCAGAGGTGAAAAAGCTGCTTTACCTGGTTTTGAAGAGGATGATTATGTAAATAGTGCTCATTTTAAAGATAGAAGCTTATTTAGTTTTTCTGATGAATTTGCCTTGATGAGAAAATCAAATATGTATTTAATTAACTCTTTAAATGAAGAGGAATTAAGTAAAGTTGGGAATGCGAATGGAAAAGATATGACTGCAAGGTCTTTAGTTTTTGTACTGGCTGGGCATATTCTTCATCATATTAATGTGATTAATGAACGTTATTTATGATTTGGTTTAAGGAGTTTACTCCAGCAATGCTGAATGATAGACCAAAAAATCATATAGGTGCCTTATTGGGGATTGAGTTTACCGAAATCGGTGATGACTATATTTGCGCCACAATGCCTGTTGATGAAAGAACACATCAGCCTGCCGGGATTTTACACGGTGGTGCCTCTGTAGTTTTAGCAGAAACCTTGGGCAGTATCGCATCTTATATGTGCATCGACCCAAATAAACATATTGCTGTCGGATTGGAAGTTAACGCGAACCATATTCGCCCAGTAAGTTCGGGTTTTGTGAAAGGAATTTGTAAACCATTACACATTGGTGGAAAAACCCAAATCTGGGAGATTAAAATGTACAACGATAAAGGAAAGATGAATTGCGTGAGCAGGTTAACGGTTGCCATTTTGCCAAAACCAATTTGAGTCAGAAAAAGTCCGGAAGACCGAAGATATAGAATCAGAAAAGTCCGAGAGCCAATTAACTCTCGGACTTTTCTGTCATTCCGACTTTCGGACTAATTTTGTTTATCTAACCAAGCTTTTTCGATGATATAAGATACGATTAAACCTATTCCGCCAAATACGCCAAGACAACCAAAGTAAATTGCTACAGACTGTCCTTCTTCAGCATCTGTCATCTCGCCGCCAAACACTCCTCTTACAGTAAATAAGGCAACTAACAGCCCAATGCCTAGGCCAACTAATAACAAACCAAATTTTAAGCTCAAAAATGGTTGTGGTGTAGATTTACGAACGCCAGGATCTATACCGCGTTCTATCATTGCCATTTTTTCTTTGTTGTTAAAATATCTTATTCCGAATATCATTGCGAATGTGCAAATGAAAAATGTGATTGGTACTAATATTCCTTCCATGATTTTATTTTTTTAATGTTAAATATTTCTTTTTCGTTTATGAACCGTGTTCTGAATACTATGACAACAAGAAAAAAAATTAGGTTACACCCTGTGAGAAAAAAAGAAAGAATAAAGGTGAAAGACTAAAGACCAAAGCGAAGATAAACACAGAGAGCACAAGAGAAACTTAGGGATAAATTAGTTCTAGCTTTTAATTTTCTGTGTGCAAATCTCAATGCTGTCTATGTTAAATTAACTATAACTAAACGCAGATAGGGAGCGCAAATTGGTGCAAAGATTAAAGCATTGTCCCGCCATCCACTTCAATTCCCAATGAAGAATCGGCAAATTTTCGTTTCTGTCGGGGCTATATAATTAGGCTTGTGGCACAGAAACCCTTCATAGCTGAACAGGCCTTGCATTCTAAACCCGATAGCAGTGAACACGTAGGGGCTTGCCCCAAAGTAAAACGCCTGCCTGCCGGCAGGCAGGGATAGCGGGGCAGAACCTTTACTATATGTACTGATGTTGCTTTTCTAATCATAAGACTAAAATTTGTTGTAATTTGGTGTAACCTCTTTTAAAACATAGGCGTCTTAGTTATATCTTATGCAGCAAAAGGAAACAGATTTAGATTTAATTACAGCAGTGCTGAACGGCGATACCGCACAATATGCGGTGTTAGTTAAACGCCATCAGCGCTTTGTATTTACGTTGGCCATCCGTTTCGCAAAAAACAGGGAAGATGCCGAGGAAGTTGCACAAGATGTTTTTGTTAAGGCTTATAGAGCGTTAGGAACGTTTAAACAAACGTCTAAATTTTCTACTTGGCTTTATACCATAACTTATACCACGGCAATGACTTTTCTTCGCAAGAAGAGATTGGATACGCAATCTATAAATGATGATGAAAATGTATTGCAGATTGCCAATAGCGGAAATGATTTCGACGCCAGTAATTCGGCCGAAAAGAAATCAAGCTATGCTTATTTAAGTCAGGCAATTGATATGCTTTTACCAGATGATGCAGCGATTATAACCTTGTTTTACAAGGGTGAACAAAGTTTGGAAGAAATTGGGGAAGCCTTAAGTATGGAGCCCAATACAGTTAAAGTAAAATTGCACAGGGCAAGACAACGGTTAAAAGAAAAATTACAATATTTGTTAAAGGATGAAGTTAAGGAATTGATATGAACACGATAGAAGAACAACTTTGGAACTACATCGACGGTATTTGTACTGCCGAAGAAAAAATTGATATTGAACATAAGATAGCTGTCAATATTCAATATCATACTACTTATCAAGAATTATTAGCTGTTCATAACGAGCTTAATAAAATTGATTTTGAAGAACCTTCTATGTCCTTTACTCGTAATGTAATGGAAAAGGTAAATTTAGAATTGAAACCTGTTGCCTTAAAAACGAAGATAGATAATCGAATTATCTATAGTATTGGTGCATTTTTTGCCCTATCAATAATTGGCATATTTATTTATGCAATAGCAAAAAGCAATGCAACTTTTGATTTTAAAATGCCAACAATAAATTTTGATGCAGGTAAATATGTAAACGCTACCACTATTCAGGTTTTTGTGCTAGTTGATGTAGCACTAGGTTTATTATATTTGGATAGTTTCTTGAGGAAAAGAAATTTAAAGGCACAAAAAAAGGAAAGTTAACCATATAAGGCATTTAAGTAAATATAAGGCTATTACGAACTTAAATGCACTTATATTTCTTTTATGGCTCTCCTCGCATCTTACTCTTTTAAAAATGAACGCACAAAAAAAGGGAAGTTAAAACTTCCCTTTTTTATTATCCCAAAAATCACTTTGTGTTCTTAGTGCCTTTGTGGTTAAAAATTATTTCTTAAACTGAATTGGCAATATAGCTTGTGTAGTATCCCACGCCATCACTAAATTAGCCTCATCAGCAGCTTCTGTAAATGTCATAGAAAAAGCTTCTAATACTTTTTCAAACCTTGTTATAGGAACATCAACTCTCACTACATCTTTTGCTTGATCGTAGTTAAAAGCTCCCCACCTATCTGTTTGTTTATTTACAATAATGGTCCATTTATCTTTGTTAGGAATGGCAAATAAGCTATAAGTACCCGCTTTTATCCTTTTACCACCAATAGTTACCGATTTTGCAAAAGAAATCTCAGTATTCTCATTTGCACCTAAGCGCCAAACTTTATCAAATTGTTCCAATACACCAAAAATCTCTCTCCCTTTTTTCATCGGACGAGAATAAACAACCTTGATAATTGGCATAGAAGTATCTTCCTTTTTAACTTTTACAGCATTCAAAGGATAATAAACCGCATCCATAGGACTTGGGTCGATAGCTGGAAATTTAATCGGAGTTGTTTGCGCATTTACTGCAAAACCAAACAATGCCAACATAAGGCATAAACTTAATTTCTTCATGGCAGAAAAGAATAAACTATCTAAAAGCCTAGTATTCGCGGCCTTTTACAATTTTATTTAAAAATACAGCTGCGAAGATTAGACCTAAAATACCGCCTAAAACTACATAACCAAAACTTGTGGTAACGGCTAAAACTGCTAACATACCAGTTAAAAGACCAATAACGTACCACACCCACTCAAAACTGTTTTTATTTTCACCTGTATTCATAATTTTTTCTGTTGTGAAGCTATCATTAACATCAGCATTATTTGTAAGTGGTATGTTAATGATGGTTTCTTCTGTACTCATTTTTGTATATGATTTGTGCCCAAAGGTAAATATTTATTTTAAAAATAATTAAGTCTTTAACGCTCGGTTTTTAATAATTCGTTGATTTTGACCAGTTCATAGCCTTCTTTTTTCAAATATTTTATCAATTCTGGCAATTTCTCATAAAACTTATCTTTTCTTCGAGGGTCGGTTCCAATATGTAGCAAAAGAATAAAGCCGTTTAAGCCGTTCGGTTTACTTTTATCGTAATCAATTATCGATTTGTAAATTTCTTCGCTACTGCGATAAGATTTTCCCAATTCTGGATAGGTGTAATCTGCATTTGAACGTGTACCCGAAGTAAAATTTATGAGTTGTAAATCCATTTGACTTGTCCAATCTGCAATTTGCTGGTTATACCATTCATACGGAGGAAGAAAATATTTTGCACTATCCATTTTTATCTCAAATCTCTCCATTGCACCATAATTCGCAATTAAGTCACTTTTAAATTGAAGTTCTGAAACCAAGAGACTATCTCTTTTATTCCAATCATTATATAACAAATGTGTGTTTGAATGAGCGCCTAGATAATTTCCATTTGTCTTTAACGTTTGAATAAGCTTTGCATTTTTAAGCTTGCCATAAAACCTTCCTGTTAAAAAGAAAGATGCTTTTACATCTTCATCAACCAATGCTTTATTAATATTATTTCCGCCATCGGCAAATTCATCTCCTGTAAAAACTAAGGCGATTTTCTTTTCTGTCTTATTTCCTCTGGTTATTGCACCTAATTCTGCTTGAAATTCTTTCGGCAAAGTTTTTACTCTGCTATCAAAAGCCGCCAGCAAATAAATAAGTGATGCCGTTCCATCCATTGTTGGTTCATTGGTACTGTAATCTCCATAATCATCGTGGTAAACCGCTAAATCGCTTTGAAATTCTGCGTAAGCATCTGGTTTGGTTAACTGAATGCCAATTAAATTTTTGTAAATGCTGGTGTAAACTGGACCATCAACCAAACCGCCATCAATTGGATATTGTTTTAAATGCGTAAACGCAGAATGGGGGTCAACAGGTGTATCGCCCCAAATTGGCAAGCCATAAACCATACTCGTTCCCCAAGGATTACAACCAAAAAGCCAATCGAAATTTGCCTGCTCTAGTTCCGAAAAAGTATCTTCACAACTTAACGTTTTATACCAAAAACATTGTTGTGCAAATGCTACCGTTAAATTATTACTACACCATATAAATGGGATGCCCCGATAAAAAGCATTCTTCTGTGCCCTAGCCCAAACTTGCTCAATTCCTTTTTTGTAAAATTCGATTAGTTGTGCTTTAGTTTTTCCTGAAGATTTCTTCGCCAATTCATAATGCCCAATATTTACAAAGGGATAATATTGATAATGATTAGCAGTATCTTTTGTTAGCCAAGGCGTTACTGGTTCTAGTTTGGCATAATAAAAAGCCGAATCTAATTCGTTATCCTTTTTTTTAGACGGATTGATTAAGTCATTAATTGTTGGCGGGAATTCCACATTTGCTAGCGCCAACTCCATATCATCAACCCAATTATCTTCAGCGTAGATGTAAGGAGATTTTACAGAAACTGTTTGTGTTACTCCCTTTTTAATTAATGCATAATTATATGCTGTTCTTGATTTGTCAAAGAGTTTTTCAGAAAAATTTATATCTATCCCTATAAAAGATTGACTTCCCAAAGCAAAAGCGCTTGCAAATTTGGCGGCGGTAGAGCTTGTGCCTTTGGTATTGTTCATGAACTTGCCACGTTGTTGCGGCTCACCATCTATATAGTATAATGGTCGCTCAAAACCTTTTCCATACTGACTATCTTCTTTCGGAATCCTCATCGAAATATGGTCTCTATCATCCGCTAGTTGATTGAACATCACATTATCCTTTGGATGCATTTTCAACAACCAATCCAATCCCCATTTTGCTTCATCCAAAACATCGGCAATGCCATTTTTACCATCCAATCCGTTGGCTTTTTTACTATCAGTAAATGCCTGAGGGAAATCTCGATATGCCATTAATAAATGATAGGTAGTATTGGCTGATGTGGTAGAATATTGTAAATAATCGCTGGCATCGTGCCATCCGCCAGATGCGTCGAAATGGGTGCTATCTTTTATTCCAGCTTTTGCACCGTATAGAACAAAGCCATCGTGGGTATGACAACTGTCTTGTAAATAAGGATTAAATCCACTTCGTTGTTGGCGCATGTAACGCAGGGCGAAATCTGCCGCGTGTCGATAAACTTCATCATCTATAATTATTTCTGGAGATTTGATTTCCGCAATGCGGATGAAATATTTTCCTGGTGTTTTAAAATCCGAGAAGTTTAATCGAGCAGTTGCTGTAAACGGACCATAGGCACCAAAAGATTTAACGTTACTTGAAGTGTAAACCACCTTTCCGCTTTGGTCAATTAAGTCAAATTTATCTGGAACCTGATTGGTTTTACTTGCCCAAATGGCAACCTTTACTGATTTAGGCTGATAGCCTAACAAGTTTATCCTTACCCAACTGTTGGTAGAGTCTATAGTTGGTTTTGGAGTGAAAGAGGTTAGTGTTAGAATTAGTAAAAGGAGAAATTTATTCATCAAAGTTTGATTTTTATAACCAATGAATAAATATACTTATTGTTAACTAAATAGTTTAAAGCTCTTCGAGATGTTCTGAAAGGCATCTCGAAGTTCTAATAGTGCGGATTTGAAATCCGCTTTTATCGTTTAGTTCGAAATGCACTTCGCTAACATTTCGAACAGCTTATATAACATTTGAAAGTTAAGCAGGAAGTTCATAATCTTCAAAAAGCGAATTCAGAAATTCAAAAGCGTCTGGAAAACTTTCGAACAGAAGTCTTTTCCCTTCCTCAAAATTATTTTTTATGTAAGTTTTACCCAGTTCGGTAATATCATATAAGTACATTATTCCTGTTTCTTGCCTGTTCATAAGACCTTTTTCCATCATTTCTTTTTTTAGTTTCTCAACTGGAAATACCTGAAACTTCCATTCAAGTACTCTGTTTAAAGAATAGCTGTTTTTAAAATTATCATTCCTATTTAAAAGTATAAGCGTTATAAATTCATGTAAACTATTTATATCCATCACTAAATCTACTTATTTATCATCCAATTGTAAAACAGACTCAAATAAATTTGGAAGTTAATCAATCGATTGATTAACTTTGTCCTGTCAAAAAATAACAATGGAAAAAACTGATAAAAGAACTGACATCATCACCGCCGCTTTAAAGCTTTTTGCTGAACTCGGTTTTGAAGGAACTTCAACTCGGCAAATCGCAAAAGAGTCTGGCGCCAATATGGCGATGATTAATTATTACTTCGGTAGTAAAGAGGGTGTTTTTTTAGAAATCATGGAAGATAAAATCTGTGGTTTCAAATCACAATTGAACCAAATTAAAGATGAGCAAATTCCTGCTAAGGAAAAACTCCTAAAAGTAGTTGAGCAATACGTTACTCGGATTTTCTCAAACATTACTTTTCATAAAATGATGCATAGAGAGCTTTCACTAGCTCAAAGACCAGAAATGTTTAGCCAAATTAAAGATGCATTAGCTAATAACAGATTGGTAATTGAAAAAATCATAGAAGATGGTATTGAAGAAGGCCATTTCAGAAAAGTAGATGTAAGGATGAGCATCGTAACCATAATGGGAACAATAAGCATGGTTGCAATAACTCCAACAAAAGCAGAAGACAACATTGACATGAACGACGAAAAACAAAAAGAAGCTTTAAGGCTACGGTTAATTGCTCACCTACAAGACTTCATCATTACTCATTTAACAAAACCAACAAAATGATAAATAATAAATTAAAACTCCTATTATCAATTTTCCTACTTCCGGCAGTTTTACAAGCGCAAACTGTTAAAAAACTAACTTTACAAGAAGCCATAGATTTAGGTGTTGCCAATAGCAAAAACTTAAAACTTTCTCAAAATAAAATTGATGAAGCCATTGCAAGATTAGCGGTGGTTAAAGACAATGTTTTGCCAACTGCATCTGCTAGTTTTTTATATAATCACGCAGAAATTCCAACCAATACTTTATCCATTGGTGGTGGTAATCCCATCCATTTACCAAACAGAGCTGATGCTTTTGTAGGTACTGCAGCTATTCAAGAAGTAATTTATGGTGGCGGAAAATACAGATACGCACAAGAAAGCACCAAATTACTAACTGATGTTGTTCGTTTAGATGCTGATAAAAACAAAGAGGAAGTTAGCTATGCAGTTATCAATACTTATTTCTCTTTATTTAAGGTAATGCAAAGCAAAAAAGTAGTTGCTCAAAATTTAGAAGCAATTGCTAGTCAGCTAAAACAAGCGCAAAGATTTTTTGAGCAAGGCATTGTTACCAAAAATGATGTGTTGAGATTTCAATTGCAACAAGCAAATGTTTCTTTAACAGATTTGGAAATAGAGAACAATCGTAAAATCATCAATTATAACTTAAACATCCTTTTAGGTTTACCTGAAGATACGGAACTCACTATTGCAGAAAGCGATTTGCCTTTGCAACCTGTACAGCCATTGAGCAATTACATCAGCAGTGCTTTTGCTAACCGCCAAGAATTACAGCAATTAGATTTACAAAACAAGGTAGCCGATTTCAACATCAAAAGCATTAAAGCAAATACTAGACCTACAGTTGGTGTGGGTGCAAATTTATACTACATCAATCCAAGTGGCAGTTTTATCCCTCCTTCTGAGCAATTTATTATGCCTATAACTATTGGTGCAACCGTTTCTTGGAATGTAGCCTCTTTATGGAATAACAAGAACAAAGTTGCTGAAGCTAAAATTCAACAAAAAGAAATCGGTTTGCACAAAGATGTTTTATCTGATAATGTAAAAACAGAGTTGAATAGAAACTATCAGAACTATCAATTAGCAGTTAAACGTATCAATGTTTTAGAAACTTCTATCGCCCAAGCAACTGAAAATGATAGATTATTAGAATCGAAATACAAAAACAACATCGCATCAGCTACAGATAGAATTGATGCAGAAACACTTTTATATCAAGCTAAAATCAACTTAGAATTGGCAAAGGCCGATGCGAAACTAGCTTACTATACACTATTAAAATCAACAGGAAAAATTTCTCAATAATATAACCATAACAACATAAAGACAATGACAACGAAACCAGAAAAAAAGAAAAATAAAATTTTACCAATCGTATTAGCAGTTTTGGTGGTTGCTGGTGCAGCATTCGGTATTAGCGAATATATGTATGCCAGCAAACACGTAGATACCGACGATGCGCAAATAGACGGCGATATCAGTCCGGTTGTGGCTCGAGTTGGTGGTTATGTAAAAGACATCAACTTTGAAGAAAATACTAAGGTAAGCCAAGACCAAGTTTTAGTAACTTTAGACGACCGCGATTATAAAATTAAATTAGAACAAGCAGAAGCTGGCCAAGTTGGCGCTAATGCTGGTGTTGGCGTTACGCAAGCTCAAATTGTGGCAACATCTGCAAATACAAGCACTGCTAAAGCAAATATCGAAGCAGCAAAATCAAATGTTCAAGCAGCAAATGTGAAGCTAAATTTAGCGCAGAAAGATTTTAATCGCTATGCGAACTTAATAAAAGATGGTTCCATAACGCAACAAGCTTTCGACCAAGCAAAAGCCAACAAAGAATCGGCAGAAGCTGCAAAAGCAGCAGCACAGGCAGCTTATGAAGCAGCGCAAGACCAATACGCAGCTGCTGTTAAACAAGTTGGCACAACTCAATCTCAACTTGGCGTAAGCAATTCAGGAGTAACTCAACGTCAGTCTGATGTAGATTTTGCCAAATTGCAATTATCATATACTCAAATTAAAGCGCCTGCAACTGGTATTGTATCTAAAAAGAATGTTCAAAAAGGACAGTTGGTACAACCTGGTCAGTCTTTATTTGCCATTGTTAATGAGAACAGCTTGTTTGTTACCGCAAACTTTAAAGAAACGCAATTAGAGAAAATCAAAGTTGGTTCGAAAGTTAAAATCACGGTTGATGCTTACGAAGACCAACCAATGGATGGAGAAGTTTATAACTTCGCTCCGATTACTGGTGCAAAAGGTTCTCTTTTACCTCCAGATAATGCAACTGGCAACTTTGTAAAAGTTGTACAACGTGTGCCAGTAAAAATCAAAATTCAATCTAAAGATAAAGAGTTGCTAGAAAAATTACGCCCAGGAATGAGTGTTAAAGTTTCAGTTTCTGTAAATTAATTACAATGGCCGAAGTAGGTTTTAAAAAATGGATTATTACGTTTACTGTAATCACGGCTTCACTTTTGGAGCTGATTGATACCACGATTGTAAACGTAGCTATTCCTCAAATACAAGGTAACTTAGGCGCAACCCTAGAGGATATTGCGTGGTTATCTACAGGTTACGCTGTTGCGAATGTAATTATCCTACCTATGTCGGGTTGGTTGGGCAGTCGCTTCGGACGTAAAAATTATTTCTTAACCTCTATAATCGTTTTTACCCTTGTTTCATTTCTGTGTGGTAACGCCACGTCTTTAAATGAATTGATTTTATTTAGGATTTTACAAGGTTTAGCAGGTGGTGGATTAATCTCTACAGCACAAGCTATTTTGATAGAAACTTGGCCCCGTGAAGATGTTGGTATCGCGACAGCGTTATTTGGGTTAGGCGCTGTTGTAGGACCAACAGTAGGGCCAACAATTGGTGGTTACATTTTAGAGATTGCCGATTGGCCGTGGATTTTTTATGTAAATATTCCCGTCGGGATACTCGCAGCTTATTGTACGATTACCTTTATTCGAGAGACGCCAAAAGATGGAAAAGGAAAACCGGTAGACTGGTACGGAATAGGCTTACTAGCCGTTGCTGTTGGTAGTTTACAAACCTTGTTAGAAAAAGGCGAAAGCGAAGATTGGTTTGCCACCCCATATATTGTTGTTTTAGCAGCTACTTCAGTTTTTGGCTTGTTATTGTTTATTTGGCGAGAGTTAAGTACCGACCATCCGATTGTGAACCTTAAAATTATGAAAAAGCGAAGTTTCTCCATTGGGATGTTCACTTCCTTTATTTTAGGTTTTGGCTTGTATGGCTCTGTATTCGTTTTCCCTGTATTTGCACAAAATCTTTTAGGATTTACGCCTTTACAAACAGGAAAGCTCTTTATCGCTGGAGGAATTTGTACCATTTCGATGATGCCTTTTATTGGTATCATGCTTAAAAAAGGTGTGCCAGCACAGTTCATGGCCACAGGCGGAATGTTCTTGTTTTTTGTTTTCTGTTGGATGTTGAGTAAATCAACCTTAGCTTCTGGAACTGGCGATTTTTTCTGGCCATTGGTAATTAGAGGTTTTGGAATGGCTTTATTGTTTGTTCCGCTTACAACATTGGCCATGCAAGACTTATCTGGACCAGAAATTGGACAAGGCTCTGGATTAAACAACATGAGCAGGCAATTAGGTGGTTCTTTCGGTATTGCTGCACTTACTACTTTAATTCACCTTCGTGCCGGTGGCCACAGAGCTAATTTATTGACTAATATAAATGATTACAATCCTGCATTTACCCAAAAGTTAAATGGCTTAATTAGCAATTTTATGTCAAGGGGAGCATCATATTTGGATGCAAAACTAATGGCAATGAAAGCGATTGAAGGTACTGTAATTAAGCAAACGATGTTACTTACTTACAATGATGCATATTGGGTAGCTGGACTGGTTATGTTGTTTTCAATTCCTTTGCTGTACCTGCAAAAGTTTAAAAAGAATACCAACATAGCTGTCGATGCCCATTAAATAAAACAGTCCCGACGAAAACGCCGGGACTGTTTTTCCCAAAAAATTAACAATTAGTTACAGATTTCTTCTTACAAGAAAATCTATAGATACTTTTAAAAGATTTGTTTAACCTTTAAGAATACAAGGTAGGAATTATTTGTAAAAGTTCAAAATATATACTTTCAATTTTTTAAGTGCTTATTAAAAAAATAGAATCTTCTGTTAATTCTTTAAAACTCGCCAAAGTAATATTAAGGTTAAATTCAGATGAATTTTAAAATTATTTGATAATATAGGCGTTTTCTTAACTAATTTTGTAATATTTTTGTTGTTTAGGTACAAATTCCGTACCTTTTCGCCATGCAATCAAACCAACCTACTAGTCAACGTGAATCTATTTTCAATAACGAAGTAATTTCTAGGTTCGAACTATACAATAGCTTATTCCTAACCTTGCCGTTTTACAAGGTAAAAGACACTGGAACTTTATTGCCTCTTTTCATAAAAAGTTGCGAAGATGGTGTTAAAAATCATCAAACTCCAGCAAAGCTGATTGAAGATTTTTTCAAGAAATATACCACCAATACAGATTCGAAAGACGTAGTTGATTTGCTTTTCAGGTTTATTCAATACATAGAAAGGCAAGTTGTACTTTTTGATGCCGTTGAAGATGCATCTTTCAATAAATTAAACGTTAGCGATGAGCAAAGTTCTTTAAGGGCACTTTTTTTAAAGGCAAACGACGATAAAACCTTACATGAAAAAGTAGACCAATTGATAGAAGATTTCTCTTTGCGTTTGGTTTTAACTGCACATCCTACACAATTTTATCCTGGTAGCGTACTGGCAATCATTAACGATTTAACCATCGCCATTAAAGGAAATGATATCACTACCATCAATCAATTATTGCAGCAATTAGGTAAAACACCTTTTTTCAATAAAAAAGCGCCAACACCTGTTGATGAAGCTTTGAGTTTAACATGGTATCTAGAGAATGTTTTTTACTTCGCCGCAGCAAATATCCAATCTGGTTTAAACTCTTTATTGAGCGAGTACCACATCGACCCTAAAAAAATTATTGAACTTGGTTTTTGGCCAGGTGGCGATAGAGATGGAAATCCGAATGTGCATGCTGAAACTACATTGCAGGTTTCTAAAATGCTTCGTCAGATTTTATTTAGATGTTACTACCGTGATTTTAGAAATTTAAAACGCCGCATCACTTTTAGAGGTGTTGAAGATAGCATATCGGTTTTACAAGATTTGCTTTATAAAAATGCTTTCGATACCAATATCGAAGCTCAAGATATTTCAGATACAATTATCGAAAACTTAAATAAGATTTCTGCTACCTTAATTAAAGACCATGATGGTTTGTTTGTCGATTTAGTTGAAAACTTAACACGAAAAGTAGAGTTATATCGCAGTCACTTTGCCTCATTAGATATTAGACAAGATAGTAGGATTTTACGTGACGTACATACTTATTGTCGCCAACAAAAACCTATTAATTCTTTATTCAATGATGATTATGAAAGCTTATCTGAAGCCGAAAAAATTAAAGCCCTTTCGTTTAGAAATGCTAAAATAATTTATGCCGATGAACAAGACAGTTTAATTGCCGACACCTTGCAAACCATTTTCCAAATTAAGGAAATGCAACAAAGCAATGGAGAAATGGCCTGTCATCGTTTCATTATTAGTAATTGCCAACAGGCTAGTGATATTTTACAGTTAATCGAGCTGTTTTTATGGAATGGTTGGGAAGCTGATGAATTAACCATCGATTTTGTTCCACTTTTTGAAACTGTAAATGATTTATCTGGCGCAGCCGAAATCATGGAAACCTTATATACCCATCCGTTTTACAAGAAACATTTAGCACTTAGAGGTGGAAAACAAGATATCATGCTTGGTTTTTCTGATAGTACAAAAGATGGTGGTTATTTAATGGCAAACTGGTCTATTTTTAAGGCTAAAGTTGGCTTAACTGAGGCGGCAGAAAAGCACAATATTAAATTGGCATTTTTTGATGGTCGTGGTGGACCCCCTTCTCGTGGTGGAGGTAAAACTCATCGTTTTTATGCCTCAATGGGTAAGGAAATCGCGAATAAAAATATTCAATTAACCATTCAAGGACAAACAATTAGCTCGCAATATGGCTCAATTGATAGTGCAGAGTTTAACATTGAACAATTAATCAACGCTGGTATTTCTTCGGGTGTTAAAGAAAAACATAACGTATTATTAGACAGAGCTAATTATGATGCCCTAGAAGTAATGGCAAATGATAGTTACGAATCTTTCTTGGCGCTTAGAAAACATCCTTTGTTTTTATCATATCTAGAAACATTATCTCCATTAAGTTTACTTTCTAAAATCACCATCAGTAGTCGCCCGGTAAAAAGAAATTCTGGAGAGGCTTTGAAACTGGAAGATTTAAGGGCAATTAGTTTTGTTACTTCTTGGAGCCAATTGAAACAGAACATCCCAGGCTTTTATGGAATTGGAACGGCATTAAAGAATCAAGAAAAAGCAGGCAATTGGGAGCAAATAGAAAAAACCTATCATCAATCTGGTTATTTCAAAACCATTATAGATAACTGTATGATGTCTATGAGCAAATCTGATTTCTCTATAACTGAATATTTGGCTAAGGATGAAAAGTTCGGCAAATTCTGGAGTGTTCTTCACGATGAATTTGAGCTTTCTAAGGCGATGTTGTTAAAATTAGCAGGTCATCAAAGCTTGATGGAGAATTATCCGGTAGAGAAGCGTTCTATTGCCGTTAGAGAGAAAATTATTTTGCCTTTGGTATTGATACAACATTTCGCTTTAGAAAAACTGCAACACGAATTAACTGACGAAAAACGTCAGGCTTATGAAAAGTTAGCAATTCGTACGGTTTATGGTATTGTTAACGCAGGAAGGAATTTGGCATAGCCTCATCCGTCCTGCGAACACCTTCTCCTGAAGGAGAAGGAATATCAAGTTGCCTAACGAATATGTCAGTCTGAGCTTGTCGAAGACTTGATGCTACTAAGCGTCTAAAATGTAACAAGCACACAATAGTCAAGTCATAGCTTTAATAAAAACTGAATTATGAAAAATTTTAAATTTATTATAGCTAGCGCATTATTGGCAACTGGCATATCGAGCTTTATTTATTGGTTTACCATTACCGCAAAAGATATTAGTTTTGATGCTATGAAAGCTGAATATGCATCAGTGTTCCCATCATTTTTACAGAATACTGTTTTGCACACTTTTGTAATTATTTTAATTTTAGTTGCCGCTGGTATTTTATATCTACAATCCAGAAAGCAAAACACATTTAAAATTGCTGCAACTGGCGGAATGATTTTAAGTTTTTTACTGGCCTTTTGGCAATTATTTTCTTTGATGTAATAACCAATGCAACTAACTTGGGTCTACAAATCTTTTGATGAATTAACCACAAACGAGCTTTACGCTATTTTGCAGTTGCGAAGTGAGGTTTTTGTGGTCGAACAAAATTGCGTTTACCAAGACATAGACGGAAAGGATAAAAAATCATTTCATTTAATGGCTTGGCAAGGCGATGAATTGGTAGCTTATACTCGTTTAGTTGCACCTGGAGTTTCTTTTCCAGAAGCAAGTATTGGAAGAGTGATTTCCTCTCCTAAATATAGAGGATTGGGCATTGGAATTACCTTGCTTGAAAAAAGTATTACCCATATTTTAGAAACCTATGCTACCAATAAAATAAGAATTGGCGCACAACTTTACCTCAAAAAGTTCTATGAAGGTTTTGGATTTGTAGCCAAGGGAGAAGAATTTTTAGAAGATGGGATTCCTCATATTGAGATGGTTTTGGAGAGGTAAACTAAGAGGGTTCGTCATTGCGAGGTTCATTCTCCGATTATTTATTCCTAGTTCGTCATGCTCAGCTCGTCCCGATAGCTATCGGGAGGGCATCTTAATGCGGTTCCACAGATTCGGTCGAGACCTAGTAAGCGCATTACGATTCCCACCTGCGTGGGAATGACGCAAACGAAAAAAGGCCAATGAGATACTCAAGCGTGTTTCATTCTCCGATTCTTCATCGGTAATGACCGAAGCAATCTTCTTATGGGTTAAAACCAATATAAGTATGAAAGAGATATTAAAATCTAAGATAGCACCATTACACTTTTTAATTGTTTTTTTAATAGCTTTTATATTGTGCGGCTTTGTGTGGTTTTTCGCGATTCCTCTAATTTACTGGTCAGCTTTTGGAGAAGGTGCTGAAGCTGCTCGAATAGATGAATTGCCTATCAATGTTTTCATAGAGAACTATGGAGCTTTAATTATAGTTCTCATTTTATGTCTCTTTAGGATTTTCAATAATTATAAAAGACAACGATTAAGTTGTGCAAAGTCGTACTTACTGACATTTATATTAATTTCAGTTTTATATATTTTCAAAATACCAATTGCTGAATTAATTATAGAAGGATTCAACTAGAAGTGTTGTTAAATAGAAAATGAGATTGCTTCGGGCGATGAAAAATCGACCCTCGCAATGACGTCTCTACAAACCAAAAAACCCTCCCGAAATTTGGGAGGGTTTAAGTATTAACCAAATCGGGATGATTAGATTATCTATCGATTGAACCCATCACTCTTTGAGCGAATGCGTTTAATGCATCTTTTTCTAGGGCGCCACCATTTACTTCTGCATGAACTTCTAATGCTCCGCAAATATTGGTAATCATTTCACCTGCCACATTCACTTCCTCTTCACTCACGCCTCTAAACTCACAAAAAGCTTCTAAAACTTCTAATGTTGCCTCCAGTTTTTCTGGAGTACTATTTTGAAATAGCTGTCTGATTACTGGAATCTTCATCTTTAGTTATTATTAATTTTTGTGAATAATTCTGCCAATCCTTCGGCCTTATTGGTTTGAACTTGGTCTACCAATGCACCATTTTCAAAAGCTGCAAAAGTTGGTAAATTATCAACGTTAGCAAACTTTCTAGAGTTAGGATATTTTTCTGCATCAACAATTAAAAAAGCTACATCCTCATTTTCAGCCGCCATTTTTTTGAATTTTGGCTTCATGATTCTGCAATTACCACACCATGACGCTGCGTATTGCACCATCACTTTCGTGTTGTCTGATAAATGTTGTTGAAGATTGTCTTCTGTTAATTCTAAAAACATAATGTTTTAATTAATTAGTTTGCGCTTAAATATTCAGCAACGCCAGTTCTGTTTGCGTTCATTGCTTCTTTTCCTTCTTCCCAGTTTGCAGGACAAACTTCACCATGTTTTTGAACGTGGCTATAAGCATCAATTAAACGTAAATATTCTTTAACGTTTCTACCTAATGGCATATCGTTAACACTTTCGTGGAATACTTTACCAGTTTCATCAATTAAATAAGTTGCACGATAAGAAACATTTGAACCAGCAAATGATTCGTTTCCATCTTCATCGTAAGCAACCTCTTGGTCAAGGATATCTAAAATAGTAGATAAGTGTCTGTGAGTATCAGCTAATAAAGGGTAAGTAACACCTTCAATACCGCCATTATCTTTTGCTGTGTTTAACCACGCAAAGTGAACTTCGTTTGTATCACATGAAGCACCAATTACAATTGTGTTTCTTTTTTCGAAATCTGGTAATGCTGCTTGGAATGCATGTAATTCTGTTGGACAAACAAAAGTGAAATCTTTTGGATACCAGAATAATAATACTTTTTTGTTTTTGCTAGTCGCTTCTTCAAATATATTGATTTTCAAATCATCGCCCATTTCGGACATTGCATCAATACTAACGCTTGGGAACTTTTTACCTACAAATGCCATAATTATTTTTAAATTTTATGGTGCAAAGGTACGGTTATTTAAGGCTAAAATCAACGAAGGTTGACTAATAGCGCATACTTAATCTTGATAACCTTATAGACAAAAACTATATATATAATATTTTAATTAGTTTTTATCTATTTGATGATTTGTAAATGAACGTTGAAGCTTTTGGCTAACTCAGTCCTGCCGTTCGCTACAATCTTTTTGCAACCTTCGACTACGCTCAGGGTGCAAAAAGTATTTTCGCTGCCGTCAGGTTTATATAACAAAGGCTTGTGATTCTTAGGAAGGTTTTAAATGCAAGTTGCCAAACAATGCAAGGTGTTCTGTGAGCCACAGACCACGGAATTAAATCGCAAACAACGACTCGTTTTTGCGTGAAGGATAGTAGCGAAAATCCTTTTTGTTTTTAGCCATAGCGAAGCGAAGGCACAAAAAGATTGTAGCGGATAGCCTGACCCTTGCGCAGCTTGGGGCACGCCCAAATTAAAAAGCCACAGATTAACAGATTTAAAATAAACAATCTGCGAATCTGCGGCTTAAATTTAAAGTCTAATCTATTTCTTCAACGTGGTTTCAAAGATTTTAAAAATACGTTTATATTCGTCTGTCCAACTGCTTGGCTCTACAAAACCATGGTCTTCTACAGGGTAAACTGCTAACTCCCAATTGTCTTTACCTAACTCAATAAAACGCTGCGTTAAACGAACAATGTCTTGGAAGTGAACATTCACATCTACCATTCCATGCAACATCACCAAGTTTCCTTTTAGTTTATCTGCGTAATAAATAGGTGAGCTACGTTTGTAAGCAATTGGGTCGTTATATGGTTCATTTAAAATGTTAGCCGTGTACCCGTGGTTATAATGTGCCCAATCTGTAACCGAACGCAAAGCCGCTCCAGCTTCAAAAACATCTGGCTCCTTAAACAATCCCATCAAGGTGATAAAACCACCATAAGAACCGCCGTATAAGCCAACGTGCTTAGGGTTTACACCATACTTCTCTACCAACATTTTAACACCATCTACTTGGTCGGTTAAATCTTTTCCACCCATATCTCTGTAAATTCCTGTACGGTGATTTCTGCCATAACCAGAGCTTGCCGTGTAGTCGATATCAATAACAGTATAACCATTATCGGCTAACATATTATTAAACATGTACTCTCTAAAATATTGGCTCCACCAGTAATGAACGTTTTGTAAATAACCAGCACCGTGTACAAAAACTACGGCAGGTTTATTTGGGTGCGGATTTGCAGCTGGATAAACTCTTGCATAAACATCATCTCCATATCGGTTTTTGAATGAAACCAAATCTGGTTGACGCCATTTGTAGCTGTCAAATTCTGCTGAAGTTGATTTGGTAATTTGTACTGCCTTCGCCCCTGGCTTATTAGCCTGAACATACAATTCCCAAGGTTTATCCATATAAGAATAATTGATGGCTAACCATTTTTCGTCTGGCGACATGGTAATTTCATTTCCACCTTTCATTGAAGTGATTTGAATTAAATCGCCTCCGTTTACACTTAACTTATAGAAGTGAGTAATACCAGGATGTTCTTTATTTCCGCTGATGTAAAAAGTAGTTTTGTCTTTAGATAAAATTGTTCTTTGAACTTCCCATTTACCACTAGTCAATTGTTTTTTCTCTCCAGTAGTTATATTAAAAGTATATAAATGAGAATAGCCTGTTGCTTCACTTTGGAAATAGAAACGATTGTTATCAATCCATTCCATGTTACGCCCAACGCCTGGTCCACCTATCCAAGCTTCATCACGTTGACGGTCTAAAATACTCACATTTCCTGTCGCCGCGTCTAGCTTTAAAATCCATAAATCTTTATTGTCATTCGCGTCTGCGGTAATGATAGCCGTTGTACCATTCTCATTCCAGATTGGCGAGCCAAAATTGATTTTACGGTCTTCGTTTTTCTTGGTTCTCTCTTCTAATTGTTTAGGGTAATCTTTCACATAATCTGGCAAGTCTTTTATGCCTGGGATTCGAGAAGTATGAACGGTGTAAACGCTGTCTTTTGTGCCATCTAAAATGAAGCTCTCTGAAACTGTTAATGTTTCTCCAACTTTTGTACGACCAGCAATATCTTCGGTATAACCAGAAGAGGTAATGTAGTTTGGAACAATCGTGTTGTGATTTGTAGTAATTGGACTTGTTAATCTATAACTAACAAATCTTCCATCTGGACTAACCACCAGACCTGTTAAAAATTTATCCTCTAAATAAATTGGCTTTATGGTTTTAAAATTAGCATCAAAACCACCGCCAAAGCGGCGACCACCTGCAGCGCCTGCAAAACCTTGGCCTCTTCCTCCAGTTTTATTGCGTTTTTTAATGATGTCGAAAAGTTCTGTTTGGTCATTTTTTAACCAGGTATCTTGCACTGTTGGCATTGCTCTTTCTGGAGCACCAGGAACAGCTGGACCTCCGATACTAGGTCTTTTCCCTTTAACAAAATTTGTTAATTGTTTGGTTTCGGCTGTAGATAAACTCACTTGAAACAAGTTGTCACCACGTTGAAAAACAACATCATTATTGTACAAAAATTTAGACCCATTTTCACGGTCTACAGTATTCGTTAAACGTGTTTCTCTTTTCTGTTTGAAGTTGTACAAATAAACATCGCCACCTTTTTCAGATAAGCCCAAAGACTTGTCTTTGTTGTAAGTATAAACTGTACCCGCAGCCTTTTCTGCTGCATTATCTTCTGTTGCTTCTGGTTTATTGGTCAATACGCTTACTTTATAAGCTTGGTCCTTTTCCTTATTTTCTGGGTTCCAGCTAAAAAAAACGGTTTTACTATCATCAGACCAACGGTAATTTGTTGGGGCAACGCCCATCCATTTTGGGTCTCTCATGATTTTTTGAACCGTTAACGGGGCAACTTGCTGTGCTTGTGCGGCAGCTGATAGAAAGAGAAAGAAAACTAGATATTTTTTCATTTTATATTATTTAATAGATCCTTCGCTACGCTCTGGATGACAAGACTTATTAATTAGATTTACTGGCTAAACCGCCTTTTTTGCTGTCTACGTTTACTGTGAATTTACTTCCCCCTTTTACTAACCAACGAACGGTTACAAAAGAGTTTCCAGGGATATTTTGAACTTTAATATTTGCTGGGTCTCTTTTTTGTTCAACGGTAAAATTCATATCACGATTTGTTACAATCATACCTGCAACAACGGTTCCGCCTGTTAATGAAATGATATCTGGTATTTCGATATTATTTTTCACGTCCTGACTAGAGTGTGTAGGAATCATTCTATCGTTATTGATAATTGCCGTAACCTGAGTTAGCCCGCCAATGTCTTTTACTTCAATTTCTCCAACAGATAATTTTGGCGTATTGTACGCATGATAAACACTAAAAGCCATGTTACGATGAGCGTCGCTTTCTAGCAAAAACCCTGGGTGTAAACGAGTGTAGGTTTTCTTGAAACCACCAATTTCTATGTCGCCATAAGTTGGGTGTTTAAAAGGGTGCCAATCAACAAAAGCATCTTTCATTAACAAGTCTTTATCAAAAGTATACAATTGTGCTTGACTGTCTTCTCCATCTGTTTTATTGTACATCGAATAACCAGTCCATAATTCGTTAGAGAAAGTATAAATTCCTCTTCCGCCATAAAACCAATCTAGCTCGCCACCAAAAACCGAATACAAATCCTTGTAAACCACTAAGTATTTATAGCCTGGCAGCATCTCTTCGCCTTTTTTTCCTAGAGCATCATACACTCTAATATCTAACGCGTTGTAAGTATCCAAATCCTCTAAAGCACCTGGGCCTCTTAAAATCATACCACCATTATTGTGGTAAGATTGTGCTGCCGCGATGTTTGGATGTTTCATTACAAAATCTACAATTGCCCTATTTTCTGGAATTGAAAAAGGATATTTATAAGCACCTCCTTGAATATAATTTGGCTGCCAGTTCCATCCCCAATCTCTATTTGGGTCATAAGCACCTTCGCCATCTTCGTTTACGAAACCATCACCATCGTTATCAATTCCTTCGCTTCCTAAAAGCTCGTATTCTCCTTTTTCTTCCCCACTTACCAAAATCATTCTTCTGTTATCGGTTGGGTCAACTTTGTAACGACCAGTTGCACTTTTACGACGCATCATCACAATTTGCCCGTCGTTATCTAAATCATCAAAACCGTCTTCGTTCGTTGTACCATCACGGTCATTGTCGATAGGGATTAAACCTGTTCTCGGAGAGTGAGCGGTGTTTGCCTGATGAATAAAATTATCTCTTGCATCAGGGTTAATGGTCGGGGCGATATAAAAAGTTTTATCTGCCAGTAAAGACATAACAGCTTTATTGCCCGAAGCGAACATTTCTGCCAAATACCAAGCAGTATACAAAGCAAATTCACTTCCCTGAATTTCATTAGAGTGGATATTTCCATCAATGTACATGGCTGGTTTTTTATCGGCACTGCCAACTTTTGAATCTGTAATGGTCATTACCCAAAGTTCTTTGCCTTTAAAGGATTTTCCCATCGACTCCAACTTCACCAAATTCGGATGAGCGGCAGCTAACTTTTTGCAAATGTCTGTAATTGCAGCGTGGTCGTTATATCTGTTCCAGCTTACTTGAACCTTCGGATTTGGAGGTGTGCCAACTGCTGCCAAAATATTTTCGGGCTGTTGGGCTTTTAAAATTCCGGCACACAAAATAAATGCAACCAGAAGAATTGTATGTTTTATTTTCATCGTCTGTTCTGATTTTATAGTGATACCTCGATTGATTTACTTCCTGTAGTTGGACTAGTAGCGTCAATAGTTACTTTGCCGCTACCTTTTATCAACCATGTTAACTCTTTATATTCTTTTCCTTGAATACTTTCTAGCGATTGGTTTTTTCGTCCGCTAACAACTGTTTGATTAGCATTGGTATTTACCTTCACCACAATCTTTTTCAAGAAATAACTTCTATCGCCAATTTTGGTATAGGTAGATAAATCTCCAGTATTTAACACGCTTAATGTAACTCGAGTTAATCCGTCTGCTACTTTCTCTGTTTTCAGATTTATGAAATCTATTTGAGGCGCCATTGCAGCCAAGCTCACTACAAAATCTGTATGTTTTGCCACAATTCCATCTACCAATTTATAAGGTGGGTTGATTAATACAAATGGGTCAACACCACCAACTTCAACAGTTTGTCCAGGAAAATCTGGATGAGTTACTGCTTTCCACGGTGTGAATGTATTGGTAATTCCTTGGCTAGTTGCCCATCTCAAATAAGAGGCAATTGCGTCTTCGTTGGCAAATTTCTTCTCTTTACGAGCCGAATCGGGAGCAACTTTTGGAACCCACCAACCAGGTGTGCTAAAGCTTAAACGACCATAGTGAAAATATCCCCATTGAGAAAAATCTCCACTTTCTGCTTGTGTTTTTGGGGCATCCTTTGTTTTTGTAATCTTGTTATATCTTTCAGAAACCAATGCATTTGCTTTTACATCTGCCTCGAACCAACCTGTGATAATTCTTTTAGAAATTGCTGTAGGATTAAAGGTAACAGGTGTAGATAAATTATTTGTTGGACCGAAAGTTACAACTGCGTATACGTTAAAGGCATCATATAAGAAATCGAACAATGCTCTGTTTTCCTTTTCTGAAACCGCATATTCTCCAGCGCCTGAAACAAATGGTTTAAAGTTATAGCTTGAATTCTTATTGAAGCTTATGCCGCCTTCTCCATCTTCATTAAAATCCCCGTCTTTATCATTGTCAATTCCCTCTGGCAATAAAATGTATTTTCCCGATTCGCCTTTGGTAAAATCAGCCATTAGCAAAGAGCGTGGGTCGTCGGTATTTAATTTATACTTCCCTGTTGGGTCAACGATTCTCATCATTGTGATTTTCCCGTTCTCGTCTAAATCATCAACGTCATCTTCGTTTAATTTTCCATCTCTATCATCGTCCGTTTTAGTAGCATTACCACTTCTTTCAGTTTTCACTTTGGCAAAATATTGCTCCGTTGCATCAGGGCTCATGTTCGGAAAAACATAGAAAGTTTGCTTGTTTAGCAGTGTTTTAATGCTATCTGTAGTTGAGGAAGCCATCAATTTTTCTGCAAAACCAATTGCCATTTCCACCCCTAAAAGATGCTTGCCTTCGACCCCACCAACCACAACGATTGCTGGCTTTTGTTCTGTTTTGCCAGAGCCGATGGTTAACATTAGAATGTCTTTTCCGCCAGCGGTTTGTGTTAAGGTTTTTGATTTAACTAATTGGGGATATTTGTCTGCAAGCGCCTTAACCCTTTGGGCTAATTTGGCATTGTTGCTATAATCCTGTTGATTTTGTGCCGAGACATTGCATAGCAATAGCAGAAAAAACAGGTTAAAAAGGTATAGTTTCTTCATTTTTGTTTAGGTTATGCCTGCAATTTATAGAAAAAAAGCAGTTACATAATCTAAAGCCTATCAAGATTTTACAAATGTTACAGAAGGTAGGTTGAGGGGATGAAGGTTGATGGTAGGGGGTAAACACCAAGGCACAAAATACACAATGAAAACTGAATTTACCTTGGTGGCCTTAGTGTCTTGGTGGTTAAAAATTTTACCTTACTACCTTACCTTTTTCATCAATATTTACGTTAAAAGGAGGCATAAAATCCTGCAACAGAACAGCGAGTTCCCTTCTGTTAATCTGTCTTTCTAAATCAAGTTCAGTTTTAAACTGATAAGATGTTTTCCATTTTTTCTGGATGTCTTTCTTCATCGTTTCCAAAGACTTATTCCCCACATAACTTATCATGTCTAAAGCAGAGCCGATGGTTATTATTGGATTTTTATAATCATCAAACCAAATTTGAGCCTTGTAGTAAAAGTCTTTTATGGGCTGTTTAATTTCATCGGTAGTTACCAGTTTATTAGGAGAGAATTTAGCAGACTTACCATCCATTTCTGCTTTTAAAACTCCAGTAATGCCAACAAACTGTATTGCTTTCCAATTGGTGTCGGGTTGTTTGATATCAGCAAACGGCATTAAATCCAATTTATAATTAATCAATTCGCCTTGTATCTTTTTCAAGTTTGATTCTGATGTTTTCAAGTCGAAAAATGCAGCATAAGCAGCTGTTGCTCCTGCTGCCTGACCAATGGCCATACTTTCGGGGTCGTTAATCCAAACTAAATTTTCTTGATTTGGAACCAGCAACTGATACATTGAAAAAATAGTTGCCTTACTTCCTTTGATTAATTTTCCACTAGCAACACTTGTTCTATAAAGCGTATTGTTATAATCTAACATATTCCACAGTGTATTCGGAGCAGTTATTTTTAAAGCCTCATTCAATTTTGCATCTGCAGGATTTATTAAAACTTTGGGTCTAATTGTACTTCCATCGCTTAATCTAAAAACCCAATTTTTACCAGAACGTTCTGCTTTAGTCCACATTATATTTTTCACAACATTCAGGTTTTTAATGCTGTCTACCCAAACGCCTAAAGAAGAATTTGCCTTTTGTTTATCGAAAGGAACAGTCTTAGTGCTATCTTTCTCCATCAAAAACGCTCGGTACTCTTTTAAAAACCTTGTTTGAATTCCTGAACTTAAATCTTCATTAACAGGAGAAAGGTCGAAACCACCAGCTTGTAATAAAATAGTTGTTTTAACTCCAGAAATGGCAGATTGGACACCAGCAGCAAGTGCTGCATTTCCGTTTCCAATGACTAAAACCTTAGCCACAAAAGGTTCTTCTTTTACCTTTTTTGTAGCCGTTTTTTGCGCATCAGCTTTGCTAAAAAAAGCAGCTAAAAATAAAACCAAAAATATCTTCTTTACCATTTTATAAGGATGTAAACTTATATACGCAATATGCTTTATTTGGATGTGTTTTTTAAGAATTTGATTGCCATTTAACTATATTTAACAAATCAAGAACTTATTAGTTCTCAAGAATATGGAGCAAAAAATCAATCAAGTTTTTAATTCTCAACAAGCTTACAAATATACGCTTAGAAAAGAAAATACCGCACAGCGGATTTCGAGATTAAAAGCTTTAAAAAATGCCATTCTAAAAAACGAATCTGAAATATATCAGGCTTTAGAAAGCGATTTACGAAAAAGCGAATTTGAGGCTGCGGTAACAGAGTTGATTTTCGTTTATGGTGAGCTAGATTTTGCCATTAAAAAGCTAAGTGCTTGGATGCGTCCAAAACACATCGCCGCCACTTTAAGTAATCCATTTGCAAAAAACAGATTGTATTACGAACCGAAAGGCATTTGTTTAATCATTGCGCCTTGGAATTATCCATTTCAATTAACAATGAGCCCTTTGATTTCTGCAATAGCAGCAGGAAATTGTTGTATTGTTAAACCATCAGAATTAAGTCCAGCAACTAGTAAAGTTGTTTCAAAAATTATAGTTGAAGCCTTTACTGAACAAGAAGTTGCTTGTTTTGAAGGCAATGCCGATACCTCAACTGTTCTTTTAAAATTACCATTCGACCATATCTTTTTTACAGGAAGTACGGCAATCGGAAAAGTGGTCATGGAAGCTGCTTCAAAAAATTTAACATCAGTAACATTAGAACTTGGGGGCAAATCGCCCACAATAATTGATAAAGATGTTAACCTAGAAAAAGTAGCAGAGAAAATTGCTTGGGGTAAATTGGTTAACAGCGGACAAACCTGCATTGCACCAGATTATCTTTTTGTACACGAGCAACAGCACGATGAATTTATCAGGTTGTATAAAGCTGCAGCAAGTAGAATGTTTTTTAAAACAGAAACTAAAATAGACCATCACGTTTACGGTAAAATCATCAGCCACAAACATTACGAAAGGTTAAAAAACTTAGTTGATGAAGCGCTGGAAAAAGGAGCAAGAATAGATTGGGGCGGTCAGTTTGAAGAGCAAGACCAAACCATTTATCCTGTTATTTTAAGCAAAGTTTCTCCAGAAACCAAAGTGATGAAAGAGGAAATATTTGGCCCGATTTTACCAATTATTACTTATCAAAATATAGATGAAGTAATTGAACAAATCAACGCAAAAAGCAAACCATTGGCACTTTATATTTTTAGCAAGAGTAGCAAGACGATTAAACATATCATCAAAAATACTAGCGCAGGCGGCACTTGTGTAAATGATGTTTTAATCCATATCTCTAATCCGAAATTGCCATTTGGTGGTGTAAATGGAAGCGGAATGGGAAGTAGTCATGGTTTTTTTGGTTTCAAGAATTTCTCCCATGAAAGAGCCGTTATGTTTCAAAGAAGAATTAATTTTAATAAAATGATTTATCCACCTTATGCTGGTAAGGAATGGGTGCTAAAAATGTTGAAGAAAATAATGTAGTTTAACCACAAAGGCACCAAGGACACAAAGTGATTTAAAACTTTATGCTTACATTTTCTTATAATCCTTATATGGTTCACAAAAAATAATTCCAATTTATGCAAGATTTAGAAAGCTTAAAATATCCCATCGGGGAATACAATCCACCTGAAACAATTAGCGAAAGTATGCTTAAAGAGTGGATTGAACAATTAGAAACTTTACCCCACGAAATTGTAGAAATAACTGCTGGTTTAAGTGACGCGGATTTGGAAATTCCTTATCGCCCAGATGGCTGGACAGTTAGGCAAGTTGTGCATCATTTAGCTGATAGTCACATCAATGCTTACACACGTGTGCATTTAACTTTAACAGAAGAAAATCCAACGGTGAGGCCTTATCACGAAGAAAGATGGGCAGAGTTAGCAGATGGAAAAACTGGAGATATCCAACTTTCGATTGATATTTTAAAAGCGATACATAAGCGTTTAGTGTCGTTATTAAAAACACTAGCTATTAGCGATTTCGACAGGACCTATTTTCACCCAGGAGCTGGAAAAGAATTTACTTTAGGCTATTTAGTTGGCAATTATGCTTGGCATGGCAAACATCATTTAGCACACATTCAATTAACTTTAAATGTTAATTATTCGTAAGATAAATTTTTGAAAATGGGTATGTTCTTAAAAACCAATGATAAATTTGTTATGAATGCCTGTTTTGTTAGCCACTAACTGGATTTTATATCTGGATTGTTTAGACCTCAGCGAGGTCTTATATTTATAGCTAAATAGCAATTATGATGTGCGACCCATCTGGGGTCGAATGTATACCATATAATTGACTATAAATGTTTTATCCCTCTGGGATAACCACCACCAAAATTAAACTTGTTCTGAAAGACTTTAGTATTGCTGCCAATTTGTAAAATTAAACTTATCAATATGAAAAAATATCTAGCATTATTCGCTTTCCTATTTGTCTTTCAATTATCCGCCGATGCGCAAAACAAATCCCTTAAACAGTTTAACTTTATGTTGGGCGCATGGGAAATGAAAACAGCGAAAGGGAAAATAACTGAAACTTGGATAAGTAAAAAAGATAGTCTATAGGGTAAAAGCTACAAGCACAATTTAAAAGGCGACAGTACTTTAATGGAAAATGTCGTAATCAAAAAAATTGGCGGTAATTTTTATTATTGCGTAACGGGTGCTCAAGAAGACAAAACCAAAACGGTTAAGTTTAAACTTATTTCTTTTGAGGAGAGGCTATTCATATTTGAAAATAAGGCACATGATTTTCCGCAGCGAATAGTTTATGAAAACAAAGGAAAAGATAAGCTATTCGCTTGGATTTGGGGAACCATGAGCGGCAAGAAAAGTAAGATGGAATACAGTTATCAGAAAAGGAAATAACTACTGCTTTTGTAACCATTTAATCTCTTCTTCCTGCGCTTTTAAAATTTGTTCTGCAATAGCCTTAATCTGTGCGTTATTGGCAAATGGCAAATAGGCCTTCGCCATATCAACCGCACTTTGATGATGCGGAATCATCAAGGCGACGAAATCCTTATCAATATCGCCTGTTAATTTTACTTTCGCCATTCCGTCCATCATCGGAGCCATTGATGAATCAATCGCTTTTTTAAATGCTGCTGCTTCCTTATTTGGCTCTTGACTTGCCGTTTTCAGAAAGTCTTTTAACAACGAGATTTCTCTTTGCTGCGCTGTAATAACCTTGTTTGAAAAATCAATTAAGGCCGCCGATTTACCTTCTTTCAACAAAGCCTCAGCCATCTTTATCGCTCCTTCATGATGTGGAATCATCATTGATGCAAAATCGTAATCGGCATTGCCTGTTTGTTTTGCTTTATGCATAGCCATCATACTTTCATCCATTGCGTCCATCATCACATTACCCGCCTTTGTGGGTTGATGAGACATAGAATGGTCCATTTTTTCATCTGTTTTTTCTGCTTGATTACAAGCAGAAATTGTAATAGCCATAGCGGCTAATAGGATTGTTATTGTTTTCATCTGTATATTATTTGTTTTATTTGTGATGAAGCTATCATAAGCATCCTCCTTGCTGTTTGTTAGCGTTTGCTCATGATGGTTTCATTTTACATTAAAATTAACATGGTTGCACTCATGGAAATCATCAATAAATCTTCAATTATGGTTAGTGTGCTCATTGGCAAATTAAACACCGCCCCTAAGCAAGCGCATTGGATTTTTCGCTTGTTTAAAACACTTTGCAAAACGCCAATTATGCTGATAGACATTACTATTAAAGTAACCCAATTGGTTAAAAATGGATTAAAATTGATAAGAAAAGCTATGCCTAAGCTCAATTCTATAAATGCATAAAGGTATCCCCAAGATTTAATTTGTTTAGCCACAACGTCATACATTGAGTAGCTCTCTGCAAATCCTTTTAGGTTAATGAGCTTAAAGAATGAAAATGCCAAGAAAAATCCCGCCATAAAAAAACGCATAAACTGCATAAAATTTATGGTTCCGTTTTGCAAACTGGCGATGATAGAAACCAAGCCAATGTATCCAAATAATAAAAGAACAGGTTTATAGGTTTCAAAAAAAGACTTAGTTTCTTCAACGACTTCACTGTGTGATAATGGCGCAATTTGATACTTAGATTCACTGCCGCCTAGAGCACTTTGCAGGTCGGCTAGTGAAATGTGTTTATCCATCGAAATTGTCGCCGAATTGGTGTCTTTAGAAACCTCAACGGATGTAATGTTGGGCAGCATCAACAAACTGCTTTTTACCTTGCTTTCGCAACTAGAACAGGTCATTCCAGTTACTTTATAATCATGTGTCATCATTTTAAATTTGATATACAAAATTATAACAAGCAACCCGAGCCTTTGTTACACAATAACCGATAAGATTTACATAATTTTAATGCGTTTTGTCATCCAGAGCGCAGCGAAGGATCTATCTCTTTTTAAAGATTAATCGATTAACCAACCTGCACAGAAGTCATAGTTAGAGAACCGCCAATTGCTTTATCATTAAATAAGGTGGCTTCTTCTTTTTCATTTTGCAAGCCCAAGGTGTACATTAGTGGCAGGTAATGTTCCGGCGTAGGAATACCTAACATCACTTCACTTCCCATACTTTGGTAGTTAATTAACGATTGATGATTTTTATTTGAAATCGCGTTTTTAAACTTATCATTGGCTTCAATTGCCCAGTCGTAACCACCACCATTTATCATTTCCCAACTCATCATTCTAAGGTTGTGCACCATGTTTCCGCTACCTAAAATAAGCACGCCTTTTTTGCGCAAGGCGGATAATTCTTTTGCCAAATTATAATGGTATTGCGCATCCTTGGTATAGTCGATGCTTAATTGCAAAACAGGAATATCTGCTTTGGGATACATATGTTTTATAACCGACCAAGCGCCATGGTCTAAGCCCCAGTCGTGGTCTAGAACTATGTTGGTAGATTTTATTAAATCTGCTGTTTCCTTTGCCAATTGCGGATTCCCAGCAGCTGGACATTGAACATCAAAAAGTGCCTGCGGAAATCCTCCAAAATCGTGAATTGTTGGCGGCATATCCATTGCGGTAATTTTAGTCCCTCTGGTAAACCAATGTGCAGAAACTACTAAAACGGCTTTTGGAACAACGATATTTTGTGCAATATCAATCCATTTCGAGCTAAATTCATTTAATTCAATCCCATTCATAGGAGAACCATGCCCCATAAAAAGAACTGGCATCAACTCTGTTTGATTTAACTCTGCAGTGAATTTTTTAAATTGATTTAGCGTTTCCATCTTTATCGTTTTACTTACACAAAGTTACGTAGCACGATGATTTTAAACGTTGATTTAGGATAAGAAATTAGACCTCGTTTAAAGTCTTGCGATTTGTGTTTTTATTTAATTTGAACGCTGATGGCGTTTCTCCAGTAACTTTTTTAAACTGAGTAGATAGATGAGCAACGCTGCTGTAGTTTAAGTCGTAAGCAATTTCACTCAGCGATTTTTCGCCATAAGTTAAAAGCTCTTTAACTTTTTCTATTTTTTGGGCGATGAAATATTTCTCAATGGTTTGATGTTCTTGCTCAGAAAAAGTAGCGCTTAAACTAGCATATTCAACATCCAGTTTTTGGCTCAAATAATCAGATAAGTTAAACTTCAATGCCTCTTTCGAATAGTGAACCAATTCGATAATTGCTGTTTTAACTTGTTCAACTAATTGCTCCTTCTTTTCAGTTAGAAGCTCAAAGCCGAATTTATCTAAAGCTAACTTCAAGCCTTTCTTCTCTACTTCACTTATATTTTCTTGCTCAATTCTTACTTCTCCCAATTGAACAGAAATGGGATTAAAGCCAAGGTTTTCTAACTCAGCTTTAACCACCATTTTACAACGGTTGCACACCATATTCTTAATGTACAGTTGCATTTATTTTTTTGCAATTGTTTCTGTTACTTCTCCACAGTCGTACATCATACTGCCATAAAATGGATTTTGAACATCCTCCACTTCATTTAACCAGCTTTTTTTCGCCATTGGACAATATTGCACATAAACCACTTCGCTGTTTAATTTAAAAGCTTTAGCCAAATTAATCATAGCAGTAGAAACCGCCCAAAAGCTCTGTCTTTGCACTTTAATTACTTTCTCATTGCCTATTGCCAATGCTGCGGCTTTTATTTTCGCCGTTTCAGTTTTCCATAGTTCTAGCTGGCTCCCAGATAATTTCTTGGTTGGAAAACTTTCAATGTTAGCTAACAGCGCTTTAGTATTTTGACTTGCTAATGTTGCATTGTCTTTTGCCAAGGCATTCTTAATATTGAAATAAGCATTTAAAGTTTTATCAAATTCTGTTTTTGTACCAGCTGTTTGTGCTTTTGCTACTGAAAAAATTACGCTGCTAAATACAGCCATCATTAAAAATATTCTTTTCATTTTAGTTCTTACTTAATGCGTTAAAAAAATTAAATTCTACTCTTGCCAAGTACATGTTTTTCAAATATCTATTTGGCATATTTCCTGTTGCTTGAAAACGATAACCCAAATCTATCCTCGTTTTGCTATTTAAAATTACTTGAACAGCTGGCGCCAAATCTAAGTAAGAATTTCCATTAGCAGGATTTGTTTTGCCTAGTACCTCAAAATACAAATTAAAGTTAGGTTGATTATAGTTTTTATAAACAAATGGCAACAATAAATAGCCAGATGAAAGGCTGTAATTAACCATTTCATCGGGCATTTTCATTGTCATAAACATTGGTGTTGGCGAATGAAACATCATACTTGGGTCAAAGTACAACATATCATCTTGTTTTTTAAAAGTGCTACTATAACCTACCGTAGCTGATAAGGCCAATTTGTGAATCAATTGCGTAATAACTAATCCGCCTTGCCAACCAGAATTATCCCCTTCTAAATTAATGTCTTCGCTAGTCATTTCACGTTTACTTGTACTAATTCTGCCGTAAAGTGCCCCACGAAAATGACTATGCTCATTATCCAATGATAAAAACCTATATTTCGTATAAAAACTTCCTCCTTCTACACGATATTTTCCATCCATATCAGACATGAAGCCTTGTACGTGAAACATCAAGTTTTTATTCAACCCAACCATACCTTCAACAATTGTTCTGTTTGTAAAGCTGGGCTTAAACATCCCCTCATTTGTAAGGCGAATAGCAATTGAATTTTTTGGCATATTGCTAGCGGGCTCAGTAAAAACATAAAGCTCCTGAGCACCGACAACCTGATTAAAGCCAATAAAAATTAGCAATAACCCTATTGATTTCCCAATCATCATTATATGCTTAAATGATAAATTCTAGTCTTTTTACCATTAACAGTTCCTGTTCCACTTGCATAAGAATCAAACTTTACGGTTAATGATTTTTGTTTAAATGCAGCATTAGAAATGAAGCTTTTGTCAATTACGCTAACTTTAACCGGTCCGTTTAAAACCTTGCTTTTTGCGTTGGCAAAACGATAAACATTTGAACCTACAATCGCTTGCCCATCATCGTCTATTTTAACTTGGTTAAAGTTTACTGTTGCATCTAGTTTGCCCACTGAAAAACCTGCTTCTTTAACCTTTTTGTTCAATTGGTCGAAGTTTACAGCTTTGTCTTTTTTGAAAGTAATAACAAATAAGTTTTTGTTTAAATCTGGTGTTACATTACTTACATAATCTAAAGTACGTAATGACTTTTCTGTAGCCTGAGAACACATGGAACAAGTTAATCCCGTTACTTGCATTTCTACTGTGGTAATTTGCTGGGCCGATACTTTGTTTATAGCAAAAAGCATCAAAATACTGAATATAATTTTAGTCGTTTTCATTGTCGAAATTTTATAAATGAGTCAATATTCATCCCCCTTGATGGGAAATAAAAAATAAAGCATAAGGAAACAATCCTTAGCCTAACTTATTGCTAATTTCTGAAAACGCAGTTGAAGATATGCAAAGCCACGCCCTTGGACTTGGGTGGCGCTTTGTTGACTACCTTGGTAAAATAAGATGGTAGAATTTGACTTAATAAGTCTGCAAATTTTGGATGAAGGAGTGTTTCAAAACTGAATAGTTTTGGTAATTTGAAAGTACTCTCTACTTGATGAGAATCTTTAACTTTAGCTTCAATTTTGGTGTTTTTACAACAGCCATCATCCTTTTTGTCTGCAGTTTCTGCTTTACAAAATTTACAAACTGCTTTTGCATTTGTAACTGAAACAGCCGCTAATTTGCCTCCACAAAAATGAATGCTCAAAGCCAAACCAATTACGCTTAAAAGGTAAAAGGTGCAAAGGCCTATCGCTAATTTTTGCTTTAACTTCATTATTAACAAAGCTATACATAAATTTTTGAATTGAGATTTTATCAATTGTTAAAAAATGGTAAATTAAATGGTCTTCAGCGTGGTGTCAGTCTGAGCGTAGTCGAAGACAAATTTAATTCAACAAAAAACCAAAAAAGATTCCTTCGACTACGCTCAGGATGACATCTTTTTTGGTTTAATCTTATTCATCTCTTCCATTTTTTAAATACCTTAGCATAAATTCATTTCCACTTATGAAAAACCTCTTTACGCTTCTTTTGTGCCTTTGTTTTCTAACAACTTTCGCGGCAAAACCTAAAAATCAATATGTAAAAATCACAACTTCAAAAGGTGAAGTGATTATTAAACTCTACAATGAAACACCTTTACATCGTGATAACTTTTTAAAACTAGCTAAGGAAGGTTTTTTTGATGGCACATTATTTCACAGGGTGATAAAAGCTTTTATGATTCAAGGAGGAGACCCAGATTCTAAAAACGCAGTAGCTGGCGCTGCTTTAGGTGAAGGCGGTCCGAAATACACTATTCCTGCAGAGTTTGTAGATAGTTTATTTCATAAAAAGGGTGTATTAGCAGCGGCTAGAGAAGGCGATAATTCAAACCCAACCAAAGCCTCAAGCGGCTCTCAATTTTACATCGTTCAAGGAAAAGTCTGGAACGACTCAACTTTAGCTGCTGTTGAGAAAAACAGGATGAAATTCATAATTCCAGAATGGCAACGTCAAGTTTATAAAACCATTGGTGGCACGCCGCATTTAGATAGAAATTACACTGTTTTTGGAGAAGTGGTTAAAGGCTTAGAAATGGTTGATAACATTGCAGCTGAACCAACAGCAAAAGGAGACAGACCTGTAACTGATGTAAAAATGACTGTTACTGTGTTAAAGAAAAGAGAAGCGAAAAAACTAGAGAAAGAACTGAAAAAAGGCAACAATAAATAAGTGAGGAAAGAGGAGTTGGAGCAAATGTTATCCGCCCAATCTTGCTACTTGATACTCGCTACTTGATACAAAATACTCAACACTAAAATGAAGATTATCTCCTATAACGTAAATGGCATCCGTGCTGCCGCAACAAAAGGTCTTTTCAACTGGCTACAAGCAACGGATGCAGATATGGTTTGTTTGCAAGAAGTGAAAGCCTTAAGAGAACAAATCCCTGAAATTGTTGCTTTAATTGAGCAGTTAGGGTACCATCATTATTGGTTTCCTGCCGAGAAAAAAGGGTATAGCGGTGTTGCCATCTTAACAAAAATTAAACCCAACAACATTTCTTATGGTTGTGGCGAACCTTGGATTGATGCCGAAGGAAGGGTTTTAAGAGCTGATTTTGATGGGTTTTCTTTAATGAGCTTATATATGCCATCAGGTTCCAGTGGCGATGAAAGACAAATCAAAAAATACGAGTTTATGAAGTTTTTTGATGTTTATATTGATGAAATCAGAAAGGAACACCCAAACTTAATTATCTCTGGAGATTATAACATTTGCCATCAACCGATAGATATTCATAACCCAAAGTCTAACGCAAACTCATCTGGATTTTTACCTGAAGAACGCGAATGGATGGAACTGTTCATGAACAATGGTTTTATAGATTCTTTCAGGCATTTCAATAAAGACCCACATCATTATACATGGTGGAGTTATAGAGCTGGCTCAAGAGGTAAAAACTTAGGTTGGCGAATTGATTATCACTTGGTAAGCAGACCAATGGAAAACAGGTTAAAAAACGTTAGAATTTTACCCGATGCTTTACATTCTGACCATTGTCCTGTGTTGTTGGAGATAGAATAAGGTAAAATGGAAGATGTAAGAGGGAAAATGTTCTTGTCGCCTTATCTCAATACGCATTACGCAAATCTCAAAACTGAAAAATGCTCATTACAAACATCAAAGGCCTAGTAGGTATCCATCCCAAAGAGAAATTTTCTCTTCGCGGAAGTGAAATGGCAAATTTGCCCGTTTTAGAAAATGCTTGGCTTTTATTAGAAGATGGGTTGATTAAAGATTTTGGCTCGATGAGCGAAATCCCATCTCATATCTCAAATCTAACTTCTCAAATCTCCGCCAAAGGCAAATTCGTTTTCCCTTCTTGGTGCGATAGCCACACACACATTGTATTTGCAGCGCCACGAGAAGAAGAGTTTGTAATGAAAATTGCTGGTAAAACTTATGAGGATATCGCCGCAGCTGGCGGAGGAATTTTAAACTCAGCAAAAAAACTAGAACAAGCCACAGCAAATGAGCTTTTCGAAAGTGCAAGTTTACGTTTAACCGATATGATTAAACAAGGAACTGGCGCCGTAGAAATAAAAAGTGGTTATGGTTTAACCGTAGAAAGTGAGCTGAAAATGTTGCGAGTAATTAAAAGATTGAAGAACAGTTTTCCAATTCCAATTAAAGCAACCTTACTTGCGGCACACGCTTATCCACTGGCATTTAAAGAAAATCATAGAGGATACATCAATCTGATTATCGACGAGTTATTGCCTTTAGTTGCCAAAGAAAATTTAGCCGATTATGTTGATGTATTCTGTGAAAAAGGCTTCTTTTCGGTTACAGAAACTGATGAAATTTTATCAGCAGCTGCGAAATATGGATTGAAACCAAAAATCCATGCTAACCAGCTTTCAGTTTCAGGAGGTGTGCAGGTTGGCGTAAAACACAACGCCATTTCGGTAGACCATTTAGAAGAAACAGATAATGAGGTTTTAACAACTTTAGCAGATAGCGAAACCATTGCCACCCTTTTGCCCTCTTGCTCTTTTTACCTAAACATCCCTTTTGCAAACGCCAGAGGTTTGATTAATAACAATGCAAAAGTTGCCATCGCCACAGATTATAACCCAGGTTCAACGCCATCAGGAAATATGAATTTGGTGGTGTCGTTGGCTTGCATTAAACTGAAAATGTTGCCAGAAGAGGCGATAAATGCTGCGACTTTAAACGGAGCTGCTGCAATGGAACTCAGCAATGAAATAGGAAGCATCGCCATTGGCAAAAAGGCAAATTTATTTATAACTAGAATGATACCTTCCTTGGCTTTTTTACCTTATAGTTTTGGCCAAAGCCAAGTAGAAACCATAATTTTAAACGGAGAAATATATAATGGATAGCTTTAAAATTTATACACAGGGCGATATCGATTTATTGATAAGCGAGAGAGTTGGGGAGGAAAAGTTAGGTCAACACGTTTACGTTTACGATTGTCCAAATTGCGCAGAGGGCGAAATAGCTATTCAAGCTTTGATGGATTCTCCCGCTCGATATGTTCTAGTTGGCATTCCAGAAGATATAGGCGTAAGGGCAAACTTAGGGATAGCTGGTGCAAAAACAGCTTGGAATTCAGCATTAAAAGCTTTGCTAAATATTCAAAGCAATCTATTTTTATCTGGTGAAGAAATTTTAGTTTTAGGACACTTTGAAATTGAAGAACCAATAGATACTAGTTTACAAGGATTAAGAAAAAAAGTAAACACAATTGATGCGTTGGTTTACCCAATAATTCAGAAAATAGTTAACGCTGGCAAAATTCCAATCGTTATCGGTGGCGGACATAACAATGCTGCTCCAATTATTGCCGGTACATCAATAGGAAGTGGTAGACAGAAAATAAATGTGGTTAACATAGATGCTCACGCAGATTTAAGAGATAGAGCAGAAGGCAGACATAGTGGAAATGGCTTTAGCACTGCTTTAGGTAGTGGCTATTTAAATCAGTACAAAATATTTGGCTTGCACCAAAACTATATAAACCAAAGTTTACCTGACTATATAGCTGCCAACCAAAATATTAAAGCATTTTACTTTGAAGACTTATTGCAGAGCCCAAAATCTGTATCAGAAAATTGGAATGATTTTATTGCTGATTTACAAGAACCCAGTGGCTTAGAAATTGATTTAGATAGTATCGAAAAAGTTCTATCCAGTGCTCAAACTTCTTCTGGTTTTCAACTGAATGATATTAGAAATATCCTCCTATGCAATAGAAGAAATTTCGCTTATTTGCACGTTTGTGAAGGGGCAACAGAAATGGCAGACGGAAAGACTGATAGTACAACTGGAAAGACAATTGCCTATCTAATTACTGATTTTATTAAAGCTCTTCAGCCTCATATTTCTCAGAAGCCTTAAGCATTAACTCCATTTCTGCTATTTGAGTTGTATAATTCTATTTTATTATAACTAAGTTTTAAGTACATTTAAAGCAAAGTTCTTTATTACTTTTTTTTACATAAGAAATGAGTAACCACAAAATTTTTAACTGCATAATAGTTGATGATGAAACACATTGCATTGAAAAGACACATTTCTAACGTTCCCTAATTAAATTCTTACTGCCCTACTCTATGTATCCTTCGATTATTGAAAATATACCTGAAAACACTCTAACATCTATCCCTTATCAAAAGTAATAAACTAGACCAATGGCAAAGTCGGCATTTTTATTCCTCGGCGTTCTATTTTCGCTTAATTGTTTTTCGCAAGCAAATGATTCTGCTATAGCAAAGGTATTCTATACCTTAAAGCATAAAAGAGACGATAATAATAGAGACAGTGTTTATATAGAGAATATGCAGCTATTATTCGGCAAAAACAGTTCTATTTTTAGAAGTTTGGATAGAGTTTCACAATCTGAAAAGGTTAAAAAAAGTCTAGACGAACAAGCCAAAAATTGGACAGGCCCTGGACTGCCAAGAACTACAATGCCATCGAATTTAAGAAAAGTATCTACAGAAGAATTATTCCAATTTCAGCAAGAAAAAAAACTGATTATAAAAGAATATTTAATTGTCGAATATTTATATGAAGATACACTCGAAACAATTAATTGGAAGCTGGATCCCGAGATTAAAAATTTTGAAAAAATTACTTGTCAAAAAGCAACTTCAACTTTTAAAGGCAGAGATTGGGTAGTTTGGTTTGCTCCAGACATTCCTTTTGAAACTGGGCCATGGAAGCTGCATGGACTGCCGGGGTTGATTATTGAGGCCTACGATTCTAAAAAGGAAGTGCAGTTTTTGTTCAGTGGTTTCGAAAGCATTAAACCCTCAGAAAGCAATGCAATCGAAAATTCAATCTTATTGCCAAAAAGAACAATTAAAGTTAGTCTAAAAGACATTAACAAACTAAAAGAGAATATGTATAGCAATCCAGGTGCATTTTGGGAAGCGCAAACAATTGCAACAAAAGGTATTGTGGATCCAGAGCAGTTAGCTGGTTTTAGTACAAAAAAAATAAACAACCCAATAGAATTGCCAGAAAAAAAATAATGCGGTTAAACCTACTTTTAATTTGCCTCGGACTTTTATTACTTGTTCAGTCTAGCTATGCTCAAAATAAAATACGTGGTTTAGTTACTGATAGCTTAAATAATCCAATAGCTAACGCTACTATTTCATTAAAGCTAAATAACAGTATTTTAAAATACACCAAAACAGATAATCTTGGTAGTTACAGTCTAAATGTAGATGGCGCAGTTGAAGCAAATTTATTACTAGAAGCCAAGTCCTTTGGATATAAAACTGCAACTATAATTTATGCAGTTGAACGAAATACTTACAATTTTACACTAAAAGAAGCTGTCATTAATCTCAATGCTGTAAATGTTAAACACAAACCCGTAATTATCGTAAAGGGTGATACATTGAATTATCGCACTGCAGATTTTGCTAATGAAAACGACCATAGCATTGGCGATGTCTTAAAAAAAATGCCCGGCATAAATGTAGCCGAAAATGGTAAGGTTACTTATAACAACACCCCGATTACACAACTTTATATAGATGGGGATAATATTTTAGATGATAAATATAATATCGGCACCAAGAGCATTCCACATAAAACTGTAACCAAAATACAGGTAATAGACCATGACCAACCCATAAAAATGCTACAAAAAAACAACCAAAGTAATGATATTGCAATTAACTTAGTTATAGATAAAACGGCTAAGCTAAAAGTAATTGGAAATGCAAAACTTGGAGCTGGGTTGCCAGATAGATACGATGAAACTATCGACCTAATTCTTTTCAAACAACAATTTAAATTCTTAGACAATATTTCTTTAAACAATATAGGAACAGATCTTAGCGAAGATGTTATTTCGCACAACAATGCATCAAATATTAATCTAGCTGAAAACAACAGGCCAACCTTTCAACTATCTACAGGTGTAAGCACTACACCATACTTGCCAAAAGGTAGATACCTGTTTAACAATTCGGGCATTGCAAATACCAATAACCTTTTTAAGTTCAATACAGAAAAACAGCTTAAAGCAAATATTTATTATTTATATGATAAGCGCTACCAAAACACCAATTACACTACTCAAACAACACTGCCCTCAGAAACCATAAATTATGGCGAAGATCAAGGGAATAAGGCTGTAAATCAAAGTATATATGGTCAATTTAATTATATAGATAACGCAGTAACTCATTATGTAAACAACGGACTGACTATTGATTATTCTCCAAACAACAATAAAGCACTAATCAATGGTTTACAAACCCCATTTAACCAACAACTAAATCAGAAGAGATTTAACCTTGTAAACGATTTAAAATATCTACGAACACTTAAATCCGGCACCATATTAAACATTAATTCTTACTTGGAGAAAACCTATCAAAAGGAACTTTTACACATAACACCAGGCATTAATGAGAACACTTTAAATTTAGGCTTTGATTATAGTCAATTAACACAACGAACAAGTATTCCTGGCCTTTTTACAAATAACTACATTACCTACAGCACATTAAAAAACCGCATTACCCAATCTTATCAGGCTGGTTTTTCATTTCAATCTATAGATTTTAATTCTAGTTTAGCTAAAATACAAAACAACCATACTGAAGAAACAATAACCAATGCTATAAACGATATAAAGTGGAATCGGTTTAAGCTTTATTTAAACCCCGGACTAGATTATAAAACAGAGGTTCTGCACATTTATGTTCGTTTACCAATTAGCTTAAATTTACTTAATTATACACCCAATAATAACTACAAGCAGGTATTAACAAATCCTTCTTTAGGCTTGCAATACCAAATTACCCAAGAGAACAAACTAACAATAGGGTACAGCTTTGCCAAAAATATGGGTAAGATAGAAGACATTTACACAGGGGCTATTTTAAAGAGCTATCGCTCATTGGTGGCTAACAATATCCCTTTGCCATTTGTAAAAAACCAAAGGGCTTCCATTGGTTATCGCTACCAAAAGGCCGTTAGCATGCTGTTTGCTAGTATAAATGCATCTTATTCAAAAACCTTGCTTGATAATATCATTGAAAGTTCGATAACAAATTCCATACAAACTCGTATTGCAGTTCCTTTTGCAAATAGCATTAATAATTTGTCAGTTAATGGCTCAGTTGGCAAATACTTTATTGACCTTCATACCAATCTGGGTTTTGAAGCTTCAATTAGTAGAAACACGGGTAAGCAATTACAGAACAATGTTCTATTCCCTTATAAAAACAATAGCCTAACCTTTGGAATTAATAACAGCACCAAATTTTCGAAAAATATAAATTGGATATTGCGCTCAAACTTTACAACAACACAAAGCTTTATTAATGATTTGGAAAATTCGAGTCTAGAACAGTTAAGGCAATACTCTAAAATAGATGCAACCATTTTTAGAAAGGTTACTATGGGGTTTGCCGCAAACCACATTTTTATACACCAACCTAAACAAGGTAATCTAAACTATCTTTTTACAGATGTGAACTTAAAATATAAATGGACGAAAATTAAAACAGATTTCGAATTGAGCATTAACAACATTAGTAACATAAAATCGTTCGATTCTTATTTTATTGATGCCATTTCTATTACTTCTGCCAGTTACATTATACCGGGTAGAAACGCGTTGCTAAAAGCTATTTTTGCGTTTAATTAAAGCTCTTCAGCCTCATATTTCTCAGAAGCCTTAAGCATTAACTCCATTTCTGCTATTTGAGCAGCCGTTAAAGGGTCTTCTTGTTCTTGCATTTCGAAAATGGCTATCATGGTTTCTTCGTAATGTTTTGCAGAAGTGATTTTGAATTCCTTTTCCATTTTATGCGTATTGAGATGTGAGAATTGAGATATGAGACAACTCTCAAAACTCGATTAATTACTAAAGGTATAAATTTGATTTGGTGTTATACATTTATCCAATCGGATATCATTCAAATGTACATCAATAATTTCTTCTACTGCATCAAAAAATGATAGTCCTATTTTTTGCGTGGTTAATCCAGATAAAAAGCGGTCGTAAAAGCCTTTTCCATAGCCAACTCGGTAACCTCTTTTATCAAACGCTAATAAAGGTACAATAACCATATCTGGCGTTCCCATAAATGGTTTTGCTTTTTGAGGTTCTGGAATATGGTAATGATTGTTAAGCAAGTCTTCTTTATCTACATAAGAATGATGGCTCATGATACTTGTCTTAAAATCTGCCTTTGGGACTACAATTTCAATTTCTGGATGCTGTTGTTGCAACCAATCTATAATTAAAAAAGTATCTGGCTCCTTTTGATGAATGATTGGCAAGAAGATATGTAAGCTTTTAATATTCGATAAATCGAGCTTTTTAAACTGCGCTAACAACTTTTCGTTTAACTCTTGGAGATTATCCTCGGTTAAAGCACTGCGTTGGTTTAAGGCTTGTTTTCTTAAGGCTGATTTAAGCATATTTTAGTTTCATCGTCATTCCCGTGAAAACGGGAATCTTAAAGCAAGATACAAAACTAAACACTTTATCGCATTAGGATACCCAATCGAGTTGGGTATGACGACTTACAAAAAACAAAAAAGAAGCCGCAGATTTACTGATAGATTTAATCAGCGAATCTGCGGCTTAATTATGAGATCCTTCGACAAGCTCAGGATGACACATATGGTTATTTTACTCTCTCCACATACTCACCAGTACGTGTATCAATTTTAACTTTATCGCCTTGGTTAACGAACAAAGGAACTTTAATTTCTACATTGTTTTCTACAGTAGCTGCTTTTAAAGCATTTGTAGAAGTATCGCCTTTTACAGCTGGCTCAGAATAAACAACTTCCATTTCAACAAAATTTGGAAGACTTGCTTGAATTGGTTCTTCGCTCTCAATAGCTACCAAGATGCTCATTCCTTCTTTCAAGAATTTAATAGATGGGCCAAATAAAGATTTAGCTACGTTAAATTGCTCATAAGAATTGTTATCCATAACTACCAAAGAGTCGCCCTCTTCATATAAATACTGGTAATCATTAGTTTCTACTCGGCAAATCTCCACCACTTCGTCGGTATTCATACGAGCTTCGATAAGCCTTGATGTTTTAATGTTACGAAATTTACCGGTGTAAAATGCTCCGCCTTTACCTGGTGTACGGTGATTCCACTCTTCTACGGTAACTAGTTCATTGTTTACACGAAGGATGTTACCTACTTTTATTTCTGATGCTTTTGCCATGATGTTTTAAAAATCACTAATTATTTCCTGCCTACCGCAGGCAGGGTCTTCTTTTTTGAAGGCGCAAGGTAAAAAAATATTTTCTAAAAAAGCCCTAAAAAAAGATAGCTTCGGGAACCACTCCGAAGCTACAATCAACCTAAACCTAAAACTAAACTATGAAATTCTTATTATGTTAAAATTGCTTTATCTTCTTATTTAGAATATGTGCGCAATATATTTTAATCAATATGTACGATATTTAGCTATTTATTCCGCCTTGTTTCGTGGCGCAAAGGTATATACTATATTTGAATTATGCAATAGCAAATTAAAAATATTTTTAGAGTATGGTTTTAAAGAGAAATAGGCTAGTTTTTGATGAAAAATTTAACATAATCAACATTAAATTAATATAAAAAGCAATGGCAGAATAAGGATTACAATGCAGTCGGGCTTTACGTTTAATCTTTTTCGTGAAGAACTCAAAAGTATATCACTTCTCCCGATAGCTATCGGGACCCGTTTATAAACAAAGGTCTTTGCAACTATTTAGGGTCGCAAACTGCCAAGAAACCTACTAGTTTGTAATAAACGCTGCTTTACTACCTTCATTGCGAAGGTCGATTTTTCATCGCCTGAAGCAATCTCATTGCAGATATCATTTGGCAAGAAGGAGATTGCCGCGGTCATTACCGATGAAAAATCGGAGAATGAACCTCGCAATGACGAATTTACTCGTTTATAAACAATGTCCTTTGTAACTATTTAGGTTTGCAAACTGCGAAAGAACTACTGACATTGTTATCTAAACCAGATTGCAGTGTAAATATTTTTGCTCCGCTAACACTTCATCTACGCTCAGTGTGACCGCAAAAAGATTGCAACGAAAAGCGGGGCTGTAATTGCCAAAAGCTTCTGACAATGTTTTCCAAAACTTTTTACAATCAGAAATACACAAAATGTTTCTGATTAGCACAAAGCAAGATTTAATAGAAAAGTTTTATAAATGAACTTTATATTTTTCAACTATCGCCCCTAATTTATCCCAATTAAAAGTAATATCATACTTGTTTGCCAAACTTGCCATCTCTTCCGGTTTTGGTCTATTATTATTCTCAAACAAACTTGCCAAATCCACCATATATTGTTCATGGCCACCAGGTACATATAAATCGATAAATTTTGATGTAGTTGGGCCAGAATTCCAAAAAGTATGCACAATTCCCCTTGGTCTCAGATGCCAATCACCAGCACTAACCTCAAAAACCTCATCGCCAACCATAATGTGTATCGTACCTTCTAACACATAGCAGATTTCATCGAATGTTTTATGAAGATGTGGTGGTGCTCCCAAAAAACCTGGTTTCATTGTAACTTCGTCACAGCCTAAATGCCCCCCCGTTTGAGCTTTTGTGAGCTTGAAAACGATATCCATTCCACCAACGACCCCTGCGTTTCCGCTTCCTTTTTTAATGTGAATGGCTTTTGGTGACTCATCGAAATAATCTAAATTTTCGTTACTAGAGGCTTTAGCGAAAAAAGGTAAAACTGAAGAACCTACCATAGTCAGGCTCATCATTTTCATCAATTCCCTACGACTGTAATTTGGGCTTTTCATTTCATCGTAATTAGCTTAACTAAAGTACGAATAAAACTGATTAACAATTATTTATAATCAGAAATGCTCAATAGATTTTTGCAAAACCCGTATTCATGTTCCTGATTAGAACCAACTATTACCATTTTGTCATGAGCAAATTTTTCAATGATTTCTAAATACCAATCAACTCCTTGAGTATCCAAATTAGAGGTTGGTTCATCTAAAAATAAAAGTTGTGTATTGGCGCAACAAGCCAAGGCAAGCTTGGTCCTTTGTTTCATTCCCGACGAGAAGTGTTTTAAAGCCTTATCCTGTGATTTTTTTAACCCGAGCAAACCCAAAACCTCAATGGCATTCAACCCATCTGCATAAGCCTTAAATTGAAAGTGAAAATCGATGGTTTCTTGTAAAGTGAACTCTTCTACCAAATCTAAATATGGAGCGGCGAAGCTGATGTATTGATAAATGTCTTCAACCCTTACGGTTTCGGGATTTGAATAAGCAATTTCGCCTTCAGATGGAGTTAAACTGCCCAGTAAAACGCTTAACAAGGTAGATTTTCCAGAACCATTCGGACCTAAAACAGCGTATTTTTCGCCTTGCTTAAACGTGTAGTTAATATTTTTAAATATCCACTCTTTGTTAAACCGGCGACCAACGTTGTTTAGGGAGATGTTCATTTTTTGAGATGTGAGATGTGAGATGTGAGACAATGCCTAGCCTTCTGCCCTCAACCTTAAAGCCTTCTACCTTTCTTTGCTTCCTGTACCAAAACCTCTCATTACCCCACGGTTAGAGTTGCGAATGAAATCTACAATTTCATCACGTATTTCGGTTGGCTGGAATTCTGCTTCTATAATATCTAAAGCCTTGGTAACATTATTGTTTTTAACAAACAGCACACGGTAAATCTCTTGAATCTCGTTAATTTTTTCTGGAGAAAACCCTCTTCTACGCAAGCCTACTGAATTAATACCTACATAAGAAAGTGGCTCTCTGGCTGCCTTAACATAAGGGGGAACATCTTTACGAACCAATGAACCGCCAGTTACAAAAGCGTGTGAACCAACTTTTACAAATTGGTGTATCGCAACCAAACCTGCCAATACTACATAATCGCCAATGGTAATGTGACCCGCTAAAGTTGTGCTGTTAGAGAATATGCAATAATCACCTACTTCACAATCATGAGCAACGTGAGAATAAGCCTGTATTAAACAGTTTTTTCCAATAACCGTTTTCCATTTATCCTTTGTACCACGGTTTATGGTTACGCATTCGCGGATTGTTGTGTTGTCGCCAATTTCTGCAGTAGTAACCTCGCCTGCAAATTTTAAATCTTGGGGAACACCAGAAATTACTGAGCCTGGAAAAATACGGCAGTTTTTACCAATCCTAGCGCCATCCATGATAACAACGTTAGAACCGATCCAGGTGCCTTCCCCAATTTCTACATCTTTGTGAATAACAGCAAATGGCTCAACTACAACATTATCTGCAATTTTTGCTTGTGGGTGTATATATGCTAACGGTTGTATCATTATGCTGTTTCGCTTTCTTTAACTCTTGAAATTTGAGCCATCATTTCGGCTTCAACTACTATTTTTTCTCCTACCATTCCAATGCCTTTCATCTGTGCAATCCCTCTACGAATAGGTTCCATTAAATCGCATCTAAATATAATGGTATCTCCTGGTAAAACTTGCGCTCTGAAACGGACATTATCTATTTTCAAGAAATAAGTTAGGTAGTTACTTGGGTCTGGCACGGTACTTAAAACCAAAATACCTCCAACTTGAGCCATGGCTTCAATTTGGATTACCCCAGGCATTACGGGCGCTCCAGGGAAGTGACCTCTAAAAAAATCCTCGTTCATTGTTACGTTTTTAACGCCTACAACGTGAGTTTTAGAAAGTTCTAACACTTTATCTACAAACAAAAATGGTTGTCTGTGAGGTAAAATCTCCATGATCTGCATTACATCATACAATGGTTTTGCGTTTGCATCATAAATCTTTTGTATTTTCTTGCCTTTTTCCTTTTTAATTGCCGCCTTAATCTTCTTAGCAAAAGCAACATTCGCCGCATGACCAGGTCTTGCCGCCATGATATGGCCCTTCAAATGAACACCAACCAAAGCTAAATCACCTATCATGTCTAACAATTTATGACGAGCTGGCTCATTCTGGTAACGCAACTCCATATTGTTTAATATTCCTTGTGGAGCAACCTCTATGGCACTTCTATTGAAGATTTTGGCTAAATGGTCGAGTTCGTCTTTGGTTACTTCTTTATCTACAATTACAATAGCGTTATTTAAATCGCCTCCCTTAATTAAATTGTGAGATAATTGATATTCTAATTCATGCAGAAAGCAAAAAGTTCTACATGAAGCTATTTCTTTTTTAAATTCAGCAATACTTGATATCCCTGCGTGTTGACTTCCTAAAACAGGGGAATTATAGTCAATCATGCAAGTAAAACGATAGTCGTCTAATGGCATTGCCACAATTTCTACCTTTCTGTCTTCTTCTGTATAAGTAATGTTATGAGGAATGGTGAAATATTCTCTGTCAGTTTCCTGAGAAGCAATACCAACCTCTTCTAAGGCTTCGATGAACTTGATAGAGCTTCCATCCATGATTGGAGTTTCTGGCCCGTCTAGTTTTAACAAAACATTATCCAAATCCATCCCAACCAATGCTGCCATTACATGTTCAACCGTGCTTACACTTGCTCCGTTTTGAGTAATTGTAGTTCCTCTTGCTGTATCTGTAACATTATCACAATCTGCATCTACAATTGGCTGACCAGGAAGGTCTATTCTTTGAAACTTAAAACCGTGATTGTCTGGTGCAGGGCAAAAAGTTAATGTAACATTTGCTCCGGTGTGCAAACCTACACCAGCCACAGAAATTTCGCTTTTTATAGTTTTTTGCTTAACGTTCATTCTTATTTTTGTATTGTACCTATTTGTTCTATAATAGCTGTCAACTCTGCTATTTTAGCCTCTAAATCTCTAATGCGTTTATCAACTTCTGGCAGTCTTTTAAAAATTACAGTAGACCGCATCCATTCTTTTAATGGTTGCGCAGGACTACCATGCCATTGTTTATTTTCTTCGGTGTTAAAATTAATTCCTGCTTGCGCTCCAATTTGAGTTCCTTTACCCAAATTTAAATGACCTGCAATACCAACCTGACCGCCAATAACTGAATTATCCCCCAATTTTGTACTTCCAGATATGCCTGTCTGAGCAGCAACTACTGCGTGAGCACCAATATCCACGTTGTGTGCAATTTGGATTAGATTATCTAACTTCGCTCCTTTGCGGATAAAAGTAGAACCCATCGTAGCTCTATCAATCGTTGTATTTGCACCAATTTCTACATCGTCTTCAATAACAACGTTTCCTATTTGTGCAATCTTATTATAGGTTCCATCTGGCTGTGGAGCAAAGCCAAAGCCATCACTGCCAATTACAGCATTTGAATGGATGGTAATTCTATTTCCAAATACAGAGCGGTTATAAATTTTTACGCCGGGAAAAATGATGTTATCACTTCCAATTTTAGAATCTTTACCAACATACACTTGAGAATATATTCTGGTATTATCTCCTATCTCAACGTTTTCTTCTATGCTACAGAAAGCGCCAATAAATACGTTTTTTCCAATTTTTGCTGTCGGATGTATAAAACAAGGTTGAACTATGCCCGCTGGAGCATAATCATGATTTAATGCTTCATTATATTTTTCTAATAATACAGAAAAAGCACTATATGGGTCTTTAACTTTTACTAAGGTAGCACTTACTGGTTGTGTAGGCACAAAATCACTAGAAACGATTACCACCGATGCTTTGGTAGTATATAAGTAATTCTCATACTTAGGATTAGACAGAAAACAAAGCGAGCCATTGCCGCCATCCTCTATCTTAGAGAGCTCCCCAACTTTTACGGTTTCATCTCCTTCGATGGCTCCATCTAAAAACTCGCTTATCTGCTTGGCAGTAAATTGCATCTTACAAAGTTAAATGTTAAATTGATATGAACAAATAAACAACATTCCTTAATCTTACCACAAGGATAAGACTGTTTAACTGGTAAAAGGTTATTTTATTATGTTAAAAAATGCTAAATGTCTCTTGTATAGCAAAGGATGTGCTTTTTTACCGTCTTATCTAAAGATTCTAAGTTAGATAAATCTGATGCTTTTGCAATATCTACCAAATCATTATTCTTCATTAAAATATTGATATTACTAATGCCCGCATTGTATGCCCTATTTCTAATGGTGTCTGTAAAAACAAAATAAGCAACATCATCCTCTTCTAGGTTTAACGCCAAAGCTGTTTGAACAGCTAAGTGTTCTATTCTAGCGGCACTTGGTTCTGTGTTACTGATTTCAACTTTATACAAATTCCGAGAGTTTAACATTTTACAAAGCTTAGACAAAATCGCGTCACTATGGCTTTCCCAAACCTTAATGGCGGCATAGATATCTTGGTCGTCTAGTTTTGAAAATTGAAGCAAATGATTTTCGCCTTCAAAAAAATTATGCTCTGTAATATCGTTCTGCAAGAAATGTTGCAAGGCCGGCGTAGCAAATAATACTTCTCCAGCAGATGCTAATTCTTTTGCTCTTTCTAAGATTTTAACTAATAATTGTTCTGCGGCAATAACAGTTTTATGCAAGTAAACCTGCCAATACATTAACCTACGTGCAATCAAGAACTTTTCAATTGAGTAAATTCCTTTTTCTTCGATTACTAGATTATCATCAACAACGTTGAACATTTTAATGATTCTATCAAAGCTAATTACGCCTTCGCTTACGCCAGTAAAAAAGCTATCGCGATTAAGGTAATCCATCCTATCTAAATCTAGTTGTCCAGAAATTAGTTGACAGAAAAAACCACGATGGTAATTCCCTTTGAAAACATTAATGGCGGCTGTTAATCTTCCGTTAAACTCTTCATTCAACTTATCCATCATCAGCATAGAAATGTCTTCATGACTTATTCCGTTGACTAGTGTATGCTCCAGTGCATGAGAAAATGGCCCATGACCTATATCATGTAAAAGAATAGCAATGGTGGCGGCTTCTTCTTCTTCTGGAGAAATATAATGTCCTTTATTCCTTAAAACTTCCAACGCCAAACTCATTAAGTGCATTGCTCCAATAGCATGATGGAAACGAGTGTGAATTGCTCCTGGATAAACCAAATGAGTCATTCCAAGCTGTTTAATATACCTTAATCTTTGAAAATAAGGGTGCGAAATCAGGTCGTAAACTAATGCAGATGGTATGGTGATGAACCCATAAACAGGATCGTTTATTATTTTCTTTTTGTTCAATTCTTAAAAATAAATTATACGGTACAAAAATTGCTATTTTTATCGACAGTAGAAAAGACCAGCTCTTTTAAAAACTTTAATTTACATAAAAAGTATATATAATGCAGGAAACCAAAATTTTATGGGCCGATGATGAAATTAACCTATTAAAACCACATATATTATTGCTAAACGAAAAAGGATATCACGTTACCACTTTCACCAATGGCAACGATGCCTTAGAAGCCTTTGGAAAAGAGCATTTCGACTTGGTCTTTTTAGATGAAAATATGCCTGGATTAAGTGGGCTAGAAACACTTTCTGCAATCAAAAATATCCGTTCAGACGTACCAGTGGTTTTAATCACTAAAAGCGAAGAAGAAAACTTAATGGAAGATGCAATTGGTTCTAAAATAGATGACTATTTAATTAAGCCTGTTAACCCGAAACAAGTTTTATTAACCATAAAAAAGATTATAGACAACAAACGTTTAGTAAGCGAAAAAACTTCATCAGCATACCAGCAAGATTTTAGAAATATCGGCATGACTTTAAATGACCGATTGAGCTATGAAGAATGGGTAGACATTTATAAAAAATTAGTTTTTTGGGAGCTTGAATTAGAGAAGTTAGACGACCCACAGATGCATGAGATTTTAACCATGCAGAAGTCTGAAGCAAATATGCAGTTCTCTAAATTTATTGAAGACAATTATTTGGGATGGGTTAATGGAAAAGAAAAAGCACCATTATTATCTAATGAGTTATTGAAGAAAAAAGCATTTCCATTAATTAACGACAAAACACCTGTTTTTTTCATCTTGATTGATAATTTACGTTACGACCAATGGAAAATTATTAACCCCTTAATTAGCGAATATTTTAGGTTAGAAGAAGAGGATACTTACTCCAGTATTTTACCGACTGCGACCCAGTATGCTCGAAACGCCATTTTTTCAGGCTTGATGCCTTTAGACATGGAAAAAAGATTTCCAGCCTTATGGCAAAATGATGATGACGAAGGCGGAAAGAATATGCATGAAGAAGCTTTTTTAGCAGATCAAATTAAACGCAGTTTACGTAAAGATTGCAAATTCAGTTATCACAAAATTTTAACTTTTGACCAAGGGAAAGATTTAACAGAAAAAGTAGGCAATTTGATGGATAATGAGTTTAATGCCATTGTTTACAACTTTGTAGATATGTTATCCCACGCTCGTACAGACATGCAAATGATTAGAGAATTAGCTAATGATGATGCCGCCTATCGTTCTTTAACTTTATCATGGTTTGAGCATTCTCCGTTATTAGATTTATTAAAAAAGATTTCTCAAAAGCGAGTTAAATTAATCATTACCACAGACCATGGAACCATAAGAGTTAAACATCCTAGTAAGGTGATTGGAGATAGAAATACGAATACCAATTTGCGTTACAAACAAGGCAGAAACCTTAATTACAATGCTAAGGATGTATTCTTAATCAAAAATCCTCATGAGGCAATGCTTCCTAAAATAAACATCAGTTCTAATTACATTTTTGCTAAAGAAGACCAATATTTCGTTTACCAAAACAACTACAATCAGTTTGTAAACTATTACAACGAAACGTTTCAGCATGGCGGGATTTCACTAGAGGAGATGATTATACCTGTGGTAACTTATAGTTCTAAGTAAAAGCCCCACCCTCCGATATTAAATTGGAGCAGGCTCTTAATCCCCTCTCCATAAGAGAGGGCATAAGTGAAAATTGTTTCGGACTTTCCGTCTCCCGACTTTCGACTTCCTTTTTTTTATCTTTGCAAAATGAAATCCATTTCTATAAACAGTACAGCTGAATTAGATACCGTAGCAGCGCAATTACTAGCATTTGCAAACGGTAATAAATTCTTCATTTTTGAAGGTGAAATGGCTGCTGGAAAGACGACTTTTATTAAAGCTTTTTGCTCAATTTTGGGAGTAGACGATGTAGTAAGCAGCCCTACGTTTTCTATTGTTAACGAATACGAAAGTAAAGCTGGATTAATTTATCATTTCGATTTTTATCGATTAAAAAACCAACAGGAAGCTTATGATATTGGTTATGAAGAATACTTTTACAGTGGCGATTATTGTCTTGTAGAATGGCCAAGTAAAGTTGAAGACCTTTTGCCAGAAAAGTACATCAAGGTAGAGATTGAGATTACTGGTGAGGAGCAGAGAGTTTTTACTTTTAGTGAGGTTAATGTTGATGGTTAATAGTCGATAGACCATTGCCTAGGTGCTTGAATGCGAGCTGGCCATTAACCATTGACCATTATCTATAAACCTTTTCTATTAACCATTATCCATCTCAACCATATTCATCTTTCAAAAAATTTCCGTAACTTCAAACACCTAAAAACTACCAGATTATCATGGCTACAGGATTAAGAGAAGGCATGGCCGCTATTGCTCAGAGAGGATTAATGCAGACCCAAGAGGAAATGCTGGAGACCAATCAAAAAAGTAATAATCTATTCATTGGCATCCCTAAAGAAACTTCATTTCAAGAATGTAGAATTGCACTAACTCCACTTTCTGTTGCGCTGTTAGTAAATAATGGACACAGAGTGGTAATTGAATCTGGTGCTGGTGTTGCTGCAAATTTTACAGACAAAGATTATAGTGAACAAGGCGCCCAAATCTCTTACAGCAAAAAAGATGTTTACGCCGCCGATATCATAGTTAAAATTGCTCCGCCAACTTTAGAAGAAGTAGGTTTAATGCATAAAGGGCAAACTTTAATTTCTGCCTTGCAAATTGGAACTTTAAAAGAAGCCAATTTAAAGGCCATCCTCCATAAAAAAATCAACGCCTTGTGTTTTGAGAATTTAAGAGATGAAGGCAATGTTCTAAGCGTGGTACGTGCCATGGGCGAAATTGTTGGCTCAGCTTCCATATTTATCGCTGCAGAATATCTAAGTAGCGCATTTGGCGGAAAGGGTTTAATGTTAGGTGGTTTTACTGGCGTTCCTCCAACAGAAATTGTAATTTTAGGCGCAGGAACTGTTGGCGAATATGCGGCTAGAACAGCGCTTTCTTTAGGCGCAGAAGTTAAGGTTTTCGATAGCTCTATTTTTAGGCTAAGGCGTTTACAAAATAATTTAGGAAGCAGAGTTTTTACTTCTGTCATGCAACCTATCGTACTTAACAAAGCGATAACAACTTGCGATGTGGTAATTGGTGCAGTAAGGTCTGAGCATGGCCGCAGCCCTTGTTTGGTGATGGAAGAAACCGTTGCCAGGATGAAGCCTCACTCTGTGGTGGTTGATGTAAGTATTGACCAGGGAGGTTGTTTCGAAACATCTGAGGTTACCAACCACAAAGATCCTGTTTTTAGAAAACACGATGTGATTCATTATTGTGTGCCAAATATTGCATCTAGGGTCCCTAGAACAGCATCGTATGCCTTAACGAATATTTTTGCCCCAATTTTAGTTGACATAGGCGATATGGGTGGATTAATGAATTTGGTGTGGAATAAAGCAGGCATTCGTGAGGCTTTATATGCTTATCAAGGTCACCTCACCAATAAAGATTTAGCCAATATTTACAATCTCCCTTTTAAAGATTTGGAGCTATTAGTTGTTTCTAATCAATAATATTTCGTCATTGCGAGGCACGAAGCCCGCCTGCGGCAGGCAGGCAATCTCATTTTAGGAATTAAATTTTAGATGAAAAACCTGAACATTCTTCTTTTTATAATATCGATTTCTTTATCGGCATGCGCTCAAAAAAATGCACAAAATCCTTATGGATTAAAAATCATCAATGATTATAAGGTTTATAAAGCTGATTATAAAACTAACCCGAACAACGAGTTAATCGAGATTAAAAAAGCTATTCCGTCTGTGGTATTAGACATCCGCTATGCGACGAAAAACAACTTTATGCAGCAGGTGATGTACAACCAAGCGAAGGCATTTGCAAGAAAACCTGTTGTAGAACATCTTAAAAAAATTCAAGCTGTTTTAAAAACAAAAGGCTATGGATTAAAAATATTTGATGCTTATCGTCCTTATGCCATTACCATTGCCTTTTGGGAAAAAGCAAGCGATAAAAACTTTGTAGCCAACCCAAATAAAGGTTCAAAGCATAACCGTGGTTGCGCCATAGATTTAACCATCATAGACCTTAAAACAGGCAAAGACGTACCAATGCCTACACCTTATGATAGCTTTGCGCCAGAAGCAGCTCCACATTTTGAAAAACTTCCAGCTGCAATTATTAAAAACAGAGATTTTTTAATTGCAACTATGCAAGCAAATGGCTTTAAAGTAATCTATAACGAATGGTGGCATTTCGATTTTAACGGTTGGCAAGATTATGATTTGATGGATATTCCGTTCGAGAAATTATAGCAATTATTGAGCAAGAACCTTTGGTTTGTAAATGAACTGCAGGTAAATCAAGGCGATAAAAGTAATGCCTGTGCAGATGTAAAATATGCTTGGAATTGTCGCCACATCATCAATAAAAATACTTCCTGCTAGCAAAGCCCCTAAACCTATTCCTACTTCCATAAAAATGTACATCGTGGCAACTGCTTTTCCCCTGTGACTAGCCTTGCTTAAATCAATTGTCCATGCGGTTACGCTCGGCGACAACATTCCTGTTGCTACACCATAAATCGCAGAAGCTGACATTAACCAAAATTCTGAGTTTGCAAACGCTATTCCTAGCAAGGAAATCATTAAAATTGATAGAGAAATCCTTAAAATTACCGTTCGTCCGTATTTATCGGAAACCTTTCCTGCAACAAACCTAATAAGCAGTGAAGCAAGTGTAAAAATCATAAAGAACAATCCTTTATTGCTCGTGCCTAAATGATGGCTCCAATCTGAGATTACAGTTAAAATTACGCCATAGCTAATGTAGCTCCATAAAACTATCAGCGCCGCTGGAAGAACTTGCCACTCTATAATATCCTCTTTTTTAATCTTCAAATGCGTCGCTTTAAAACGTTGTTTGTTAGGCAAGGTTTCCTTCATATTAGCCAAAATAACGATGGACAGCAACGCAAAAAGCGACGAACAATAAAACAGCATGTCAATGGAGAAGTGGTCGGTAATAGCGCTTCCAATGGCGGGGCCGATAGCTAATCCTGTACTAAAACAAACGCCATGAACACCCATCGCTTCACCCCATCTATCAGAAGGGACTAAATCTGCAACATAGGCGGAAGTTGCGGTTGGTTTAAAACCAGTAGAAAAACCGTGTAATAATCTTAAAAAAAGAAATCCAGCAACTGATGTTAATATTGGATATAGAAATCCGCATAAAAAACACACGATAGAACCAACTGCCATTACAGGAATACGACCAATGGTGTCTGTTAACTTTCCACTAAAAGGACGAGATATGCCAGCAGTTAAGGTAAAAAGTGCAATAATTAACCCCTTATACTCTGAACCACCTAAAGCTGATAAGTAAGCAGGCAGCTCTGGAATGAGCATATTAAAGCTAGCCGAAAAAAGAAATGAGCTTAAACAAACTAATCCGAATTGTAGGGTATAAATACTGGATGAAGGTTGCAATTAGATAATAAATTTATTTATTCATTTTCATTGCTTTAGCTTCGCCACCTTCCGTGTGGTGAGAGACGCCATAACGACTTGTTTTTACTTCCGTTTTTTTACCCTTAACCGTAACTGTGAAAAGGTAATCGTAGTCATCGTCAGTTAAAGGTTTAACTGGTTTTTCTCCACCAAAAGCTTCAATTATTTCTAATACTGTATTCGAATGCCCCACAATTAAAATGTTTTTGCCTTTTGCATTTGCAATTAATTGAGTTGCAAGTGCTTTTGTTTGGTCTGGATTATAGGTTTTAATGGAAATCCCAATTTTATCCGCTAATGGGAATCCTGTTAGCTTGGTTCTTTTATAATTCGTAGAGTAAATCGAATCAATTTTTTGCCCTTTTAATTCCTTTGCAAGTGCTTGAGCTCTTTCGCTACCTTCCGGAGATAATTCTGGGTCTTTCTCTTTAGGGTCACCCGTTAATTTTTCTGCGTGTCTAACCACATAAACTTTTAATGCTTTTTGTGCATTTACAGTTTGGTGACCAACTAGCAATAAGAAGCAAATAATTATAAAGTTTTTCATATTTCTATTCTAAAAGGATTCGATTAATTTTTTAATGTCTGATTTATCGTGCCAACTACTTAAAACGATTCTATTCACAATTGGCCCGTCCTTATCTGGGTAGGGGAATGATGAAACTAGAATGTTGTTTGTCAGCAACTTTTTGCTAATGTCTGCATTTTTAAAGAAAAACACTGGAAAATCTTCAATAAAATGCCATTCATCTTTTCCTTTCAATTTCTCGCTCAAGGTAAAGATGTTTTCCTTTAGTTTTTGCAATTCCTTTCTATAAATTTCATCGCCCTGCATGAACGCAAAAAGCCCCGCAGCTGATGGTGGTGAAGCACCTAAAAACTCATTGCTTTCTTTTAACTTGCGGATGATTTTTCCGGAGCTTAAAACTATTCCCGCATCAACGCCTAAAGCTTTTGCCATAGAGGCGATTAAAACCACTTCCAAGTTTTCTTGATACTGAATTGCTGATAATGCACTCAAACCATTGTTGTTTAATCCAATTCCGTGAGAATCATCAACCAATAAAATAATTTGTTTTTCGTTTGACATCCTCTTTAGGAAAGAAAAATCATAAATCTCTGGATAGAGATTATTCATCGAATTGCTAATGATAACCCAGTTCGTTTTTTCACTTTCATTGATTTCATTAACTAAACCAATTGACCAATCTGAAAATGAGCTATCAATTTTTGGGTCATCTTTTAACCATAATGCTGGATGAGTTGCAGGAGCATATTTAATTTCGCCAAAAGTAGAGATTGTTTTGATCGTTAACTGAGCGGCTAAATATCCACTAGAAGTGATTAATGCTGCTTCTGCGCCAAACTTTTTAGCGGCGAATTTTTCGACATCTCCATAAATTCCAAGCTGAACATTATTGCCTCTACTTGTACCGTTGTTAAGGCCGTATTTTTTTATTCCTTCAACATAAAGTTTGACGAAATCTTCATTTTGAGGAATGCCTAAATAAGCCGTTCCGCCAAAATAAAGGTAGGTTTTATCCTTAAATTGAATTTGCGGACCTAAGGGTATTGTTAGATTTTTAAATATTTCTTCTTGCATTAATACGTTCTACCCAATTGGTCGTTTGCTGCTTTGATTAGAGATTTATCATTATTCGTATCATGAGAAAACTCCCAGAACATAATTCCATTAGCCCTTTCTTTTGCTTTTTGGGTTTTGGCCTTTATTAGTGGAATACTATTGTAGCCATAGGTTTTTCCATTAACCGTTGCTACATTCAGGTTTACATCGGCGCCAGAAGCCTCAATGTCGCGATAACCAATTGCTGCCCCAGCATTATCTTTACCGTAGAGCGGCATACCTAAAATTGCCTTTTCCTTAGGCATTCCTTTTGTAATTAGCCAAACATTTAAACTTGCTTCAGTCATTTTCATCGATGCGTGGTTTAATGGTTCGGCGCTATCATAACCCGCACCATCGTACTGCATGATATTGAAAAAATCTACATAGTTATAAACTTCTGCCTGTATCGCATCTTTGTTGGTAGAAGTGTAAACTGCTGGGGTTATTGCCGCACTCAAAAATTTATTAAGCTTATGTAACTCTGTAGATAATTCTTTCATTAACAAAGTAAAATCTGTATTTGGGTTTCCATTTTCTGTTCTTGGATATTCCCAATCCATATCTACTCCATCCAAATTATTGTTTTTCGCAAAAGTTACAATGTTCTTTACAAAGTTAGCTCTAGCCGTTTCAGATTTCGCTATGGCTGCAAAGGTTGCCTCTGTTACACCCGTTGCGATACTAATAGAAATACCAAATTTTACATTATTTGCTTTAGCTTTTTGTTGCACTGCAGAAAATCTTGCCTGCTGAGGTAATGCCATTAAAGAGCCGTCAGCCGCTGCATTTGGACTTAGAAAAGCATAAAATAAGTGGGTAATCATTTTATATTTTGCATCCGAAACCGTGTTTGGGTCTCTGTAACTCGGCATATATGCAACAATTTTAAAACTATTATCAGCTACATATTGTGTTGGGGTAGCTGGTGTTGTTGTATTAGGAGGCGTATCTACGGGTGCGGGAGAATCGCTTTTTTTACAGGCGTTTAATGTTAAAACGATAGTTAGTACAAATAGTAGCTTTTTAAATTTCATTTTATTTCAATTGATTCTTAAAAAATTCAAATTGTTGTTTGATAGATTTTGTCCAGTAAGTTTTATTGTGGCCTCCTGGTTGAGAAATATAGGTAGCATTAAGTTTTAACTCATCGCACTTTTGCTTAAGCTGATTGTTTGCAACGTAGAACATATCTGATGAACCACAATCAAAAATAATCGGTTTTTCATTTCCTTTTAGTTGATTGATGTTTTCAATAACCGAAAATTTCTTCCATAACTCACTATCAGCTTGAGGATTTCCCAATAAATCTCCCAAACCAAATTTACCAAATCCATCTGATAATTTTACACCCCCACTAGTACTTCCTGCCCCACTAAATAAATCTGGCCTTTTTATAAAAAGATATAATGCGCCATGACCGCCCATACTTAGCCCACTTATAAATACGTTTTTGTCGTCTACTTTGTATTTAGTTTTGATGTCTGGATAAAGCTCATTAAAGAAAAAGGTTTCATATTGCCAATCGGCTTTTACAGGGCTATTAAGATACCAACTGCTAAATAGGCCATCTGGACATATAATGATAAACCCATACTCATCAGCATATTTCTGTGCATTCATGATATTGTTCCACTGTTTATAGTTACCGCTATAACCATGCAGCAAAAACATAACTGGTAGTTTATCAAGCTTCTTATAGTTTTTTGGTTTGAAAACCCAAGTGGTATCTGCCTTAGGCAAATTTTTACTTTGATAAACGAGTTGCTCCTGCGAATAGGCAGAAAGCTGCCAGAAGAAGGCTATGATTAAAATAATTAGTCGTTTCATTTAAAAATTATCGTGAATGTATGTCATTACCCTTACCATTTCCTTCCTAACGTCTGCAGTTGGAATAACAAAATTATTATTCATAAATGAGAATATTAAAACCCTTCCAGATTTTGTAATCACATAGCCACTTTGATTATGATTATTAGAAAGGCTACCTGTTTTGCCAAATACAAAAGGATTATCTGTTTTTGGATAAGCATTTTTTAGTGTTCCTGTTTTTCCTCCAGCAGGCAACATATTAAACAGCTTATCTTGATTATTTACTTCTCCATAAATTAACTCTAAAAGCTTAACCATATCTCTGGGTGTAAATAAATTCCCTCTAGATAAGCCAGAACCATCTACCCATTTTGGTTTGTCTGGTAAGGCCGACAAATAAGTGCTATTAATGTAAGTTATTGTTTTTGCAGTATTTAAATCCTCGCTTATTTTGTTTCCATAAACCAGCAAAAGTTGTTCGGCAATAAAATTATCGCTGGGTAGCATCATTTGTTTAAATACAGAATCGCTTTTAGCGTTATAAATTGTTTTTGCTGATGTTGGCATTTTCATGTTAATAATGCCGATGTATTTGTTCAAAGTGTCTGACAATAGATTAACCGTGGTTGAGTTTGACACTTTATAAGGCACTTGTTGTCCGTACTTTGCCGCAATTTCAGCTTTTGGATAAACGAATCTATTGGTATTAAAGTCTCTTATCACTTTAAAAGGTTGAGTGCTTGTGCTATCTAAAACGAAACATGAAGCGAATGTTTGCGGTAATATTTCCATTTTACCTTTGTCTTTGGCACTTATCAAAACCATGTTATCAAACAATGGCAATTCATTAATTTCTGCCTGATAATACTCATTGTAATCATCCCATTGCCAGCCGTTTCCATAAAAATCTCCTGTATATCTACCAGGCGCAAAAAATAATTTTTTATTGGTTGATTTTAACAGATTATAGGCATTAACACCCTTCAGTTGTGTATGTAAAAATGAAGGATCTCCAGTTCCCCAAAAAATAAGAGAATCACCTTTTTCAATATATCTTAATGAGGGGATAGAATCTGGCATCATTTTCAGCCCCGCATAAAAAGTATAAAGTTTAGTGTTAGATGCTGGTGTATAATATTTATCTGCGTCTTTCTGGAAAATCATTTCCTTCTTTTGCATATCGTAAAGCGCAAAGCCTACTTGATATTTATCAATTATTTGAGAATTTTTAAATTCTTTGCTTACTTTATGAGCGATAATCTTATTTGTAGAACAAGACGAAAATATTATCGCAAAAAGAAAAATCAGATATAACTTGTGTTTTTTATTAATTAGGGAATGGTTTTCCATTTATATATCCATTATTGATAGAAATGTGCGCCCTAATTTATTAATTTAGTTTCATGAAATATTGGCAACGGGTAATAAAAATCCCTTTAATGTTCTGTTTTATTGGAATCATTACCTTTCAAATGATTTTTTCATTAAAGGGTTATGCCCAAGCCTTTACTTTTCCTGACAAACAAAAAAGATCCTTTATAAATTTTGAATTTGTAAAGAATTTGATCGTAATACCTATTTATATTAATAATAAAGGACCTTATAATTTTATTTTAGATACAGGGGCTGGTCCTTTGATCATTACTGAACCTACTTTAATAGACACCCTCGGTCTTAAAAACTTACGTTCAACAAAAATACGAGGCCTAGGCCAGGGTGAAGAAATCGATGCCTATATAACAGGAGAGCTGAGTGTTCAAGTAAAAGAAGCAAACATCAACAATATTCCAACAGCTATACTAAAAAAAGATATTTTTAATTTATCAAGTTATCTTGGTAAAAAGATTTATGGCATAATTGGCTTCTATTTCTTTAACAGCTTTGTCGTGAAGGTAAATTATACAAATCAGCGAGTTAGTTTTATTTTACCAAGTGTAAAAATCAAGAAAAGAGGAGCAAAGTTCCAAATTGAAATAGAAAATAAAAAGCCATACATAACCGTCGATATTACTACCCCACAATTACAGAATATAAAGGCAAAATTAATTGTTGATTGTGGTGCTGGCCATGCACTGTCAATGGAAGCCTTAAATGGAGCGGCCTTTCCTCTACCAGACACTAGTATTGCTGCAAATTTAGGGTTAGGTTTGAGCGGACTAATTGATGGTCGAGTTGGAAGAATTCCTCTTTTAAAGCTGGGAAATTATAAATTTAAAAATATAATAACAGGCTTTCCTGCGTTTGAGTCTGTTGCTGCGCAAATTGGTTATAATTCCCAAGATGGAAATCTTGGCGCTGAGTTCTTAAGGCGATTTGACATGACTTATGATTATCCAAATAATGCAATTTATTTTAAACCAAATCAGGGCTACAATTTACCTTTTGACCATGATATGTCTGGAATGGAGGTCTATACCGATCCGGATAATAACAAAAGATACTTTATTGGAAGAATAGAACCTGGTTCATCAGCAGAAAAATATGGCTTTCTAGAGCAGGATGAAATTGTTGGAATAGATTTTAAACTTGCCGAGCTATACTCTTTGGAGGAAATCACAAAATTGTTTAAATCTGATAATGGAAAAACCATTGTTGTTGAAATTATCAGAAACGACAAAAACATTATTAAGCTTCTTAAATTAAAAAGACGGATCTAACAATTAGATTATTAATAAAGCATGAAATCAACACTTTTTATTTTTTTGATTGCCTTAAGCCAAATTACATTTGCGCAAAATATCGACTCCACAACACTGGTTAAAGCAAAATGGCAAAAGCAGAAAATTGCACCTAAAACAAAATTAATCACACATCATTTTGATCAAAAAAATCTATTTGCTGCAAATCAATACATCGCTTACATAGAAATTAAAAGAAAAGGTAACGCTCCTGTTTTTGCATTTGGCAATGAAATAAAGGAAAAGAAAACAACTTCTACTTTTGGCAAAGAACTTAATGCATTGGCGGCCATTAACGGTACATTTTTCGATGTTGCGAATGGTGGTTCTGTCGATTTCATTAAAATGGATGGTGCTGTAATTAAACAAAATGTATTAGACAAAAATGGAAATAGAGCAAGGCATCAGAAAGCTGCAATAGTTATAGATCAAGGTAAATTAAGTTTAAAAAAGTGGGATAATACTCCAAACTGGGAAAACACTTTAACAGAAAAAGATGTGATGCTAAGTGGACCTTTGTTAACCTTTAATCAGCACAACGAAAAATTAGACACCACATCTTTTACCAAAGCTCGTCACCCTAGAAGTGCCGTTGGTTTTAAACCGAACGGAAACATCATTTTGCTTACGGTAGACGGAAGGCAAGAAAACTCTGCTGGGATGAGTCTTTACGAATTAACTAATTTGATGCGCTGGTTAGGTTGTTCGAGTTCGATTAATTTAGATGGCGGCGGCTCTACAACTTTATGGGTTTCATCTTTTGCTGGAAACGGAGTGGTTAATTTCCCTTCAGATAATAAAAAATGGGACCATGAAGGAGAAAGAAAAGTTGCGAATGTTATCCTTTTAAAAAAGAAACAATAATATATTTGCCGCTGTTATTTGTGAGTGTTGTTTATAATGAAATTTAATCTCCTTTCTTTCCCGGTTCTAATTATAAGTTTACTTTTTTGCTGTGCATGTAACTCTAAATCTGAAAAATCTAATAAAGACGAGGAGCCTGAAAGTGATTTAACTTTTCGAGATGTAAATGGTATCCGTTTTTATGAAGTTAAGCGTAGGTTTAAAAACGGATTATCCTTTAATAAGGATGGGTTTCAGCAAGAACCTACTTGGATAATTCAATTTAAATCTCCAGATACAATGCTTGCCTATAGTCCAGAAAAGCAAGGAATGGAAGCCTTTTATCTCCAATTTGACCATGGCCAAGTTTATAATTTTGCAAGAGAATATTTTAGGGTAAAAACCATAACCAAAGATAGCCTGATTTTACAAAGGCTACAGGTTGATGGTAGAGTTATAGCAGGAGATGACGATGTTCGCTCTGATGTTTATTGCACTTACTACACCCAAAAATATATTGAAAAAGTCCTTCACACTACGGTTGGAGAACTTCAAAGGCCAACTAAAGCAGACACACTATTCATCAAAAACCTTTCAGACAAGACAAACAAAGATCCATCAAATGCAAAAATAGCATTTGCTGCAAGAGAGCCTGTTGTATTTACACCGAAAGGAGATTTTGTTACAGTAGAAAAATTTAGCACGCAAGATGCTACAACACACAGAACTCAAGCTTACGATTACATTTATCCAGAGTATAGAATTGAGATTAAAAAATCTTATAAAGCCTTTGCCTATCGCTTTTCCTTGATCGTTGCTGCGGATGGAAAAATGTATGTAAACAGGGTTGATGGCGTAATGGAAGAAGATATGGCCGCTAGAAAGAGATTATATCAAGGAATAACAGACGTCTATTTAAAAAACCTTTTAAAAATAACTCCTGGGACAACCTTGGGTATCCCACATTCTAGTGAAATAACTGTAAATCTAGTGGGCAAACTTGCAAAATAAAAGCCTGTTTCATAGTTATTTACCAAAAAATGAGGTATTTGCATTTATTAATAATTAATTATGTACATTGCACACTTAATTATTAAATACAATACAATGCAAGAAGGAACAGTAAAATTTTTTAATGTAACTAAAGGTTTCGGATTTATTATCCCTGCAAACGGCGATAGCGAAATTTTTGTACATTCAACAGGTCTTATCGACGAAATTCGTGAAAACGATAAAGTTGAATATGATGTTGAAAGCGGTAAAAAAGGTTTAAACGCCGTTAATGTGAAAGTAATCTAATTATTATCATATTTTACCAAAAAGCCCCGATTTAACATCGGGGCTTTTTTGGTTATTAGGGTTTTTGTATATCAATTTTACTTCTGATAAACTCTTACATAGTCAACCTTCATCTCAGCAGGAAAAACAGATTCGTCAATTCCCTTTTTCCCGCCCCAGCCACCACCAACCGCAACATTCATTAATAAATGAAACGATTGGTCAAATGGCCACTGCTCACTTCCTTTGCCGCTATTTTTAAAGGTTAATGCTTTTTGGTCGTCAATAAAGAAATCGATATGGTCTGCAAACCATTCTATTGAGTAAACGTGATATTCCGTGTAAGGATTTAAAACCTTTAACCCATTACCCACTTGTGTGTTTATTTTATGATTAAAAGATTTAGTATGAACTGTTGTATACACCGTGTCTGGCTCGTAACCAACATGTTCCATTACATCAATTTCTCCGCTACTTGGCCAATTTCCATATTTCCAATCTCCAGGTAACATCCAAATGGCCGGCCAAAGCCCTCTTCCTTTTGGCAGCATTGCCCTTACTTCTAATCGCCCGTATTTCCAATCGAATTTCTTTCTAGTGGTTACTCGTGCAGAAGTAAAATTCATGTTTTCTTTATCCGCTTTGCGAGCAATAATATTTAAAACTCCTTTATCTACTTTTGCATTTAAAGTGTCTGCATTGGTATAAAATTGTTTCTCCTCATTTCCCCAACCAGAGCCGCCAACATCATAAGTCCAGTTGTTTGGGTCAGGTAATCCTTTACCATTAAACTCATCGGCCCATTTTAATTTCCAACCTTTAGCCACTGGCGATTTTTTAATCAATTCAAAAGTTAATTCTGGCTCATTTGTGGTAATGTAGTCAAAGTTGTTAGCTAACAAATACTCTATTTCTTGAGGTAAATTTGCTGTCCAGCCATTTAATGTAATGCCATATTTTTTGAATTTTGGGATATAATCCACATTTTTTTGATACACCGAAAAGTGGTAATCTACACCAGAAAAGTTATCCGCCTTCATTTTTTCAGGAGTTGCGTCTCCTTTTAGGTATTGAACCTTCGCCCCTGGCATATTCTTGATAATTTGAGTACAGATATCATATCCAAAACTGATATACTCAACCCAAGCTTCGGCCTTCATTTTCCTTACCATTTTTAGCGCCATTGCAGTTAAAAGCGAATCTCTTTCTCTTCCTAAGTTTTGAGGTTTTAACTCTAAAATAAGTTTTGTCGTTTTTTGCTTCATTCCCTCTTTTAGATACGCTTCTAGTGTTGGTATAAACTCGCCGTTCGAAAGTTTTTTAGCTAATAATTCTTTATAGGTAGATTTTCCAATATTGATACCCAAGAAATTTGGGTCATGGTTTACTACCATTACGCTGTCTTTAGATAAATGAACGTCAAACTCAGAACCATGACAGCCCAATTTTACAGCTTGCTGTAGCGACGCGATAGAGTTTTCTGGTAGTCCAAGCTTTTTCCATGCGCCACGATGGGCAACAACTTGGTTTTTATTCCAAGAGGTTATGGTTTTTTGAGCCATCGTATTTGTAACTATCATACCGATGAACATTGTCGAAATCAATAATCTTTTCATATTTGGGTTTTGAAATGATAAAATTAAGGTTTTGAAACAAAGTTTATATTGATTTTTTGTTAACTTATGCCTGATTATGTAAAAATCATCCCTCAACGTGTTTATTGGTATTTATGACACATGATTTTTACCTTTATATTCGTTAAAAGCTTATGGGCAGTAATTACGACCTTCTTATAGCTAAGATTAATGAGTTTACTCGAAAGTTTTACCTCAATAAACTTTTGCGTGGAAGCATTTATGCTGCAGCCAGTATTTTAGGCCTGTATCTTTGCCTCTTTGTATTGGTTTATTATTTCCATCCAGGAACTGCCACCAAAACCGCCTTATTCTTTTCATTTTTATTGATTTCTCTAACTGCTATTGGATTTTGGATTGTTAAACCGGCTTTAGCCTATTTTAAACTAAGCAAAACCTTAAGTGTAGAACAAGCCGCAAGTTTAATCGGTAATCACTTTTTTAATGTGAAGGACAGATTACTAAACACCTTGCAGTTAAAAGCATTGGCTGATGATTCTCCCCAAAACAGTCAATTAATTTTAGCGGGTATAGACCAAAAAATTGGCGACTTAAGACCAATCCCTTTTGCAAGTGCCATCAACCTTAACGACAATAAAAAGCACATTAAATATATTTTAGTGCCATTGGCGATAATTATTTTCATTGGGATTATTGCACCTGCCATTTTAAAAGAAGGTACGAATAGCTTTATCCGTTACAACGAAGAAATTTTACCTAAAGCACCTTTTGATTTTAATGTTTTAAACAAAAATTTAAGGGTTACACAGGGTGATGATTTTACAGTGAAGCTAGAGTTAACGGGAAATGAATTTCCGCAAGATGTTTATATTGAAGATGGTGCAAATACCTATAAATTAGAAAAAGAGAACATCAGCCATTTCAGTTATACTTTTAAAAACATTCAAAAGAATAAATCATTGCGCTTTTTTGGCGGCGGATTTAATTCTAGTTCTTTTGTGTTAGATGTAAAACCCAAACCATCACTACTTAACATGAGCGCTAAGCTTAATTTTCCTGCTTACCTGAATAGACAAAGCGAAGAATTGAGTAATGTAGGCGATTTGCTAATCCCCGAAGGAACAAAAGTTACGTGGGAATTACATACCGAAAACAGTGATGAATTGGCGTTTATCTTACAAAACCAGTCCTACAAATTAACTGTTGAAGATGATGTGGCGAGCTTTAGCACAACTATGCGAAAAAACAGCAACTACCGTATTGTTCCAAAAAACACTTTTGTAAGCAATGCTGATTCCTTAACTCATCAAATTGCTGTAATTGCAGATCAATTTCCAAGTATCGCGGTAACAGAAACACCAGATTCTGCTAGCACAAAAGCACTTTATTTTTCAGGAAATATTGCTGATGACTACGGCTTTTCATCATTAAAATTTAAGTATAACATTAAGGAAAATGGCAAAACAATTGGCAGCCTAAGTAAAGTTATCACCATTAAAAACAACCAAATAGAAAACGCCTTTTTCTATCTATGGGATTTAAAAGATATTGCCGTAAAACCTGGGCAAGTGCTAGAATACTATTTTGAAGTAGCAGATAATGATGGTGTAAACGGCGCTAAAGTTTCTCGTTCAGAAATTAAAACTTATCAGGTTCCAACCCAACAGCAAGTTGCCGAAAAAATGGAAGAAGGCAGTGAAGCGTTGAAACAAAAGATGGAGTCGACCATTAAGTTGGCCAATAAGATTGAAAAAGACAGCAAAAAACTGGCTCAAGATTTATTGGATAAAAAACAATTAACCTTTGAAGATAAAAAGCAAGTTGAGCAATTATTAGATAAACAAAAACAGTTAGAAGAAGCCGTTAAGGATATTAAAAAACAGAACGAGAAAAACACCTTAGAAAAACAAGAAAACAATACACTTAACGAAGAACTAAAAGAAAAGCAAAAACAAATAGACGATTTGTTTAACAATGTTTTAGATGAAAAGACCAAACAATTATTGCAAAAACTGCAACAATTAATGGAGCTTAACAATAAAGACATGACCAGGGAAGAGTTGGCCAAAATGCAACTGGACAATAAAACCTTAAAAAATGAATTAGACCGTATTTTAGAACTGTACAAACAATTAGAATTTGAGCAAAACTTGCAAAACAAAATTGACCGTTTAGAAGAAATGGCTAAACAGCAAAAAGAGTTAAGTCAACAAGCTAAAGAGAAAAATGCGAATTTAAATGATATTAAAAACAAGCAAGACCAACTCAATAAAGATTTTAAGGATTTACAAAAGGAACTGGCTGAGCTTGATAAGAAAAATCAAGAGTTAGATAAGCCTAATCAATTTGAAAATCCTAAGGAACAAACTGAGCAGATTGAGAAAAACCAACAAGAAAGTAAAGAGCAGCTAAATAAAAACGATAAACAAAAGGCTTCGGAAAAACAACAACAGGCAGCTGAGAAAATGGAAAAGCTGGCTCAAAAAATGAAAGAAGACAAACAAGAGGGCGAGGAAGAGGAAGATAAAACCAACGCCGAAGAGTTACGCCGTTTGTTAGAAAATTTATTAAGCACTTCTTTTGAGCAGGAAAAAGTTTTGTTGGCTTTAAGGAGAATGAATAGCAATGACCCTGCCTACATTAGCAATGTTCAGCAGCAGAGCACCATAAAAGACAACATGAAAACCATTGCCGATAGCTTGTTTTCATTAAGTAAAAGAGTGCCTCAAATTGCTACAACTGTAAATGCAGAGGTTGATAAAATTAATTTCAATATTGGGAAAGCCTTGGATTATTTGGGTGATAGAAGAACGCCTGAGGCCAATCGTTCTCAACAACTCACCATGACGTCTTTAAACAACTTGGCTTTAATGATGAATGAAGCTTTGGAAAGTATGAGAGATGCCATGAAAAACTCAAAACCTGGAAGCGGCAAAAAGAGCAAAAAACAAAGCATGAAACAATTAGAGCAAATGCAGCAACAATTGAATAAAAATATGCAAAATGCTCGGGAGAAAATGCAAAAGGAAGGCGGCAATATGGGCACCGTTCCAAAAGGACAAATGAGCCAAGAGTTTGCTAAAATGGCGCAGCAACAGCAAATGATTAGAGAAGCCTTGCAAAAAATAAATAAGGAAGAAAATAAGGACGGGAAGGGCTCTTTGGGTAACCTGAATCAAATTGTAGAGGATATGAAAAAATCTGAAGCCGAGCTTTGGAATAAAAAGATCACAGAGGAAACGATGAACCGTCAGAAAAACTTGCAGACAAAATTATTAGATGCAGATAAAGCGCAGCGTGAGCAAGACCAAGATTCGAAAAGGGAAAGTAATGCGGCAAAAGATTTTCCGCCATCTTATCAGCAAATGCTAGAGAAGTTTAAAAAACAACAGCAAAGTGAAAGTGAGTTGATTCAAAAACTCCCGCCAAATTTGAATTATTACTACAAAAACAAAATAGCAGAATATTTTAAATTGCTAAATTCGCCAAATCGTTAGTTCGTCATTGCGAGGCACGAAGCAATCTTAATGCGATAGTCAATAATTCTGAAAGGAGATTGCTTCGTGCCTCGCAATGACGGTTCTGTAGAAACATTACCTATGGCTAAAATCAATTTCTTTACTGAAGACATTTCCTACAACCTAAAACATAAGCGTTTAATTAAAGCTTGGATTACAGCAACGATTAAAGAAGAAGGGTATCAATTAGACGAACTCAACTTCATTTTATGCTCCGACGAATATTTATTGCGTATAAACCAAGATTACCTTCAACATGACGATTATACCGACGTGATTACTTTCGATAACTCTGAGGAGCTTAAAACGATTGTTGGCGATATTTTTATAAGCCTTGAGCGGATTAAAGAAAACGCCATCAATTTTAAATCAGCTACCCTAAATGAATTATGCAGAGTAATCATACACGGTACATTGCATTTATTAGGCTATAAGGACAAAACAAAGGCTGCAAAGACCTTAATGACCGAGAAAGAGGATTACTACTTGGCAAAACTTGAAGTCTTGTCTTAATTATCCCAAAAGAGCAATGTCATTAAATTAATGCGGTATTGTCAGTCTAAGCGAAGTCGAAGACCTATTTAATTCCGCTAAAAAAGATTCCTTCGACTACGCTCAGGATGACATCTTTTTTAGTTTTACTCCTTAACTTAACGACATTAATTAAAAGGATGCCTTTGGCGATTTATTGCTATTGCAATGAGAAATAAAAAAAGAGAAAAACAAGCCGACCAACAATTTTGGGGAACATTTTATTACATGAATGTTCCAAAGCATATTCCTGGCATTCCTATGCACGTGGAACAAGTTCGCTTTAGACTTTATGACCACGTTGATGATGACCATTTGATAAGAATGGTCCAAGGCATTAAATCTGTTGGCCAGTTAGATTTAGACGAAACCGACATCACCAATGAGGGCATTGCAGAATTGGTAAAATTAGATTACATCACCGAACTTCGTTTAAAAGGATGTCATGACATCACAAATGAAGCAATGTCGTTTATTTGCGACATTAAAGGATTGGAACTTTTACATTTAATTGGGACTTCTATCACAACCGCTGGCTTTCAGCAAATAGGAAAATTAACTTCACTAAAAAAACTGTTAATAAGAGCAGATAGAGATGATCCATTATTAGAGGAAATCTATATCAATCTTCCGAAAGATTGTGAGTTTATTGTTGATTATAAAAGATATCCTTTTAGCGAATAATTTTCCCGCCGTTCCCGTCATTTCGACCGCAGCGAGAACACAAAGTCATCAAATTAAGAAGAAACAAAAATAATTGTCATCCTGAGCGTAGTCGAAGGACAAATTATTTTTTGTTTTGGCAATCGAAAGGTCTTCGACTAGGCTCAGACTGACAGTCGTGCACCTAACTTGATGACATGATTATGGAGAAATCTTTAATTTTATTAGCCACTGGATAAAATTTCTTCAATCACAAACAGATTTCTCAATCGCAGAAAAAGCTCATTTCGAGATGACGGCAAACTAACTAAGGCACAAAAACCACGTAAATCAAATAGCAAATCAGCAAGCCAATAATGCCGGTTATAAACCCAGCAACGCGTCTCTTTTTCATGAAACACAACAAAATTAATCCACTTAAGGAAACCAGGATTAGAAACACTGCTGAAATATCTATGATCCATCCCCAGCCAGAGCCAGAATCTCGGCCCTTATGCAGATCGTTCATGATAGCAACAAAGCCCATTTTAATTTCAGACAATTCATACTTTCCTGTCTCACGATTGATAAACGCATCGGCAGAATAAGCTGGTCCTTTTAAAGTTACGCTTACCTCAGATTCATCAATTCTAATTTCACTAACATAACCCTTTACATCATGTGTTTTTCGTAAAAACTCTACTATTTCTAGTTTAGCTATTTTGTTGGTGTCTGGATTATTTACCCATTTAACATTCAAAACACCTTTATTTTTGATGTTAACTTGTTTATCGCCACCCAACCAAGATGGATGATTTAATGTTAACCCTGTAAACGAAAAGAAAAGCACAACGGCAAAACTCACCATCGAAAGGTAGATATGCAACCAACGAGATAACTTGGCCACTTCCTTTTTAGGGTTAGCCGATTTCTGAACAACTTTCTTCTTTGAAGGTGTTGTTTCTGGTGTCTGATTATTTTTTATAGAAGTCAAAAGTTACGTTTGAGATTTCAACATTGCCTGCATTTGTTGTCTTTTTTGCTGCTTTTTTTAGTTCTAAAGACTGGCGGATAATTTCATCCGTACCATGTTCCTTAGAAGTTTCTATCATAATGGTATATTTCCCCTGAGGAACAAAATTGCCTTTATCATCTTTTCCATCCCACTTAATGGTGTATTTCCCTGGATTACGTGTTGCACCAGTTACTGAAGCATAAGAAGTTTTATCGGCAGTAAAAGTTGTTCCGTTAATACGATACCAATTTTTAAGGTCTGGGATCCATTTGGTTTTGTTGTACCATAATGCCAAATTACGAACCGGTTTTTTAGCTTCGTTTTCTACCCAAATGGCAGCAAACGGACGGTGGCTGTTTCCTTCAATCCTATTAAATTCAAAATTAATGGCCAACTCAAATTTTGGGTCCCAAGGTTTTTCTGCCCCTTTTAAAACTGAAATAGTTTTTCCAGTTTTAATGCTTTTGCTTGCATCAACATAAGCGTTCCAACCTTTACTTTCTATTCTTTTGCCATCATTGGTAATTATTAAATATTCTGCGCCATCAACTGTTGATGCCAAAGCCTTACTTTCTTCTAACGTCAAAACATTAAATGCTGTTGCTAGCGCACCGGCATCTGTTGCCTTTGGCGCAATAACGGTTGCGCTAATTACACCCTCAACAGGTTTGCCTGTACGAGGATCAACGATATGCGAATACCAGTTTTTCCCAATTTGCTCGCCTCTGTGATAATTCCCACTCGTTGCAACCGCTTTATTACTCACCAATAAATAAGCTAAAGGCGCATCATTTTCTGCATTTGCTAAAGGATTGGTTACGTTTACTGCATCCGTAACATCACCCTTGATTACTAAATCGCCACCAATATTTACGACAACCGCGTTTACATTAGCTGAAGCCAAAGCCACATCACAAGCCAAATTAATGATGTAACTTTTTGCAAAAGTATTCATCACCAAGGGCGCTGAGCTTAAACGTGTTGCTGTAGAATTATTTTTATTGAGCACATAATGTACTTGTTTCATTGTGGCAACTGCCGATTTTATTTCCGTTGAAGTTGGTAATTGTTGTTTTTTAGCGGCATCGCTCCAAAGTTTACTCGCTACCGCTGCAGATGCATCTAAAGCACCATTTGTGCGGGTTTTCCATTGCTCAAATAAACTTAGCATCTCAAACAGCTCCTTTGAAACTTTAACCGGAGTGTTTAAATCTTGTTTCATCCACTTGCTAAATTCGCTATTGGCGTAATAAGCACTAAAAATAGCCGAAAGCCTATCTATCTCAGCTAGAGCTGCGGTTTCTGCTTTTTCAGCCTCTGCTTCAGAAACACTTGTAAATTTAAATTCTAGTGACGTTCCCAATACATTTTCGTAGTGAGAAACATATAAACGCTGGTTGTTTTTGGGCGTTTCGATTTTAGGTTGGGTACCGATTAACAGTAAACCCGCTAGCAAAGGAGCAAATATTTTCATCTAATAGATTTTGTGTTTGTAGTTAAGGTTGGATTAGGTCTTTAACGTTTAAAGACTGTTTTTTTGGCTTATAGTTTAATCAATTAGGCTTTTGCAAATGTAATTGCTTCTTTAAAAGCCTCAAAAATTAACTTGTTATCTCTTCTCAACAAAGTTGGATTGACTTTAATCTTTACAAAACCATCTTCTCTAGGCATTCCGAAAACAATGTTATGTTCACCTCTTAACCTGGCATTTAACTTTGTTGCATCGATGCTTTTATCAACTGAAACATTAAATTGGTTTGTACCGTTTTCTACCTGACTAACCTTTATCCCTTTCAGCTGAGTAAAAAGACTAAATAAATCCTTTGTTTTTAATTTGATCTTCTCCATTACTTCATCAATATCCTTAAGGTGATGCAGGGCGATGGCAGCACTTGGCCAATTTGTAAAAACGCTACCGCCATGTATCTTAATTAAATGATGCATTTGGTCTATCAACGCTTTATCTCCGCATAGTATTGCTCCACCTGGTGCTCCAAGGTATTTATACAAACACATGTAAACCGTATCAAAGTAAGAGGAATATTCTTTTACAGTTGAATTGGTAAATGCTGTTGCCATATGTAATCTTGCTCCATCTAAGTGCATTTTAAATCCTTTTTCTTTACAATAGGCTGAAATCTTTTTAATTTCTTCTAAAGGAAATGCTTGATTATCACATCTTCTTACAGGTGTTTCTATGGAGATTGCCCCAACCCCTCCAACAAAAACTTCCCCTTCTTGATGGTAATTAACAGATTGCTTGAGTTCTTCTAACGTAAAATGTGCTTTGCCTTTAGCTAGAGGAATTAGTCGTTTATTAAATAAAGTTTGTGCGGCATCTCCTTCATCTCTATATACATGACTGGTCTCTTGTACAAATGCCTTTGTATTATCTCCACACAAATAACTAATAGCCAGTTGGTTAGCTAACGTGCCAGATGGCATAAAAATAGCCGCTTCTTTGCCTGTCATTTCTTTAAACTTGTTTAATAGCTTTTCTATCTCACCACCTTCTGCATAACTATCTCGTTCAATTGGCTTTGCTGCATTAATTTCTTGTAGCTTATTGATAAAGTCTTCTGGGCGATAAAAGATGCCATCGTTAATAAAATAAACAGCTTCGCTATCTTTTGATGGTTGTTGCTTTTCTGTAGCAAAAGTATTTAATGGCACAGCCGAAGCAATAAGCGGCAAGGCCGATAATGAAGAGAGCTTTAAGAAATCGCGGCGTTTATAGGCAGACATATTTAAGTTTTAAAGATGGTTACAGGATGTAATAAAATTGGCTTTTTCTTTTCTGAAATCAAAACGGGAAGCTGCCTTTCCTATAAAAAGCTGTCTGTTGTATCTTAAACCCGTCCCGATAGTTATCGGGAGCAGCGAGCATGTAGGGGTTGCCCTTGCGGCTACCCTGGAATAAAGCGGAAAGCGGGACTTGCTTTGATAATAGCTTCCACAATTGCTTTTCTAATGATTTTTTTGATGCCTGTTGGTCGAAAAATTACAGGCGTTCGTCGAGAGTTACACGATGTAGGTATAATACAGCGATTTACGATGCAACCTTTTGCCCTTGACCTCGTCTTATATACGAAACCAGCCAGAAAGATGGCGGCGACAAAAAGAAAAAACATTTATAAAACAAAGATTTTAAAAAAATAAAAATATGAAAACTTCTATCAAAACATTAATCGCATTATCATTAACAGCAGCAATTTTAACAAGTTCAGCTTTTGTAACTAAAGCAGATAATGGCCAGACACAAACAGTTTTAAATGACGTTAAAAAAGTAAATAAAATAACCGTATCTGGTAACGTTGAATTGATTTTGGTTCAAAGTGCAGATGAGAACGTGAAAGTTTACAACAATTATTATGCTAGTAATGCACTGGTTCAACAAAAAAATGGTGAGTTACGTATCAGTTCTTTCAACAAAGAAACTTTAACAGTTATTGTTTATGTAACTAACTTAAATTCGGTTACTGCATCAGATAATGCAACGGTTAAAACTTTCGGAAAGTTTAGCCTTTTGAACTTAGATGTTACCTTGAAAGATAAAGCAACAGCAAATTTGAACACTAGTACAATTAGCTTAAATGCAAATGTAACTGATGAAGCTAATTTAACTTTATCTGGCACAACAGAAGATTACAATGCGGTTTTAGGAAGTGTTGCTAAATTGAACATGACTCAATTTGCTGCTGAAACTACAAGCATCAAATCACAAAATATTTCAATTGCTAAAATAGCTGCTCCAGTTCAATTAGCGATTGGTGAATAATAAAATTCATAATCCATCATAAATTTAGTTTAGTTTTTAGTTTAGTTAAAAAAAATGCGGATGGATGTCCGCATTTTTTTTGTTTAATTTTTTCGTCATTCCCGGGAAGGTGGGAATCGTAATGCATCTTATCAAGGCCTCGATTACTTTGAAACCGCATTACGATGCCCAGTCGAGCTGGGCATGACGAGAAGGGGGTAGCATTAGCATAAACAAGTCACTTTATAGGCTTTAGATTGACAATATTGTAATCTTTATTTAATTTGCCATAAACCAAATCTATGCTCATGAAGATTGCCTTTTCTATTCAGCAAAAAGCTAAAATTGCTTTGCTTCTTTTTTGCATCATGGCTTGTACCATATTAATTAGGCTTTTAGAAGACAAAAGTTTAAATAGTATGAACAATGCTTTTGTTTCCATGTATAATGACAGGTTGGTTCCAGCTGCAGACCTTTTTTATGTTTCTGAGATTCTTTTCGAAAAGAGAGATTTGATAGAAAAACATCAACGCTTGGGTATTCCTGAAGTTGAAAAAACGATTAAATTAATGTCTCTTAGTGATATTAAAATTGATTCTGTGTTAAAAAAGTATGGAGAAACTTTTTTGGTTAATGACGAAAAAAGCAGTTTAAAACAATTAAAGCAGAAGTTAATTGCACATCAAGCACTTGAGAAAGAGGCAATTTTAAACAACAAAATCAACGATTCTTTTACTTTCGGACAGTTAAACAATTCTTATAAAGGAGTTCTTAAAGAGCTATCTCTTCTAACAAAAACTCAAACTTTAGTAGGTAAAGAATTAATTAAAGAATCTGAAAGTTTATTTGCAGGCACTAAAATTTACTCGGCCATTCAATTTGCCTTGGCTATTCTGATAGGGGTTTTAATTGTGTCTATCATCTTTGCTTCTAATGTGATTAAGGTTAAACAGGAGAAATTTAATTTGAATTAAATCTTCCAGATAATACTCAATCTAATTTTCAATTTTAGGTAAATCTTTTTGCCTTATCTTCCCGTGCATCCCATACCAAAATTTTAATCCTTACTTTTGCAGTAATTTCTTATCAGATAAATCGTTAAAAAATACTTTGAGTACACTAATTGCAGCTGAAGGCTTAGGCCACGGATACCATGATGAATGGCTTTTCAAAAATTTAACACTGGGCATTAATCCTGGTCAACGTGTAGCGTTGGTGGGTATTAATGGAGCCGGTAAAAGCACCCTTTTAAAATTATTAGCCGAAAGATTTCCTCCTCTAGAAGGGAAAATTGTTAAAAATAAAGCCGTTAAAATTGGCTTTTTAGACCAAGAACCTAGCTTTCCTGATGGCTATTCTATCAGTGATTTCATCTTTTCTTTAGAGAATAAGCAGCAACAGCTGATTAGGGAATATGAAGAGTTGATTGAAGACCCTAATCCAGATGAAAAAACATTGAACCGCTTATATGAAGAATTGAGCGAACACAATGCTTGGGAATATGAGCACGAAATCAAAACGATTTTGAGCCGTATGGGTATTAATCATCTACAACAGAAAATAAGCACCCTTTCTGGTGGACAGAAAAAACGTTTGGCTTTAGCTAAATTATTAATTGAAGACCCAGAGATTTATGTGTTAGATGAGCCTACCAACCATTTGGATATTGATACGATTGAGTGGTTAGAAAAACTGTTGACTTCTGGCAATAAAACCATTCTTTTGGTTACTCACGATAGGTATTTTTTAGACAATGTTTGCAATACGATTGTAGAGTTGGATAGGGGAAAAATCTATAATTACAATGGAAACTATGCTTTCTTCTTAGAAAAGAAAAGCGAACGCGAGGCTTCTGACGAGAGTACTTTTCAAAAGAACAAAAACCTATTGAAGAAAGAATTAGAGTGGATGAGGCGCATGCCAGCTGCTCGTACAGTTAAATCTCAATCGAGGGTAAATGCATTTTATGACTTAGAGGATAAAACGAAGCAACGTTCTGACAATCAAAAAGTTACGCTGAATGTAAAAATGTCTCGCCAAGGAAATAAAATTCTTGAGTTAAATCATATCGGGCAAACATTTGATGATAAAAAAATCATTAATGACTTTACCTATGTGTTTAAAAGAGGTGATAGAATTGGTTTAGCTGGTAAAAATGGAACGGGAAAATCTACATTATTAAATATCATTACTGGATTTTTAAACCCAGAAAAAGGTAATGTTGATGTTGGTGATACTACTGTTTATGGATATTACAAACAAGGAGGTTTGGCTTTTGACCCAAAAGAAAGAGTAATTGACATAGTAAAATCTGATGCAGAATATATTAAGATGGCAGATGGTCAAACCATTTCTGCTTCTGCCCTATTAACCTTATTCCTTTTCCCCCCAAAAAAACAACACGGAATGGTGGAGAAATTAAGTGGTGGCGAGAAGAAACGTTTACACTTAATGAAGGTTTTAATGCAGAATCCAAACTTCTTAATCTTGGATGAACCAACAAATGATTTGGATATTGATACCTTAAATGTTTTAGAAGAATTCTTAGAAAACTTCCCTGGTGTATTAATTTTAGTTTCTCACGACAGGTACTTGTTAGATAAGATGAGTGAGCAATTATTTATCATGGAAGGTAACGGAGGTGTAAGTATCTACAACGGAAACTATTCAGAATATAGAATTAGTTTAGATACGGCAAAAGACAATCAAGCTCAGAAAAAGGCAAAGCTTGAAGAAACTGTTTCTCCAAGCACTTCAAAAAAATTGAGTTTCAAAGAACAAAAAGAGCTAGATGAAATAGAAGAAACTGTAGCTAAAAAAGAAAATGAGATTGATGATTTGACAAAAAAACTCAATTCAATTGATGCGACTGACTATGTTAAAATTCAAGAGACAGCCGCTCAAATAGAGATTCTAAATAAACAATTAGAAGGAATAATGGAGCGCTGGGTTGAACTTTCAGAGAAAACAAGCTAGTATGGAAACCTCAGATATAATTGCAACCATTGGCGTAAGCCTATTGTTAATTGCATTTTTCTTGCAAAGCTTAAAAGTGATAAAAGCAGAAAGCGCTACTTATGGCTTCCTTAATTTGTTTGGAGCAGGCATTGCAGGATATGCTTCTTGGTTAATTCCCTTTATGCCTTTTGTTATTTTAGAAGCTGTTTGGAGTGCGGTTGCGCTTTATGGGTTAATTAAATTTTATACAAAAAAAGAAAAGTTTCACGTGAAACAAGATTAAATCTCGTTAAGATTTTTAAGTAATTTTGTAATGTTCCACGTGAAACAAAAATAAAAGTCGATGTTTAAAGAGTACGATGTTATTGTTGTAGGCGCTGGCCACGCTGGCTGTGAAGCCGCTGCTGCTGCCGCAAACCTTGGGTCGTCTGTTCTGTTGGTTACTATGAATATGGAAACCATTGCGCAGATGAGCTGCAACCCTGCAATGGGCGGTGTTGCCAAAGGTCAAATTGTGAGAGAGATTGACGCAATGGGTGGTTATTCGGGTATAATTGCCGACAAGACCACCTTGCAATTTAGAATGCTTAACAAATCTAAAGGGCCTGCAATGTGGAGCCCGAGGGCTCAAAACGACAGAAAGCGTTTTGCAGAAGAATGGCGACTTGCTTTAGAAAGAACACCAAATGTGGATTTCTGGCAGGAAATGGTGGGTAGCTTGATCATTAAAAACAACACGGTTGTTGGTGTTAAAACCGCACTTGGTGTTGAGATAATGGGCAAAGCTGTAGTCCTTACAAACGGTACTTTCTTAAATGGTATTATTCATATCGGCGAGAAGAAATTTGGCGGAGGTAGAACTGGAGAAAAATCAGCTACTGGTTTAACCGAACAATTAACTGAATTGGGTTTTGAAGCAGGCAGGATGAAAACCGGCACTCCTCCCCGTATAGATGGTCGCTCGTTAAATTATAGTTTAATGGAAGAGCAATGGGGAGATGAAAATCCTGGGCGTTTTTCTTATACAAATGTAGAAAGACCGACAGACCAAAGGTGTTGTTGGATTACCTACACCAATTCAAATGTTCACGAAACTTTAAAGGAAGGCTTCGAGAAATCTCCTATGTTTACCGGAAGGATTAAAGGTTTGGGTCCTCGCTACTGCCCTTCAATTGAAGATAAAATCAATCGCTTTGCAGAAAGAGAAAGACATCAGATTTTTGTAGAGCCTGAAGGATGGAACACTTGTGAAATCTATGTAAATGGTTTTTCAACTTCATTACCAGAAGATGTACAATATAAAGCGCTTACTCAAATACCAGGATTTGAAAATGCCAAAATGTTCCGTCCTGGATACGCCATAGAATACGATTATTTTCCACCAACTCAATTAGGATTAACTTTAGAGACCAAATTAATCAGTAATTTGTTCTTTGCAGGGCAAATTAATGGCACGACAGGCTATGAAGAAGCTGCTAGTCAGGGTTTTATAGCTGGAATTAATGCGCACCAGAAGGTAAAAGACCAAGATGAACTGATCATGAAGCGTTCTGAGTCTTATATAGGTGTGTTAATAGATGATTTGGTAACAAAGGGAACAGAAGAACCTTATAGAATGTTTACCTCTAGAGCAGAACATCGTTTATTATTAAGACAAGATAATGCAGACATTAGACTCTCTCCTATTGCCCACAAATTGGGATTAATAAATGATGAACGTTTAGATATAGTAAATAAAAAAGTTGCGAACTCTGATGCCATTGTAGAATTTACCAGAAAGCAAGGCGTAGAAATGGCTGAGGTAAATAAGTTGCTAGAAACTTTGGGAACGGCTACATTGAATCAAAATGTAAAACTATTTAATGTATTAAGCAGACCGCAAGTTGGCATTGAAGACATTAGAAAAGTAAGCAAGTCTTTTGATGAACTTTTAAATAAATTTGATCAAGAGACAGTTGAGCAAGCGGAGATTAAAATTAAATACGAAAGCTATTTCCAAAAAGAAAATGAGATTGTAAACAAAATGCAAAAGATGGAAGATAAATCTATCAATCCTGAATTTGATTATAACAAACTTTTATCTTTATCAAAAGAGGCTAGAGAAAAATTGTTAAAGATAAAACCAAGGACTTTAGGACAAGCATCTAGAATTTCAGGCGTTTCTCCTTCAGATATCTCGGTTTTGATGGTTCATATTACAAAATAGCTTTATGTATTTGATTATCAGTAATTTAACTTAAATTTATGTCGGCTTATTTTTAAGCGATTTAAAAGCGTTTCTCAAAACTTTAATCATATCTATTAAAAACAATATAAAATTAAATACAGCCAATCTAAATGCCGAAAAACAAGAAGACAGCAAAGACTACGTATTTACATTATCTAATTTTAATAATTGGACTCTTTTATGGCTGTGCAAGCATCCAAACTCCTCAGGGTGGACCAAAAGATACCACTCCTCCTAAGGTTTTAAAAATGGAACCAAAAAATATGATGACAAATTTTAACGCAAAAAAAATTGTCATCGATTTTGATGAGTACATCAAATTAAATAATGAGTTCAAAGAATTTTCTATTTCGCCTGAGCAAGAAAAAGCGCCAATCTTAAAAGGGAGTAATACTAAAAAATTAGAAATTACACTTCAAGATTCTTTGGAGAAAAACACAACTTATACTTTAAATTTTGGAAAGGCAATAACAGACATTAATGAATCTAATGAACTTAAAAATTTCACTTATGTTTTTTCCACTGGTCCTACTTTAGATTCACTAAGTATAAGTGGAAGAATTAAAAATTCTTTAACTGGCGAACCAGAACTTGATGCTGTTGTTTTTATTCTTCCGGTAGAAAGAGATTCTTTGTTTGGTAAAAAGAAACCATCCATTTATACGACAACAGATAGCAGTGGTTTATATAAAATGAACAACCTTAAAAAAGGTACTTATAAAATTTATGCCCTTAAAGAAAAAAGTGGAGATAAAATTTATCAACAAGTAAATGATGAAGTGGGTTTTCTCAAGGACCCTATTGTGTTAGATAAAAATTTAGATAGCATCAACATCAGTGTGTTTAAAGAGTTAGCTAACACGTTTAGAATTATAGACAGAAGATTAAATACTGATGGTAGTATTAACATGAACTTTAATCAGAATTTAATTAAACCAGAGATTTCTGTAATTGAACCAGCAAATATAGATGCGGGCAAAAAAGTTCAATTTAATAAAGGCAACGATTCAGTTAAAGTTTGGTTAAATGATTTAAGTTTTGATTCTGTTAAATTTGCCATAAAAGACCAAGGAAAGGTTTTAGAAACCATTAAATTTACCAGGGGAAAAAGAGATACTTACACAAGAAATATTACCGTTTCAGACAACACTGATAATAGCGTACTCAATCCGAACAAGAGCTTAAAGATTGAATTTAACTTACCCATAGATAAAATTGATTTGACGAAGGTAACCTTATTGGAAGATTCTATTCCGAGGAAAGGATTTACGATAGAAAAAGATAGTTCCGATGTATTAAGTTACAATGTTAAATATCCATGGAAAAAAAATGAACCTTATATTTTGAAATTTGAAGCTGGCTCTATAACCGGTATTTTTAATTCGAAAAATAAAGAAATTAATAAGAACTTCAGATTAGGCAGCACTGATGAATATGCCACTTTAACCCTAAATGTTGTTGTACCTGATACCAGTAAAAACTACATTTTACAACTAGTGAATGAAAAAAAGGAAATTGTTATAGCAAGTAGGAGAATTTTAAAAAGTTCATCGATAATTCTGGCCAACTACAAACCTGCAAGTTACTATGTTAGAATAGTTTATGATGATAACAAAAATGGTGTTTGGGATACTGGAAATGTAAGCAAGGGTATCCAACCAGAAAAGATTTGGTACGCTTCTAAAGAGTTTTCAATAAGACCAAATTTTGATGTAAGGGAAAAGATAGAAATACCTAAGTAGTATTACCTAAACCAGTCTGAATACATGATATAATTATCAGGTAATTTATTTAACAAAGCCCGTTGCTCATCAGTAATGGGCTTTATTTTTTTTGCAGGTGTACCAGCATATAAATATCCACCTTCACAAATTGTATTTTCCAAAACCACTGCACCTGCAGCAATGATACAATATTCTTCTATCAAAGCATGATCCATAACTATGGCCCCCATACCAATCAGAACGTGGTCTTTAACCTCACAACCATGTACAATGGCGTTATGACCAACAGATACCCTATTACCAATATGTGTACTTGCTTTTAAATAGGTAGCATGTATAACTGCACCATCTTGTATATTACTATCATTACCAATGGTGATGCTGTTCACATCTCCCCTAATTACTGCATTGAACCAAACTGAACAATTCTCTCCCATAACAACATCTCCTACAATAGTTGCATTTGGCGCAATGAAACAATTATCTCCCCATTTAGGGTGTATTTCTTTAACTGGTAATATTACTGGCATTTTATTTAGATATGAGTATTGAGATGTGCGATATGAGACAAACTTCTGTCAGTCTGAGCTCGTCGGAGACTTTTCCTAGAATCCTTCGACAGGCTCAGGATGACAGCTTAAATTATGGTATCAACTAATTCCTTTGCGTGTTCTGGATAATCTGTTGTAAAGTGTAATCCCCTACTTTCTTTTCTGGCAACGGCCGATTTAATAACCATATATGCTACTTGAATTACATTTCTTAGCTCACATAACTTAACAGAAACTTTATTTTTTTTGTAGAACTCCTCAGTTTCTTCATATAATAAAAACAATCTTCTCATTGCCCTATCTAACCTGAAATCAGAACGAACAATACCTACATAATCGCTCATTATTTTCTGCGTTTCACGTAGATTATGTGTTACTAAAATATCTTCATTAGATTGAGTTACCCCTTGCTCATTCCATTCAGGAATTTCATCAGGTATAATATTATTCTTATAAATTTCTAAAGCAGATAAATAAATACGATGAGCAAAAACAGTAGCTTCTAATAAAGAATTCGATGCTAATCTATTTGCACCATGTAAACCCGTTGATGAAACTTCGCCACAAGCATATAAATTTTGAATAGAAGATTTTCCATATTCATCAACCAAAATACCTCCACACATGTAATGCGACGCAGGTGTTACAGGTATAAAGTCTTTTGTCATGTCTATTCCTATAGACAAACATTTAGCATATATATTTGGAAAGTGATTTAAAATATCTGCTTTCTTTCGCATGGTAATATCTAAATAAACAAAGTCATCTCCTGACTTTTTCATCTCGTTATCCACAGCACGAGCTACAATATCACGAGGTGCTAAAGACCCACGCTCATCATATTCATACATAAATTCTTCACCATTCCTCCTTCTTAACACACCTCCGAAACCTCTAACAGCTTCAGAAATTAAAAAAGAAGGGTACTCTCCTGGATTATATAAAGCTGTGGGGTGGAATTGTATAAACTCCATATTCCTAATTTTTCCTTTTGCTCTATACACCATTGCCATTCCATCGCCTGTTGCAATAACAGGATTTGTAGTGTTAGAATAGACGTGACCAGCGCCACCACTTGCCATAACTGTTACGTTTGCCAAGATTTTCTCCACATCGTTAAGCTCTGTGTTAAAGGCATATATACCATAACAGTTGATATCTTCACTGCTCTTATCCACATGTTCACCAAGGTGATGTTGGGTAATTAACTCCAAGCAGAAGTAATGTGTTAATATCTCTATGTTTTCGTTTTCGTGAATTTGCTTCAATAAAACACTTTCAATCTCGTATCCAGTAATGTCTTTATAATGCAAAACTCGGTGTTCAGAATGACCACCTTCCTTAGCTAAATCGAAAACTCCTGCAGTGTTCTTATCAAAGTTAATCCCGTAGTCTATAATCTCTTGTATTCTTTCAGGCCCTTCTTTTACTACAATTTCCACAATTTTTTCATCACATAATCCATCGCCAGCAATCAAGGTATCTTCAATATGTTTCTCGAAAGAATCAGATTTATCTACCACAACAGCTACTCCACCCTGTGCATATTTAGTATTAGATTCGTCTTCGTTAGATTTGGTAACAATTAACACTTTTCCGTGTTTAGCAGCCTTTAAAGCAAAACTTAAACCTGCTATACCAGAACCTATGACTAAAAAATCGACTTTCCTCATTAAAATTAACGTAAATCACAAACTTGTTAAGAACATCTTAAATAGTGTTAACAGAATGTCTAAATAAAACCAACAACTATTTTTGAATGTTTAAAGCTAAGGTAAAAAGGTAATTTGACACAATCTTTTACATTATTTTTAAGCAACTTTGCATAGTTTATTAACTTTTTACACCACAACTAACAATACACATTTAGGTATTGATAAGTTTTTTAGTGAATTAGTATAACGTTGTAAATCAGCTTAAGTTTATAATAAAAATGAATGTTAATTGTTGGTAACTATGTGATAAGTCATTTTACCTCATTTAAATTAAGAACTTACTCACAGTACCAACACCTTAATAAGTAATAAGATTCTTTTAATTTTTAAATAATTATAAATTATTGTACTGTTGAAACCAGCTATCTTTACAAAAGTTAAGAGCTACCAAAAAGAATGCGATGATGACTATAGATGTTTTAGAAGAATTAAATAAAAAAGGATTTGTTGATGAAGCGATTGATCCTACCCTTGATTTATTTGATGAAATTGAAAAATTAAAGAAAGAGAAAAATGCAGTGATATTAGCTCATTACTACCAAGAGCCTGATATACAAGATATTGCTGATTATATTGGAGATAGTTTGGGACTATCTCAAGAAGCTGCTAAAACAGATGCAGATATAATTGTGTTTGCTGGAGTGCATTTTATGGCAGAAACTGCTAAGATTTTATCTCCGAATAAAACGGTTTTATTACCTGATTTAAAAGCTGGATGTTCCTTGGCTGATAGCTGTCCACCTCACCTGTTTAAAAAGTTTAAGGAAAAATATCCAGACCATTTGGTGATTACCTATGTGAATTGTACAGCTGAACTAAAAGCGTTAAGTGATATTGTTTGTACATCAACAAATGCAGTACAAATTGTGGAAAGCTTGCCAAAAGAGCAAAAGATTATTTTTGGTCCTGATAAAAACTTAGGTGCTTGGGTTGCTAAAAAAACAGGAAGAGATTTAGTGTTGTGGAATGGTGCCTGCATGGTACATGAAATATTTTCGAGAGAGAAAATTACCAAGTTAAAAGAACGCCATCCAAATGCAAAGTTTATTGCACATCCAGAATGTGAAGAAGCTGTTTTGGCAATGGCTGATTATATTGGAAGTACTACTGGATTGTTAAAATATGCAATCAATAATCCAGCAGAAGAATTTATTGTGGCAACAGAAAGTGGAATTATCCACCAGATGGAAAAAGCTTGTCCAACAAAAACATTTATTCCGGCACCACCAAATAATAGTTGTGCTTGTAATGACTGTCCGTATATGAAAAGAAACACATTAGAGAAATTGTATTTGTGTTTAAAAAATGGTTTACCAGAGGTTACAGTACCTGAAAATATTATTGTAGAAGCTCGTAAACCAATAGAAAGAATGTTAGAAATTTCAGCAAGTTTGGGATTGTAAGTTAAGTATTGTCATTCCGACTTTGGAGGAATCTATTGAGATAGATCCTTCGCTTGCTACCGATGTAAAATCGGCACAAGTTTGGATGACAGAAAGAAATAAAAAATTATGTTTGAAAATAAAGAACGAACAGCGATATCAGATTTAGGTGAATTTGGATTGATAAAACACTTAACAACCAACTTTAAAATACAGCACGAAACCAGTTTAAAAGGAGTTGGTGACGATGCTGCAGTATTAGATTTTAAAGACCAAGTGTTAATATCTACCGATTTATTGTTAGAAGGAATTCACTTTGATTTGGCCTATGTGCCATTAATGCATTTAGGTTATAAAGCTGTTCAAGTTAACTTGAGTGATATTTATGCAATGAATGGAATTGCTACTCAAATTACAGTTTCCATTGGTATTTCGAGCAAGTTTCCTTTAGAAGCTGTTGAAGAAATTTACAAAGGAATTGAGCTAGCTTGTAATAAATTTAACATTGATTTAATTGGTGGAGATACCTCTTCAAGTAAGCAAGGGTTAGTTATTTCTGTAACCAGTATTGGTCACGCAGCGGCGGAAGATATTTGCTATAGAAATGGTGCTGAAGAAGGAGATTTATTATGTGTTTCTGGAGATTTAGGTGGAGCTTATGTGGGTTTACAAATCTTGGAAAGAGAGAAACAAATCTTTTTAGAAAATCCACAATTACAACCAGATTTAGAAGGTAAAGATTACATTATTGAGCGTCAATTGAAACCAGAAGGAAGAAGAGATATTGTTGATTTATTAGCTCAAATGAAGATAAAACCAACATCTATGATTGATGTTTCTGATGGTTTAGCTTCTGAAATTTTACACATCTGTACGCAATCCGAAAAAGGATGTACCTTGTACGAAGAAAAAATTCCTATTGACCCAATGACTTATGAAACAGCTCGTGAATTAGGTTTAGACCCAACGGTTTGTGCATTAAATGGTGGTGAAGATTATGAATTGTTATTTACCATTAAACAAAGTGATTACACAAAGTTGAAAAATGATGTTGATATCAGTATCATAGGTCATATTACTGATAAAAATTCTGGATGTAATATGATTTCAAAATCTAATGTATCACATGAGATTAAGGCACAAGGTTGGAACGCTTTTAAGGGGTAACTCTCTTTTGTCATCCAGAGCGCAGCGAAGGATCTACTAAATAGATTACTCGTACCTCGGAATGACAAAGAAGCTCAGAATGACAAAACTTTAAAAATACTGTATTATGAAAAAAATAGCTATACTTTTTATTTTCCTATTTCAAATTAGTTTTACTAATGCTAATGAAAAGTACAGTTATAATAAACATACATCAGCAACACTTTCATTAGATACTGGAAAAGCAAATAAATTTTATAAAAAGGGATTGCTTTTGGCTAAAAATGAAAACTATAAAGAAGCTTTTAAGTCTTTTACAAAAGCTATAAAGTCAAATCCAAATCTTGCAGAAGCATTTCTTAAAAGAGCTATTGTAGCATATAAAGGCCATATTTATGATGGTAGTATATGGAAGGATTTTGATATGGCCATAAAACTAAAGCCTGATTATGGTGAGGCTTATTATGCAAGAGGTTCGTTTGCAACCGTAATATCTGGAAAACATAATCCAACAGAAGGTAATGAAGATTTTAAGAAAGCAAAAGAGTTGGGATATATTCACATAAGAGGTAACCTTGCAATATAAATATTAAAGGTAAACTATGAAATCAATCATCCTATTTGCCTTTTTAATAACCATTACCTTAAATTCTTTGGCTCAAGAAAAAGTATCATCAAAAAAGTTCGATGATATTACTTTGGTTAATGGTATTACCTTTTTTGATTCAAAGTTTGACCAGCCTAGATTTAGTTGTGGATTTCTCTTAAAGTATGCGAAGGATACATTGGCCATTACCGCAAAACATTTGCTAAATGTTATCAAATCAGATCATATGAAAGCTGTTTCTCTCGAAAATAGTATCAAATCTTGGAGTTTATATCCTTTGACAAAAAATAACGAATTGGTAATTACTGATAAATTATTAAACGAAAATAAGGCTGAATTATTAGCAGATAAATCGACCTATATTAATGATTTATTGGTTTTTTCTATCAAGGAAAATCATTCTAAGATTAAGCCATTAGAAATTAGAACTACTGAACTTATACCTGGAGAAAAGCTATATGCGGTTGGCTGGACGAGAAAAATGGAAAGTGGCGAACAAAGGGTTTACGAATTTGAATTTTATAAAATAATTGGCAATCGTATTTTGCTAAAAGATGTAATTGTTCCAGAGTTATTTGGTGGTTTAAGTGGAGCGCCTGTGGTAGATGAAAATGGGAAGGTAGTTGGAATTGTTTCTGGTGCAACAACAGAGCCTGATACTAAGAAAAAGTATTTTTCTCCTTTTTATCTTACTGAGCTAAAGTCATTTATTGGGAGATAAGTAAGATAAAATTTAATACAAAAGCATAGTTTGTATTTCGCATTACGATGCCCAGTCAAGCTGAGCATGACGAACTCTATTAGTCCTCATCATTCTCCAAAAACTTACTATCTATCTGTTTATTAAACTTTGTCTTTGCTCCTAGTTTTTTAATCTTTTCTACTTTACCAATTAAATTTCCATTACCGTATTGCAATTTTTTAAAGGCATCATCGTGAGCTTTCTGAGTAGAATTAATGTGTTTTCCAATACTTTCCATATCGGTTAAAAAGCCAACAAATTTATCGTACAAAGCTCCAGCTTCTTCTGCAATTTCAAATACGTTTTTATTTTGTCTATCTACTTTCCAAATGCTGGCAATGGTGCGTAGAGTTGCTAATAAAGTCGTCGGGCTTACAATAACAACTTTTCTATCCCAGGCATAATTAAATAATTCATTATCTGCTTGAACAGTTACACTGAAAGATGATTCTATTGGCATAAATAGTAAAACAAAATCAGGAGAATTGATTTGATACAAATTCTGATAGTTTTTACCAGCTAAACCATCAATATGAGATTTTACAGAAAGGAGATGCTGTTTCAGGTTGATTAATTTTTCTTCATCAGTTTCTGCACTCATCATTCTCTCGTAAGCAACCAAGCTAATTTTAGCGTCTACAATCAAATGTTTATCATCAGGCAGGTCAACTATCACGTCAGGCTGAAAACGGGCGCCTTCGGCGCTAGTAATGCTTGCTTGGATGCGATATTCCCTATCCTTTATTAATCCAGAACGTTCTAAAACTCTTTCTAAGATAACTTCGCCCCAATTTCCTTGTTTTTTGCTATCGCCTTTAAGTGCTTTTGTTAAGTTATTTGCGTCAGCTTGGATTTGTTTACTTTGGTCCATCAATTGAAAAATAACACCTTTTAACTGACTTCGCTCTGCTGCTTCAGTTTGGTAAACCTTATCTACCTTTTCTTCAAAAGATTTGATGTTAGCTTTTAATGGGTTTAGAATAGAATCTAAATTAGTCTGATTTTGTGCAGTGAACTTTGCGGTCTTTTCATCCAATATTTTATTGGCAATAAGCGAAAATTCTAAGGTAAATTTCTGTTGTAAATCTTCCAGGTTCTTTTGTTGCTCGGCAAGTTTATCACGATGTGAATTAACCAAAGCTTCGGCTTTAATCAAATTACTTCGCTCTGCAGAAAAACGCTCACGTAAATCATTTAACTCGTCTTCTAATTTAAGTTTTTCGTCCTTTAAATAATTGATAGTTTCATTGTTTGTATCAGGTTTTCTTAGCAATACAGCAATAATTAACAATACAACAATAACTAAAAGTATAACAACAAGTATTTCCATTTTGCTAATATTTTTATCAAAAATAGAAAATAATAAGGCATTTTGCTAATGAAAAGGTTTAACATTATTTAAGGTTTTGATGTATAAGAGGCAATTATCTTTAACCCTTATAAATGGAAATATTAATGAAGAGGTTATATATTGTTTTTTTACTGTTACCCATGCTGTCTTTTTCACAAGACAAAAAGGAAGTTTTTATCAAGATGGAAATTAAGCCAATTGATGCTAAAAAAGGCTATACTTTTGATATTTATAAAACGGAAGATGAAATCAAGATTGACTTTAAAAAGATAGATAGTGTAAGGAAATTTTCATTTTCTGATGAGGATAAAAGAATTGTTTCTCGCTTGATAGCAAAAACAGATATAGATTCGATGAGTAAAGATTCTCTTGATTATTACCAATCAAAGTTAGAGGCCATTAAAGAATCAAATACTTTTTATAAGCAAGAAAGCATTTCCATTTACAGAACAACTCATAAAAGCTATTTTAAATTTTTAGAAGGATTGATTAAAATACCTGATTCAATATTAGTTGAACCACAAAAAGAGGAAAGAATTAAAGCAAATACCTATTGCTTTTTTACCATAACAGAAGGACTGAAAAAAGAGAAGCGAACTTTTTATATTGAATGTTTAGAACCGAAAATATATCCCCTTTTAACTAAGCTTATTAATGATACCGATATGATAGTAAAGGCTTATAAAATAGCTAAGGATAGAAAAAATTAAATAAATTCTTTAAATATTGAAGATGAACCTGTTCCAAAAAGTTGGATAAGCTTATATTTACCAAATGAATAATCTTTTAGTCCTCATTCAATGTAAAGATAGCGTTGGATTAGTAACCAATATCACTCGGGTTTTAGCACTACATCAATTAAATATCATCGCCATGCGTGAATTTGTGGATGAAGTAAAGCAGCAATTTTTTACCCGAATTGAATGTAGCGGAACTGTGGAAAACCATAATAATTTGCAACAAGAATTACTGAATAATTTGCCAACAGAAGCTGATGTTCGTTTAATTCCACAAGTAGAAAAGAACATTGCATTATTGGTGACTAAAGAATTTCATTGTTTGGCAGATATCCTAGTGAGAGATAATTTTAAAACGCTGGGTGCAAAAGTTAAATGTGTAATTGGAAACCACGAAACGCTAAGAGATTTTGCTGAGAAATTTGAAGTGCCATTTTTTTATGTTTCTCACGAAGATAAAAGTAAGGCTGAATTTGAAAATGAAATCACAAGTCTATTATCAAATTATCAATTAGACTATATTGTGTTGGCGAAGTTTATGCGTATTCTTTCGCCAGATTTCATTGCTCAATATTCGAATCAAATTATCAATATACATCACTCCTTTTTACCTGCGTTTATTGGTGCAAATCCTTATAAACAGGCTTTTGAAAGGGGCGTTAAAATCATTGGAGCAACGGCTCATTTTGTGACCAATAATTTAGATGAAGGACCAATTATTTCTCAACAAACCATACACGTTAACCACACTTTTGACGCCAAACAAATGGCTGTTGCGGGTAGGGAAATTGAAAAAGCTGTATTGAGCAAAGCACTAGAACAAGTATTGGAAGATAGGGTTTTTGTGAGTGGCAATAAGACGATAGTTTTTGAATAATCTTTAGCCGCAGATTCGCAGATTATTAATATTTTAATTAGGTTTAATAATGAAAATCAAATTAATATATCTTTTTACTCTCCTTTCAATACTGTCTTATGGACAAAAGAAAAAAGATCTTTTTTTAGATGTTAAAGAGGATTATGGTGTGTTTGGACGCGTTTATAAATTAAGCTTACCAACAAGATTAAAAAATTATCCATTCAATAAAGCTGCAAAAATTCAATTGGTTTCTTATAAATTTTCTATGTACACCGATAAGGATGTAAATAAAAAAGCAAAGGTAAATATGCCCAATCTAAAGAGGCCAATTTGCACAGAGCCTTTTGAAGAGATTAAAACGTTAACCTCTAACGGTATAGATAAGCTTTCAGATATACTTTACAATTATGGTTATTTAAGAAAGCCCAATATAACGGGAGAAAAAAAGTGTTATGAACCGAGAAATGGCATATTATTTTTAGATGAAAGAAGTAAATGCTTTGATTTTATAGAAATATGTTTTGACTGCGAAAAAATCGTATCGAGCTCTAAGAAAATAAACCTTGGAAAAGAATTAGATTATAAAAAGATAGCATTATTCAAAGACCTTTTTAGAAAGGCCGGGGTGAAATATGGTGTAGTTGATGAAGGCAAAAAATAACTTTTAAATCAAGGACATTAACAAAATGTACACTTAGCTATTATTTTTTCAAGTAAAATCAATAATCTGCGAATCTGTGGCTATCTAATAACTTACAAACTCTTTAACACAATCTCTCCCGCTTCTTCTCCTGTATGGCTGCCAATTGCAATGCCCATTCCGTTGCAGCGAACTGCACAAAAAATATTTGGTTTGGCCTCTTCAATAATTGGGGCCAATTGCGGACCAAAAGCCATGATACCGCTCCATTTGTGTTCAATTTCGAAATCAGTTTCTGGTAAAATAACGTCTTTTAATAATTGACATAAAGCGTTTTGTACCAATTCAGTTTCTCCAAATTGTGTGGTCTGTTCTGCTCTAAAGTTTAAATTTCTTCCTCCGCCCAACAGCACTCTATCATCAATGTTTCTGAAATAATAATAGCCTTTATCGTAATGAAAAGTCCCCTTAATTTTTAAATTGGGAATAGGCTTAGTTACTACAACTTGTCCGCGACCAGGGGTTACGGCTAGATTTGGCAAAAGCTCACTTACAAAAGCATTATTTGTTAACAATACCTTTTTACAGGTAAACTTTCCTTGGTCTGTTATTAAGGCAATTCCATCATCTTCTGCAATCAAATCATCAACCTTGCAATTACTCATCAAATCTACGCCTAGCGATTTGCTCTTGGCTATTAAAGCTTTCATCATCAAACCTGGGTCAATTTGGGCTTCTAATTTATTTTCCAAGAGCACATTGATTCCGTTAAAACCAAAATCAGCAATCTTACGATTGGCCTGCGTGTAAACATCTTTTTGTAGCACAATATCTTCAATTAATGCATTGAAATGGCTTAATTTTGATACACATTCTTCAGCTAAAATCTGCTGTTCTGGCTTAAATAGCTCATATCCACCATAATTTTTGAATTGAATATTGTCATCGCCCAGCAAGTTTCTAAGCTTTAGCAGACCTTTCCACCTTTTAGAAATAAGGCTATGCAATCCACCTGGGCCACATAATTTTTCTTGTTCTATTAATTCAGATAAACTGCCAAAACAAGCAAAACCTGCGTTTTTTGTACTAGCTCCTGATGGCAAAAAGCCCCTTTCTAATACTAAAATGCTAATTTTCGGATTTGCTGTTTTAATTGTGATTGCTGCATTTAGGCCAACAATTCCGCTACCGATTATAATTACATCGGTGCTAAAGAAATTCTTCTTTTCCCAATAAGAGAGGTTGTTTGGCATAGATTAGCGTTTGTAAATTTTTTATGCTTATCAAATATGGGAACACTTTTTGATTTATTGCGTATGAAAAACATACAAAAATCGATATGGGAACTTATTTAATTTTAATTATCCCGGTAATTTTGTTGAGTATATTTGTGCAATGGCGATTTAGAAATAAATTCTCAAAATATGCAGAAATGCAACTCAACTCAGGTTTCTCGGGAAAGGAAGTAGCTGAAAAGATGCTACACGACAATGGCATTTACGATGTAAATGTATTGAGTTTAGACGGACAATTAACAGACCACTATAATCCATCAACACGAACTGTAAACCTAAGTACAGACGTGTATTATGGCCGTAGTGTTGCCGCAGCAGCCGTTGCGGCTCATGAATGTGGACATGCAGTACAACATGCAAAATCTTATCATTGGTTGCAATTTCGCTCTAGCATGGTGCCAATTGTAAGTATTTCTTCTAACCTTTTGCAATGGGTGCTTTTAATAGGCGTTTTTTTAATCGTTTTTAAAGGAACACCAATTGTTTTAGGCATCGGTGTTGCTGGATTGGCATTGGTAACTATATTTAGTTTTATAACATTGCCTGTAGAGTTTGATGCCAGTAAAAGAGCATTGTTATGGTTAAGAAATAATCGGGGTGTAATGTATACCGACGAGGAAAATGTACAAGCAAAAGATGCACTTTGGTGGGCGGCCATGACTTATGTGGTTGCAGCTTTAGGTGCATTGGCCAACTTGCTTTATTATGCTTCAATGTTATTTGGAAGAAGCAGAGATTAGTTATTTTAACACAAATGAACTCAAGGACGATGATTAATTTTATCGTCCTTTTTTTTGTGAAAATGTTTGGAAGTGCTTTTCGGAAAATTCAGTCCCGCTCTTCACTACAATCTTTTTTGTGATTTATTTTAGTCATCCGATGAATATGGGCATCATTACCAGTATTCATCGGATGACTATCTTGGCGACAAAAAAGTATTTTCGTTTCGCTCGGGTTTATGAACAATGGTAGGTGCTAATGGACAAAAGAACTCCTGTCCTAAGTAAAATAAACCCTGCCTGTCCGGCAGGCAGGCTGATGGTAGCGAGCACGTAACGTAGTGAAGTAAAGCGGAAAGCAGGGCTGCAGAAGCCAAGAACTACTGATTTTGTTTTTCCAAAAGGGAAAAAACTTAAATAGATTCTTCGCTGCGCTCTGAATGACAAAGAACGCTCTGAATGACAAAGAAATATTTAAATTTAATTGAGTCTATAAGGAACAACCAATTCAAATTCTGGAATATCTACATCGAAATTGGTTTCATCAACCAAACGAATCATGGAATAATGGCCTTTCATACTTCCGATATCGGTTTTAAGGTTACATCCAGAAACGTATGAATAACTTTTGCCAGGTTCGATAACTGGTTGTATACCAACTACACCTTCTCCCTCAACTTCTCTTACCGAGCCGTTTGAATCGAAGATAAACCATTGGCGACGCATCAGTTGAATTGCATAATCTGACAAGTTTTCTATCTCTATGCGGTAAGCAAACATATAATGTTCGTTAGCAGGATTTGAATGCTCGTCTTGGTAAATGGTTTCTACCGAAATTTTTACACCTTGAGTTATAGCTGTAACCATTTGTTAAATTTATAAAAAGCTTTTCAAGAATCAAGCCATTTCAGAAAAAGGTGCAATGTGCTCGTATTTTTCTGCCACTTCGTCTAATATTTGATTAATGGTTTCGATATTTTCTTCTTTAACCAACATCATTCTGTACTGCTTAAAATCTGGCAAACCTTTAAAATAATTAGCATAATGCCTTCTCATTTCAAATACACCAACTTTATCGCCTTTCCACTCAATAGATTTATTTAAGTGCGTACGGCAAGCAATAATTCTTTCATCTAAAGTTGGCCCAGGCAATTGCTCGCCGGTTTTAAAGAAATGTTTTACTTCACGAAAAATCCACGGATAGCCAATTGCGGCTCTACCAATCATGATTCCGTCTACTTCATATTCCATTCTCCAAGCAGCAGCTTTTTCTACACTATCCACATCGCCGTTACCAAAAATTGGAATTTTAATACGTGGATTACGTTTAATCTCCCTAATCAATGTCCAATCGGCTTCGCCTTTATATAATTGAGCTCTTGTTCTGCCGTGAATGGTTAAAGCTTGTATGCCAATATCTTGTAATCGCTCCGCAACTTCTTCAACATTTTTGGTATTATCATCCCAACCTAAACGGGTTTTAACGGTAACAGGCAAATGTGTTGCTTTTACAACAGCATCTGTCATTTTTACCATCTTGTCTATATCTTGAAGTAAGCTTGCGCCCGCACCACGACAAGCCACATTTTTAACAGGACAACCATAATTAATATCCATTAAATCTGGTCCGGCAAGGGTTGCAATTTCAGTTGCTTCACGCATACTTTCGATATCGCTACCAAAAATTTGAATACCAATTGGTCTTTCGTACTCGAAAATATCTAGTTTTTTACGGCTTTTTGCCGCATCACGAATTAATCCCTCAGAAGAAATAAACTCTGTGTACATCATATCTGCACCACCTTGTTTGCAAACGTAACGGAAAGGTGGATCGCTCACGTCTTCCATCGGCGCTAACAACAAAGGGAACTCTCCCAAATCTATATTTCCTATCTTTACAGACATTTTTCTATCTTCAAACCAAATTAATGGTACAAAGGTACAAAAATTCAAAATAATGCAATTCACCATACCAACTAGAGAAGAAAATCATCCGTTTTTACAACTATTAATACTGGTAGCTGGCGCCATTGTTGGCGTTATTGTTTTTGCCGTTATTGGGTTTGTAATCTGTTTAGGCATTTATGGTTTAGATTTAATTAGAAATTTAGAGTGGACAACTGGAAGCGATTTGCGATATGTTGGTGCGCTGAAAATTCTAATAACCGCCCAACAGATTGGATTCTTTTTGGTTCCCGCGGTTGCTTTGGCCATTTTTGAAGGTAAAAAACCACACCATTTTTACGGGATGAAAACGCCTAACATCAATTTGTTGGGTATCGTATTTCTATTAATGCTTTGCGCTACGCCATTATTGGGTTGGGTAAACGAGTGGAATATGAATTTACACCTGCCTGAATCTTTCAGTAAAATAGAAAAGTGGATGAGAGAAATGGAAGACCAAGGGGCTGTAACTACAAAGGCAATTTTAGCAGGTAAATCTTTTGGGGCCTTGGCCATTAACCTTTTTGTGGTAGGTTTGGTTCCTGCAATTTGCGAAGAATTGATTTTTAGGGGCGGGTTGCAAAGAACATTTTTAAGATTGATTAAAAATCCACACGTTGCGATTTGGCTTTCTGCCATAATATTTAGCACTATACATTTCCAATTTTTTGGATTTTTTCCGAGGTTATTTTTGGGTGCGATGTTCGGCTATATTTACTTCTGGACTAAAAATATTTGGTATACTATCTTTGCTCACTTTTTAAATAATGCTTATGCTGTAACGTTGATGTGGTATTTTCAACGAAATAATTTACCGATGGATAAAGCAGACGAAACAAATATTGCTTGGTACGGCTATTTAATTAGTGCAATATTAACCATAGCTTTGTTTTGGATTTTAAAAGACAAAACAACCAAAAAGGAAGAAGTGCAACAAGAAATTTAATTTATGGCGAACATCTTTCATCTTCCATTTTACATCTTACCTATTTTATGAAGACCAGAGCAATAACCGCTTTCTTTTTTACTATCGTGATGCTTGCCTCTTTGCTAAATGGCTATGCTTTTACAGGTTTCTATTTAATTTTAAGCATTGTTGCCTTGTTAGAATTCTATAAAATGGTTAAAATAGGAGGGATTCGTCCGCATAGAAACATTGGTGTTTTTGCTGCGGCAGTGATTTTTCTACTAACAGCTAGTTATCACTTTTTCCAATTCGGATTAAAATATTTATTGCTGATTGTACCTTTGGTATTTTCGGTTTTTATCTTCGAACTATATAAAAAAGAAAAAATTCCCTTTGCTAACATTTCCTACACGTTTGTGGGATTTATTTACGTAACTGTCCCTTTTTGCTTTTTCTATTCGCTAGGGTTTTTAGCAGATTTTAACAATTACAATTTTCACTTGCCGCTGGCTTTTTTATTGATGCTTTGGGCTAGTGATACTGGAGCGTACCTATTTGGAGTAAAATTGGGCAAAACAAGGTTATTTGAACGTCATTCTCCAAAAAAATCTTGGGAAGGCTTTTTTGGCGGGATGTTTACCAGCTTAGTAGTTTCTTATGTAATTTCAAGATTTTTCCCAGAAATGAATCCTTTTATTTGGGCAGGAATGGCCGTTCTAATTGTTTGTTTCGGTACGCTTGGCGATTTGGTAGAATCCATGTTGAAAAGAAGCTTAGACACCAAAGACTCTGGTAGTTTTTTACCAGGTCATGGAGGCTTTTTAGATAGATTTGATGGTTTGCTAATTGCAGCGCCTGTGGTTTATGTTTATCTGTATCTGATTTTAAACCCCTAAATGCCTCCGATGTAAAAATCGGAGCAGGCTCTGAAGGGGACTTAAAATTTATTCACAACATATAATCCAACATTCCAAAGCCCCCTTTAAGGGGTTGGGGGTTGGTCTGTAACAAATCAATAACAGCCATAGGTTAATACTCATTCTCTTTTATATTTGGTTTATAAACCCCTAAACTAAATTCCATGGCAAAACTTTACCAACGCAGTTTGTTGTTGGTTGCAATGCTTTTTTGCATTCAATCGGCAATGGCACAAAACATTCCCACACCAAAAGAACATTTTGGCTTTACAATTGGCGATGATTATCAATTGGCCAATTACACCCAAACAGAAGCTTATTTTAAAAAGCTAGCAGAGACTTCTAAGCGAGTAAAACTAGTTGATATCGGTAAAACCGAAGAGGGTAGAAGCCAGTATATGTTAATCATTACTTCTCCAGAAAACCATAAGAATTTAGCTCGTTACAAAGAAATTTCTCAGAAGTTGGCTCATGCTGAAGGTTTAACTCCAGACCAAGCAAAAGCCTTAGCGGCAGAAGGTAAAGCGGTAGTTTGGATAGACGGCGGTTTACATGCAAACGAAGTTGTGGGAGCTCATCAATTAATCCAGATGGCTTACAACCTTTCGAGCAAAATTGATGCAGAAACCAATAAAATTATGGATAACGTGATTGTGTTGATGACACACGCTAACCCAGACGGACAAGAGTTGGTAAGTGATTGGTACATGAGAGAAAAAGACCCAAAGAAAAGGTCAGCAAATGGTCTTCCTCGTTTGTACGAAAAATACGCAGGTCACGATAACAATAGAGATTTCTTTATGCTAAACTTAAAGGAAACTCAAAATATGGGTCGACAATTGTTTGTAGAGTGGATACCGCAAATTATGTATAACCACCACCAGGCTGGTCCGGCAGGAACGGTTGTGGCTGGGCCTCCTTACCGCGACCCCTACAATTATGTTTTTGATCCAATTGTTTTAACCACAATTGATGCAGTAGGAGCGGCAATGCACAATAGAATGAATGTCGAATCTAAGCCAGGTTATACACAACGTGGAGGTTCTGTATTTTCTACATGGTATAATGGCGGATTAAGAACAACTACATATTTCCATAACATGATTGGTTTGTTAACCGAAATTGTGGGTAGTCCAACACCATCAGATATTCCTTTAGTTCCTTCGCGGTTATTGCCAAATGGCGATTCGCCAAATCCAATATTACCTCAAAAATGGTATTTCAAAAACTCGATTGATTACTCGGTTTCATTAAATTATGCAGTATTGAACTACGCTCAACGTTACCACGATGAACTATTGTACAATATTTATCAAATGGGTAAAAACTCAATTGATAGAGGAAGTAAAGATACTTGGTCGTTCTCTCCTAAAAAGATTGACGCCATTAATGCCGCTGCACAAAGTGGAAGACCAGCTACTGCAACAACACAGGGTGGGGGTGGTTTTGAAGGAAGAGGAGGGATGTCTGTAAAGTATTTGGATACAGTGATGAAAAACCCTGTTAATCGTGATGCTAGAGGTTACATCCTTTCAGCAGACCAGCCAGATTTTACAACTGCCATTCGCTTTTTAAACGCGTTGATTAGAACAGGTATTCAAGTTCAAAAAGCAACAGCTCCATTTACTGTTGCTGGTAAAAATTATCCTACAGGAAGTTATGTAGTTAAAACTGACCAAGCATTTCGTCCGCACGTTTTGGATATGTTTGAGCCACAAGACCACCCGAACGATTTTAAATATGAAGGAGGCCCACCAATTGCACCTTATGATGCTGCGGGTTGGACATTGGCTTATTTAATGAATGTTAAATTCGATAGAATCCAAGATAAATTGGACGGTCCTTTTGAGAAATTACCTTATGGCAAATTATTAAAAGCAACACCAAAAGCATTGCCTTCTGGTAGTGGATATGTGTTGAGTTCTTATGCCAACGAAAGTTATTTAGCAGTAAATGAATTATTAAAGGGCGGTGCCGAAGTTTATCGCAATGCCACGGATGGCTCGTTTTATGTGCCAGCTTCGTCAAAAGCTAAAAGTATTTTAGATAAAGCAGAACACGGTTTCGGAATGAGGATTGTTTCGGGCCCTAAACCAGCAAAAGCTATAAAAATTGCTCCCTCTAGAATTGCGATTTGGGATACTTACGGAGGTTCAATGGATTCAGGATGGATTAGATTTATCATGGAACAATACCATTTTGATGCAACCGTAATTTATGCGCCAGATATTGATAAAGGAAGCTTAAAAGACAAATATGATGTGATTGTTTTTGTTGATGGTTCAATTCCGGCTTATAGCGCTAATGCCATAGTTGGTGGTGCTGGAGGTGGCAGAGGTGGCTTTGGAACGCCAGCTTTAGAAACTATTCCAGAAGAATTTAGAGCTAGAGTTGGAAGAATGAGTCAAGACAAATCAATCCCTCAATTAAAAGCATTCTTGGAAGCAGGAGGTGAAATTGTTGCCATTGGTACGGCCACAAATTTAGCAGCCCATTTAAATTTACCTGTTCGCAATGCGATGGTTGAATTAATTGCAGGAGTTGAAAAGAGGTTGCCAGCAGAGAAATATTATGTTCCTGGAAGCGTATTGAATGTTGCTGTAGACAAAACCCAATCTGCAAACTGGGGAATGGACAAAACAGCAGATGTTTATTTTGACAACAGTCCGGTATTTAAGTTAAGTGCTGACGCAGTTTCAAGCGGAAAAATTAAACCTTTAGCTTGGTTTGCTAACTCAACTCCTTTACGTAGTGGTTGGGCTTGGGGACAAAGCTATTTGCAAGATGGGGTTGCGGCTTTCGAGGCTGATTATGGCAAAGGAAAATTATTCGCCTTTGGCCCAGAAATTACTTTTAGGTCTCAGACTCATGGAACATTTAAATGGATGTTTAACCAATTGTATAAATAACTAGGCTAGTCATCCGATGATTATATGCACCCCGCTATAATCATCGGATGACTAATGAACAATCTATCCTGCAAGAAAGATTGCTTCGGGCGCTAAGTCTTCGACAAGCTCAGACTGACAAGCGCTTTAAAGACCCAGCTAACCTTTTGGTTAGTTGGGTTTTTACTTTTAGCTTACCATTCAAAAAACTACCAAGCCTACCTTTGTTTGATGAAAGTAGAAATCTGGTCGGATGTGATGTGCCCATTTTGTTATATAGGCAAAAGACATTTTGAAAAAGCAATTGAGAAATTACCATTTAAGGATGATATTGAAGTCGAATGGAAGAGTTTTCAACTTAATCCAGACTATCATAATACAACCAACGAAGATTTATACACCTATTTAGCTAGAGCGAAAGGGATGTCCGTTGAGCAAGCTAAACAAATGACTGATCAGGTTGTTGGAATGGCTTCAAATGTTGGGTTGAATTTAAACTTCGATACCAATGTTCCCGCTAATTCTTTTGATGCACTCAGATTTTTACATTTCGCTAAAAGCAAAGGATTACAAGACCAAGCAGAAGAAGCATTATTTAACGCCCATTTTATGGGTGCAAAAGACATTGCTAAACACGAAACATTAATCAGCATTGCTGAAGATTTAGGTTTGGATAAAACAGAAACAGTTCAAGTTTTGCAAGGCGATGATTTTGCAGAAGCTGTTCGTTACGACGTTTATGAAAGTCAACAATTAGGCGTTAGGGGAGTCCCTTATTTTGTGTTCGACAGGAAATACGCTTTATCTGGCGCACAACCAATTCCAGCGTTTGAGCAGGCAATTGTGCAAAGCTTTACCGAATGGCAAAGTACGCAGCCTAAAACACAACTAAAATCATTAAATAAAAACGATGACGCAGTTTGTGATGAAAATGGATGTGAGATATAATCAGAATTTGTCATTCCGACTTCGGAGGAATCTCTACGCTTAATTTATAGAAATAGATTCTTCACTCCCGAAGAAGTCGGGATAGGTGCGCTCTGAATAACAAATTATTTCTTCAACCCTTGCAACAAATACTCCAAACCATTTAACTTAATTTCATACATAGTTGCCAATAAATGTCCTAATCTGCCAGGAGGAAAACCTTGGCTATGAAACCAAACCAAATAAGTTTCTGGTAAACGAGAAATAATCCACCCTTTGTATTTACCAAAAGGCATTTTCATTGTAACCAGCTCGGTTAACATTTGTGGGTCCATAATCTAAGAATTAGGTTGATGGTTAATAGACTATGGTTCATGGCCATGGACGATTGACCATTAGCTATCAACTACAAAATCAACTCCAGCATTTCTATTGCTTCATCAACGTTTGCAATGTTATCGAAAGAAATCCGTAAACTATCTTTTACTTCCTTTAAATTACACAATCGTTGATGGATTTGTGCAAAAGCTAGTATTTTATTAAACACTTCTGAATCAAAAAACTTAGATTGTTTATCACTGATGAAATAACCACGAAGAATATTCTTTTTAAAACTTAGTTTTTCAAAACCTAAACGTTTACCAACCCATTGTAATCTTAAAACCTTCAGCATTGCTTTTACAGGTTGTGGCACTGGCCCAAACCTATCTTTTAATTCTTTCTCAAAAGCCGCTAATTGTGTTTCGTTTTCTAGCTTAGAAAGCTCAGTGTATAAGTTATATCGCTCTGTAATACTAGTTACGTAGTCATCTGGAATATGCAATTCTACATCGGTATCTACCTGTGTAAAGTTTACAAACGCCCGTTCAGGTTCATCCTTAAATAAATCCTTAAACTCGGCATCTTTCAATTCCTGAATAGCTTCATCTAAGATTTTATTGTACATCTCGAAACCAATTTCGGCAATAAATCCGCTTTGTTCGCCACCTAATAAATTACCACTTCCACGGATATCCAAATCACGCATGGCGATGTTAAATCCACTTCCCAAATCAGAAAACTCTTCAATGGCGCTTAACCTTTTTCTCGCTTCATTGGTTAAGGTAGATAACGGCAAACTCAACAAGTAACAAAATGCTTTTTTGTTAGAACGACCAACACGGCCACGCATTTGGTGTAAATCGCTTAAGCCAAACATGTGTGCGTGGTTAATGATTATCGTGTTAGCATTTGGAATATCAAGTCCAGCCTCAATAATGGTTGTGGCCACCAAAACATCTTTTTCTCCGTTAATGAAATCGAGCATTACATCTTCAAGTTGATCACCATCTAGTTGCCCGTGTGCAATACCAATTCTAGCCTTTGGCACTAGTTTTTGTATCAATCCGCCAAGCTGGGGTAAATCATTTACACGATTGTGGATAAAGAAAACTTGGCCGCCTCTATCCAATTCAAACTGTACGGCTTCTTGAATTAACTTATCATTAAAAACGTGAAGTTCTGTATTAACCGCTTGCCTATTTGGCGGTGGCGTACTCATAATCGATAAATCTCGAGCACCCATTAAAGAGAAGTGCAGGGTTCTAGGAATAGGAGTGGCTGTTAAGGTTAAAGTATCAACATTAACACGGATGGCTTTTAACTTTTCTTTTGCGGCAACACCAAACTTCTGCTCCTCATCAATAATCATGATGCCGAGGTCTTTAAACTTTACATCTTTGCTTAGCAATCGGTGCGTACCGATTACGATGTCTACTTTTCCTTGGGCTACACGCTCTAAAGTGTCTTTAATTTGTTTCGAAGTTTTAAATCTATTGATATAGTCGACCGTACAAGGAAACTCTTTTAAACGAGATGAAAAAGTCTTAAAGTGTTGAAGCGCAAGAATTGTTGTGGGCACCAAGATAGCCGCTTGTTTGCCATTTGCAACGGCTTTGAAGGCAGCACGAATCGCAATCTCTGTTTTACCAAAACCTACATCACCACAAACTAACCTATCCATTGGATGAGGCGCTTCCATGTCCTTTTTTACATCGGCCGTTGCTTTAACTTGGTCGGGCGTGTCTTCGTAAATAAACGAAGCTTCGAGTTCGGTTTCTAAATAGCCGTCTGGTGCAAAAGCAGTACCCACTTGAGCCTTTCTCATCGCATAAAGCTTGATTAGGTCTCGGGCAATGTCTTTAACTTTTTTTTTTGTGGTCTTTTTGAGTTTGTCCCAAGCTTCGGTACCCAATTTATTCATTTTGGGTTGTGTACCATCTTTTCCGCTAAACTTAGCAATGCGATTTAGAGAGTTGATGTTCACATAAAGCAAATCGTTATCGGCATAAACCAAACGAATCATTTCTTGGGTTTTACCATTAACTTCTACCTTTTCTAAACCGGCGTATTTCCCAATTCCATGGTCAATATGCGTTACAAAATCGCCAGGCTTCAATTCACGTAAATCTTTAAGCGTAATTGCCTGACTGCGTTGATAACCCTTTTTTAATTGATATTTATAAAAACGGTCAAAAATCTGATGGTCTGTATAAAAAGCTACCTTTTGTTGGGCATCTAAAAAGCCTTCTCGAAGCGGAATATTAACAGGTGTAAACTTTGCTGTTTTATCAATATCATCTAATATCGCATACAAACGCTCGGTTTGCTTGGTAGAGTTTGTAAAGATAAAATTGTGAATATGCTGACTTTCGTTCTCTTTTAGATTTTTAATCAGTAAGTCGAAATCTTTATTGAATGATGGCTGCGGTTTGGTTTCAAATTGAATTACCTCATCAGTTTGATAAAAAAACTGCTTTCCAAACTCTGCTAAAGCAAAGTCTTGAAATAAATCAGACAACATTTTCTCGTCTGTAAAAGAAAATTTTGGGTCTAACCAATTTGGGTTTTGTTGTTTTTCAGCTAATCCTAAAGCTTTCCAAAGTTCAATAGCTTTTTTGTATCCACCTTTTACGATGTCTAAAGTATATTCTACATCCTTAAACCAGAGTTGTGTGTCTTTTTCTATATAATCTAAAAGGCTGATGTTATTCTCGGTTAAGAATTTCGCCTGCACATTTGGTACGATAGTTAAACTTTTCACATCGTCTACAGAAAGCTGTGTGTCTATTTCAAAAGTTCTAATGCTTTCTACCGTATCGCCAAAAAATTCAATGCGATAAGGCAATTCGTGAGAGAAGGAAAATATATCTACAATACCACCACGAATAGAAAACTGACCAGGTTCATAAACAAAATCAGACCTTTCAAAATCGTATTCGAAAAGGAACTCGTTAATAAAATCGATGCCTAAAGTAGCGCCAAGACTAATCTCTAAAGTGTTTTTTTCTAGAACCGAGCGGTCAATAACTTTTTCGGCTAATGCTTCTGGATAAGTAACTACAATTTTTCCGTACTCAGATTGATGGTTTAATTCGTTTAATACTTCGGCCCTTGCCAACACATTAGCCGTATCTATTTGAGTAAACTCAAAAGCTTTTCTAAAAGAGGAAGGGAAAAATAATACCTCTTTGTCTAAAATTCCTTCCAAGTCTGAAAGGAAATAAGATGCTTCTTCTCTATTTGGAAGAATAAAAAGCTGCGGTTTGTGTAGTAAAAAGTAGGTTGAAATGGCTATTACAGCATCGGCAGAACCCACCAATCCCTTTAATTGGGTTTTGCTGCCCTTTCCCTTGTTTAACGATTTTGCTGTCGCAACAACACGCTCGTCTGTTTTGTATCTGTTAATCAGGTCGCGAATGTTCACTATGTAAAGGTAAAGAATTAGTATCAAGTATCAAGATTTGAACACTTAGTTTAATTAAACGATTTTTGTAAGTATTTAGATTTGATAATTTGAAGCGCAAAACCAGTACAAGTCAATAAGTTCAGTCCCGTCTTCCGCTTTACTCGCTTCGTGCCTCAGCTTCGTGCTCGCTACAACCGGGGCTAAATGGCAAAAGCAGTTTTTCATTTTTGGGATTTGCATAGCGCACTTACGTTGTTCCTAAACCTGACAGCAGCGGAAATACTTTTTATAAAGACCTATAAGGTTTTTAAAACCTTATAGGTTTGATTAAAAAGATTGCAGCGAATGGCGGGACTACAAACCGCCAAGAATTACTTCCATTCATTTTCAAATAACTTGTTAAATCTATGTCTCAATCTCATATCTATTCTCTCACATCTTAACTAAAACCGAGTTTGTCGAGATTTTTTTTGAGTTTGTCGAGTACACTTTAGCAACAGTAACAAAAATCTTATCATTGTTTCTAATTAATACAAAACGAGGAACATGAAATACATTAAAAGCTTTCCGATAGAGTTAACATTTTGGATTTTAGCTTTGGTGTTGTTAGCAACAGCCAACCCTCATGAGCATCACTTTAGCCTTTGCCCTTTGGCAAATTTAGGAATAACTTGGTGCCCAGGATGTGGATTGGGAAGGTCGATAACCGCATTGTTTCACGGAGATGTTAGTGCAAGTTTTTCACATCATTGGTTCGGTATACCAGCTTTGATTTTGATTGGCTCACGCATTTATCAGCTCACCAAACAATTATTTAATAAACAAAAAGAAATTAATTTAAAATTTTAGGAGGATTAGCAATGTTTGACTCACAATTTATGTCTTTACCGGGTATAACCCCTCAAGAATATAGTTACTTACAAACCGCAACAAATGGTTTAAACGAACAACAAGTACGCACGTTTTTAATGATTTATTCAAGCAAAAGGAAAAACCCAAGTGATATGCTTTTGTTCTGCGTAATCGGATTGTTTTTAGTCCCAGGCTTACAAAGATTTATCGTTAACCAAATTGGTATGGGTATTTTATATTTATTTACTGGCGGATTATGTTTGATTGGTTCGATAGTAGATATTATTAACCACAAAGAATTGGCCTTTGAGCATAACCAACGTATGGTATTCGAAAGTTTACAAATGACAAGAATGGGAAATTTCCAATAACCCCACCCAACCCTTCGCTGAAAGGGAGGGCTTAAAAGAATAAATAATCCTTATCTGTTTAAAAGCGGGTAAGGATTTCTTATTTTTATAGCATGAAGTTAGCTGAGATTACCAATTTCCTAGAAAAGATAGCCCCGCTTAATTATCAAGAAGATTATGACAATGCTGGTTTAATTGTAGGAAATGCAAATGATGAAGTTCACGCAGCCTTAGTTGCATTAGATTGTACAGAACTGATTATTGATGAAGCAATTGCAAAAAATTGCAATCTAATTATCACTCACCATCCCATTGTTTTTAAAGGGTTAAAAAAGTTTAACGGTAAAACTTATGTAGAGCGAGTTGTACTAAAAGCGATAAAAAATAACATCGCATTATATGCTATTCACACAAACCTAGACCATGTTGCCCATGGCGTAAGTGGAGAAATTTGTAAAAGGTTAGGCATACAAAACGCTAAGATTTTGGCGCCTAAAAATAACTTGTTAAAAAAGCTGGTTACATTTTGTCCTACAGCACAAGCTGATGAAGTGAGAAATGCTTTATTTGCTGCAGGAGCAGGAGATATTAGTAATTACAGCGAATGTAGTTTTAACACAGAAGGCACAGGAACATTTAAAGGTGGTGATGATGCAAATCCTTTTGTTGGAGAAGTTGGGGTGCAACATCAGGAAGCAGAAGTTAGGATTGAAACCATTTTTAAGGCTCAAGATGAGCGGAAGGTTTTATTGGCTTTGTTAGAAAATCATCCTTATGAAGAAGTAGCTTACGATATTTATGCGTTAACAAATAAATTAGATAATGTTGGCGCAGGCATGGTCGGTTGGCTACCACAAGAAATGGATAATGTGGATTTTTTGAATATGGTAAAACAAAATATGAAAGCCAAAGTGATTCGGCACACGGCTTTGTTGCCTAAAAAAATCAAAAAAGTTGCGGTTTGTGGCGGTTCTGGTAGTTTTTTACTAAAAGATGCCATTTCAGTAGGGGCTGATGCATTTATTACGGCCGACTTTAAATACCATGAATTTTTTGATGCTGAACAGAAGTTGATTATCTGTGATATTGGTCATTATGAAAGCGAACAATTTACATCTAATTTGTTGATAGATAATATTCAAGAAAAATTTCCTAACTTTGCAATCCGTTTAACGGAGCATAATACAAACCCCATAAATTATTTCATTTAATGGAGGTGTTTAAATCATATTTAAAGCGTTTTTATCCAGTCAAAAACTGCTTTTAATTATAAAGTTTTAACGGATTGATACCATAACTGATACCATTTATTCTGTATATTTGGTATATGGAATCGTTGAATAAACATTGTGAGAACCCTTTTGTAGCAAAAGATAAAGCTAAATGGTATATACAGTTTTGGTATAAGGATAGTTTTGGAGCAAGAAAGCCCTATAAAAAGGCGTATGATTTAAATAAATCGGATTATATAAAAAAGGTTAATGGTGGCGATGTTGAGATAAATAAAACGGAAAGAAAAACCCATGCTCAAAGTCTTTTAACAAGCCTGAAAACGAAGTTGAGCAAAGAGTATTTTAATCCCGATACCAGGTTGTTTGAATCGCTGGATAAATCAGATTTACCATTTCAAAATTACTTAGCAGACTTTATCAATTATAATCCCAAAAAGAAACGTTCTGAAAGTACCAAACAAATATATCTTTCCTACAACAATGTTATGAAAGATTGGTTAACAATAAGAGGTTTAGAAAACATCCAATTAAATGAGGTTGGACAAGATTTAATAGTTGAGTTTCTTAATGAAATTGAAGGACAAGGTACAACTACTACACAACGGGATAATTATCTAACTTATCTTAAAGGGTGTTTCAAGTATTGTACTGAATATTTGGAAGTTTTGGATAAAAATCCATTACGGAAACTGAATACTATTAATAATACGGATTCCGAAAGTAATAAAGCGTACCCTGCTGAATTGCTTGAAACAGTATTAGAAGAAGCAAAAAAAATGGATTATCATTTTTATATGCTTATGAGACTTCTTTATTATACCCTAAGACGACCATCGGAATTATTAAAGCTTACTTACAAGGACTTTGATTTCAAAAACGATACAATCAATTTTCATGGGCGTATAACTAAAACAAATCGAACATTGTATACTCATTTACCAAAGCATATTGCCAAAGAATTAAAATCCCTTATACCAAGCGATGTTAAGCCAACTGACTTTTTCTTTGGGAATATTGGTAAAATTGGTAAAAAAGGAGAACACAGCAAATTGCTTTTTGCTAAACATGAAACACCGTTATCCCATTTTCAAGATAAATTTAAAACATTATTTAGTAGACTAGGATTAGATAAGGGACATACGCTTTACAGCATGAAACACTCTGGAATAGTCTATTGCATAGAGGTGATGCAATGGAGCGATTATGATATAATTGCCTATACTGGGCACAAGAGTACCGCCATCTTAGGAAGATATAGTAGAGATGCAAAAAGACCCGTTCGGGAGCATACTGGAGTTATATAGTGTATGATAATTAATCTACCGTACAGCCCTATCAAGATATTTGATGGGGTTCTTTGTTTAAAAATGACATTAAAGCTACAATTCAATAAGTCTGGATTTTAATATCAAAATCCCAATTTCTTCAAACTGCCTAAGAAAATATTTAATCTAATTCCCTATTTATTGAAAAGGGGACTTGAAAAACGTTCAATTAAGACCTATACTTTGTAAGTGTTCGCTGCGGATACTACTTGATGGCATAGCCATTAATAAATTGTGTCAGCGATAAATTAATTAGTTGGGATTTTGATATAAATTTCCAACAAAACTATTAAGTAAAATGAATAAAACGGTTAAGGTCGGCAGACCAAATATAGAAAATGAAAAGAAGCAATTTACAAAGCAAAAGCATAATCAATCATACTATTTAAATGTAACTAAGAATAAAAGGTTGCTTCATAAAGTAATATCTTATCGTGCATTAGAGAATAAAAAAGTATCAGCTTACGAGTATAAGCAAGCTATAATAACGCATTTCAGCAAGTACCATTTTACAGATTTTTTTACTGGTACAGCAAACCCGAATTATCTACAAAAAGAACAGATAGAGATTTACAATAAAAAATACAAGGAGATAAATAAAGAATATCAGACGGATTATGCTCTAAAGAAGTATATTCCAATTAGTCTAAATAGCTTCAAAAGATATACGGGAAAATATCTAACATATCTTATCGAGTTGAATATAATAGATAGAGGAATTGTGTTTTATGAGCAAAATAAATCAAAGGAATGGCATTGCCATTTAATAGTAAATGTGGTGAATAAGTACATAAAAGATGTTAGTTTATTCTTAGAGGATAAATGGTTATTGGGAATAAGCCTTAATGTTCCAATACCTACAATAGAAGATAAAACGAGCTTATTATTATATTCTACCAAGCAGTTATCCATTTATGGTAGACAAAAAAGCGATAAAGATAAAGTCCTTAGCTGGGAAATTTTTGGTGATTTTATGCAACCGAAAAGAACAACTAAAAATGAAACGAAAATGAAGAAATTTAAAAAAGAACAGATTGAAGCAATTGAAAAATTTAAAGAAAAAAATGGGTTGATTACTACTTTTGACCCGAAGCACCAAAAGATGTTGAATGATAGATTTGTTAGGTTTTCAGCTTAGTTGCCGTCAATTTGCATATATATTTTGAAACGACTTTTACGTGCTATTTTGCCTTGATTAATTTTTATGGTTTAGCCTGCCAGAATAATTAAGACGATATATCATCAAAAGCAATTTTGATAAAAACAGATTAATGATTAGTTGGACTGCAAATTGAGGTTGGACACCAGACTCTATAAAGCTAAAGAACACTACCCTTTACAGGTTAATTAATAAGCGGAATCTATTTTGTACCTTTCTTTAATGGAAAGAAATCAATTTAGTTTATCACTATTGTCTCTAGGTTATCGAGATTACATCGCATCAAGGTTTTTGTTAAATAATGGATATAATATGCAGGGAATAACTTTAGGCAGTTCAGCGATAGAAAAATATTTAAAAGCTTTGCTATCGACATATGATGGTGTAAAGATTAAGACTATTCACTTAGATAAATTAGATGAAACCAAAGCTATTTTTAAGGCAATTAATCATGACATATTTAATTATTTGGATGAGCGATTTTTAACAATTTTAAGTAAAGCTTACCAAGCGAGATATTACGACAAATTGGATGCCCCGATTGTTATTGGCTTTTTTCCAAAGCAGTTTATTGGCGAATTGGATTTTACTGCTCGGTTAATAGAGGACTCTATAACTATAACTGACAGCACTGGTAAAATTCAGCCCTCAATATATAGACGTGCAGTTGAGGACAAAAATGAAGATTTGCTTTTCAATAACTACATACTACAAAACGTTAACAAAAAGATTTATATGGAAAGTGCAACAGAAGCTTTTGGTGCTTATATAGACCACAAAAGAGCCGATAAAGAGTTAGTTCTAAGCGGAATTAACATTGAAAAAGCATTTGATTATGATGGGAAAATGTGGGATATAGATATAAAATTTAATTAGAAATGGACAGAGACATACAGAAAAATCTTTTGAAAGATTTAAAAAATGCAATAACGGTAGATGAAAAGGTCAATTTGATTATTGTATTTTTAGAATACATAAGTGAAGCCAATTTAGCGCAAACAGATGTGATTGTTAAGACCAATGAAAATATAGAGCTTATTTCTGAAGGTATGAGTATTAATGACGATAGTTTAATGAAGCTTGTTAATAGGATTAACGAAATTGAGAAGCATCTCCTTTCTGGAATGGAGAGTCGGTTGGACATTAGAAATCAAATAAATGATATAATTGAAACTCAAACTAAAATGATGGAAAATATCCTTAGTTTATATGAGAGAATAGATGAGATTTAACATATCTATAACCTGCCAGAAACGTTGTTATATCCCTAACATAAATTCAATAAACCTAGTGTCTAAATTAGAGTTTCTTGGGATTTTGATATAAATTTCCCATAAAATAACTTAACTAGCATTACGAATTACCTTTTTCTTTTTTCGGTTGAATTAGATACCAATGATATGTCGTTGTACCTAGCGATACCATAAATTGATGGTTCGGTTCTACCTAGTTTTTTAGCGATTACAGATGCAGGAACATTTTGTTTGGCTAGTTGTCTTACTTGATTTATTATGCTTTTTGTCACGGGTTTACGGTGGTTTGTTGGTTCTTTGGGCATGATTGTATCTTTATCTATAAATATCAAATAGATGGAGATTAGTGTGCCCAACCATCATTACAGCTAACTAACTTTTTATAAACACATTTAAAATCTAGATTGGTATCCTGTTATAGAATTTCATTTTTTAAATCGCCATTTTAATATGAGTGGGTACCTCCTTAAAGTCCAGCCAAAATTTCTCCCAAAAATTTTGGATTAATAAAACCACTTTTTTAAAGTCAGATAAGGCAGTAAGCCGAACGGGCTAGTCGTTCCTTGGAAAATGTACCTTTTTATAATTTGGCTTCATTAAAGAGCCTTATTTTACCTAACTTCGGGACATGGATATTAGGGAATGTATTCAGCGATACAGCACAATTTTTAGTAAGTCATTTTACGCTACCGCCCTTAAAAAATATGGTGTAGATTTTAACAGTAGTGTTATATCTAATGTTCAAGCGAAACTTTATCAATTACAAATCAATGTTAGGGATGGAATCATTAAACAGGAACATAATGGGTTACAAATAACCGATACTGATATAGAAATCATTATAGAAAGTTTGGAAAGCCTTATTAGGTATTACAAAACATATCACAAAATTAGTGGCATTCCAAGTAATTTAAAAGATAAAGATTTAGTTGCGGATGTTACTAATAAGATATTATTTCAGAAAGCTGATGATAGTGCGGTGAAAACGGAGGAGCTATTTAACAAATTTATTGTTCCACCAAACCACAATCTTACCGCTAAACAAATTTCTCAAATTGAAGCAGACGCTTTAATTGCAAATACCAATCAATCAACGAGAAAAAATAAAAAATATTGATTATCTTTGCAGGCTTATTAGAATAGGATAAGTAGAGATTAAACCGTTGATAGAAAATAATTGATACCATTTTTGATGCCATTTCTTTCTTAAAACGCTGATAATCAATATACACCTTTAATTATTTCATTTAATGGAACAAACAGTAGAGCAAAAGCTAAAAGCTTTATACGAATTACAAAACATACACACTAAAGTTGATAAAATCCGTCAGGTAAGAGGTGAGTTGCCAATGGAAGTGGCTGATTTAGAGGATGAAGTAGCCGGATTAGAAACACGTATACAAAAAATCAAAGCTGAATTAGACGATACTGAAGATGCAATTGTAAACCGTAAAAATATGATTAAAGAAGCACAAGCTTTAATTAAAAAATACGAAAAGCAATTAGAAGATGTTAAGAATAACCGTGAATATGATGCTTTAACTAAAGAAGTTGAGATTCAAAACTTAGAGATTCAAGTTTGCGAGAAAAAAATCAAGGAACATGGTTTTGAGATTGCTTCTAAAACTGAAATCTATGATCAAGCTTTAGCTAACATTGAAGCTAGAAAAGGTGATTTAGAGGTTAAAAAAGGTGAATTGGCAACAATCACATCAGAAACTGAAAAAGAAGAGCAAGCCTTACTTAAAAAAGCAGATAAAGCAGAAACTCAAATTGAAGAGCGTTTATTAACGGCTTACAACAGGTTGAGAAGTAATGCAGTAAATGGATTAGCTGTTGTAACTATCGACAGAGATTCATGTTCAGGTTGTTTCAACCAAATTCCACCACAACGTCAATTAGATATCCGTCAACGTAAAAAAGTAATTGTTTGCGAGCATTGCGGAAGAATTTTAGTTGATGAAGCGTTAACTCAAGAGTTAGCCGAAGCATAGAACCAAAACCAAATATAATACTAGGTCGGATGAAAATCCGGCCTTTTTTGTTTTAACGGGTCGTCTTTGCGAGGAGGAACGACGAAGCAATCTCCTTTCTAGCCCGTTGATTTTGTAGCTGTCTTTTCTCTTTTAGAACTACCCCTAAAAACAAAGGCAATTTTTCAACGTTATATAAAATTACTAACTTGAACTTTCAAACGAATTTGCTACCAATGCATCAAATCAAATTATTAAGGTTACCTATTTCCTATTTCCTATTCTCTATATTTCTTTTATTTTCTTCCAACGCTTCTGCTAATTTTGATTTTAATGCAAATTGCGTAAAAGCCTATCAAAATATTTTCGAACTTAAACTCAATGCGGCTCGCCAACTAATTGCTGCCGAGAAGAGAGCTCGTCCTAATAATTCAATTGTTCCTTTTTTAGAGAACTATGTTGATTATTATTATTTGTTAACTACAGAAAGTAAATCAGAATTTGAGCGTTTAGAGTCTAATAAAGATGATAGGTTAGACCAAATAAGTGACGATGATAAAAACTCCCCTTATTGCCTTTATGCACAAGCGCAAATCAACTTGCAATGGGCGCTAATTAGAGGACGTTACGGCTCTTATTTTACTGCTGCGAGGGAAATTAACAAGGCGAATAGTTTATTGCAAGAGAACACAAAGAAGTTTCCTGGCTTTCATTTAAATAGCATGGGTTTAGGTTTAATTAATGCCGTTATGGGGGCAATGCCCGATGGCTTTTTAAAATCGTCTCTTTCTACATTTGGATTGAAAGGTAATTTGCAGAATGGCCTAAATATGTTAGATAAGTTAGCGGAAAACTTGCCAAAATCAACTTATGAACCCTTTTATGAAGAGGTAGTTTTTAATTACGCTTATGTATTATCAGATGTGGCACACAGTTCTGCTGCATATGCTAAAACAATGAAATATACTGCCCGTATTGCCGATAGCAGCTTGCTAAAGTGTTATGTTCAGGCTTATGTTTGTTCACGAAATGGGCATACCGATGAGGCGATAAGCATATTGGCAAACAAACCATCTGGGGCGGCCTACCAAGCCTTCCCTTACTTAGACTATTTAATGGGAATTGCTAAATTAAATAAACTAGATATGTCTGCAGGAGCATCGTTTGAGAGGTATTTACAGACAAATAAGGGCGTAAACTATATCAAGGATTCTTATTTGCACTTAGGTTGGATTGCCCTGTTAAAAGGCGATGAGAATGGTTATTCGGCCATGATGGCTAAAGCAAAAGCAAACGGTTATAATTTTCATGAGAGAGATAAACAAGCTTTGAATGAAGCAAACTCTCCAGTTCCTAATAAAGATTTATTAAAGGCAAGATTGCTTTTTGATGGCGGATACTCATCAAAAGGATTGGATATTTTGGCTGATAGCAAAGCAGATGATTTTACTTCTTCAAAAGATAAAACAGAATATTATTATCGCTTAGGCCGATTAAATGATGCTTTAGGAAAAGATGATTTAGCCTTGATGAGCTATCAAAATGCCATTACAATTGGGAAATCTCTGAAGTACTATTTTGCTGCAAAATCTGCAGTACAAATGGGTAAAATATTTGAAGCTAAAAAGAATGTACAAAAAGCGAAATCAAGCTTTAATCTTGCTATCGCGATGAAGGGGCATGAGCAAGAAAACAGCATCGAAAATGAAGCAAAGCAGGGATTAAGAAGGGTTGGGGGATAACCCCCGACCCCTAAAGGGGAGTATCCAAGCTTGTTATTAAGTCCTCTTTAGGGGATTTAGGGGTTAAAACTTATAAACTACAGCATTAATATGCATTCCTGCTCCTACGGATGCAAAGACAGCATATTCGCCTTTAGTAACTTTATACCCTTCTACTTTATCGTTCAAAACCAAATCTATTAAAGTAGGAATAGTTGCCACCGAGCTATTTCCTAACCAAGAGATAGTCATTGGGACTAGGTTTTCTGGAACCGAATCTAAATCATACAGTTTAAAAAGACGTTTCATAATGGCGTTATCCATTTTGCCATTGGCTTGGTGAATGAAAACGGTTTTTATTTTTTCTAATGGAACGCCTGATTTATCTATTGCTTTTTTAACAACCTGAGGAACATTAATTACAGCAAACTCGTAAAGTTTACGGCCGTTCATTTTTAGATAGGTGTTGCCGTTTTTTTCATCAGGATTATTGCTGCTTCCCATTGTTAAAAGTGAGGCGTGACTTGCAAAGGTTTGGCTTTTATGTGCAACAATTCCAGTTGGTTCTTCGGCTTCCTTCCCTTCAAAAATTACCGCCCCAGCACCATCAGAAAAAATCATGCTATCTCTATCATGAGGGTCTATAATTCTCGACAATGTTTCAGAACCAATAACTAGTACTTTTTTTGCATCGCCACTTTTAATAAGGTAATCAGCTTGAATTACACCTTGTACCCATCCTGGGCAACCGAAAATAATATCATAGGCAACACAGTCGGGGTTTTCAATTTCAAGCATTTGCTTAACTTTTGCAGCTAAAGCAGGCAGCATATCCATGCGATTTGAACCTTCTCTAACGTCGCCAAAATTGTGGCAAAAGATAATATGCTCTAAATCTTCTTTGTCAATTCCAGCACTCTCAATAGCTCTTTTAGCGGCAATAGTTGCAATGTCACTATTCAATTGATTGGAATCTACATACCTACGTTCAATGATTTCAGTAATTTCACTAAACTTGTTGATGATTTCTGAATTTTCTTTGTCTAGCTTAATGCCGTTATCGAAAAATGATGCGTTCAAAAAATGATCGCCAGAGATGATATTTTCTGGTATATAACTCCCTGTACCAGTAATAACTGAATAAATTTTGTTCATCGTGCCCTTTTCTGTACCCTATACTAATTTGGTATTTAGTATAAATCTATTATATTTTTATTGAAATTAAAAATAATTAGCTAAAATCATCAATTAAAAACACAAATAATTCTTTCGGGCCATGTGCGCCAAGCACCAAGGTTTTCTCTATATCTGCCGTTCTACTTGGTCCAGTAATGTTGCTTACCATTGATGGAATTTGAGTGCCATATTTATTTTTGAGCATTTGAAAAGCATCTTTTAAATCCAACACCAATTGCCCAGTTCTAGCTATCACAATGTGATGATGTGGAAAAATGCTTAGTCTACGCCCTGCCGCATGTTGATTACTTACCAAGACAGAGCCATTTCGGGCAATTAAAGCCTCGCACAAGGTAATGCCTACTTCCGCTTGCTCAAAATCTTTATCTGTTTGGTAGAAAGGAAATTCATAGTGTGAAAGTAAAGCCTGAAGCTCTGGTTCCCAACAATAAATTTTTCTCCATTTAAACTTATCGGCAAGCTCTAATATGTTTTCAATAAAATCAACACCATTTTCACAGAAGATAAAGTTGCCAGCAACTGCTGTTAACTGCTCAGCAAATAGAATTTCTAGCTCTTCTTCATTTTGTTTATAAAGTGGGCTTTCTTCTAAATTAGGATAGGGATTGTCTCGCTTCTCTAGCAAGGCCTTTCTAATCTTTTTAAGCATTAATTCTTTTGAAGAAACATTCTCTTTCATACGACAGCCAAAATTACTTAACGTGAAGGATATAAGCAAAGAAGCAGCCTTAATAATAAGACTGCTTCCTTGGTAAGTTAATTAATCTATTTTTTATTTAGCCTCTTCTTCTGATGAAGTTGAAGGAGCAATTGAGTCTGTAATTGTTGGAGTAACTAAAGGAACATTGTCTGCAGGAACTAGTTCAGCTAGTAATTCAGTTCCTTCGGTTTCAAACTCACGTTTACCAAAGATTTCCTCTAAATCTTCTTTGAAAATTACTTCAGCAACTAACAGTTTTTCAGCTAGTTTAACCAAATTTTCTTGGTTATCTGCCAAAATTTGTAAGGCTCTTTGATATTGCTCTTCTATAATTTTACTAGCCTCTTCGTCCATAATTCTTGCTGTAGCTTCAGAATATGGCTTGGTAAAACTCTCTTGTCCTCTAGAATCGTAATATGATATATTTCCTATCTTGTCGTTTAAGCCGTACATAGAAACCATTGCATAAGCTTGTTTGGTAACTTTTTCTAGATCGCTTAATGCACCGGTACTAATTTTACCAAAAGTGATTTTCTCTGCAGCTCTTCCACCCATTGTAGCGCACATTTCGTCTAAAATTTGCTCAGTTGTGGTGATACTTCTTTCTTCTGGTAAATACCATGCTGCTCCTAAAGATTGGCCGCGAGGAACAATAGTTACCTTAATTAATGGATGCGCATGTTTTAATAACCAAGAAACTGTAGCATGACCAGCTTCGTGAAATGCAATTGCCTTTTTCTCTTCTTTCGTGATGATTTTATTCTTTTTCTCCAAACCACCAATAATACGATCTACAGCATCTAAGAAATCTTGCTTGGTTACAGACTCATGGGTTTTCCTTGCTGCAATTAAAGCGGCCTCATTACATAAATTTGCAATATCTGCACCAGAAAAACCAGGTGTTTGTTTAGCTAAGAAATTGATGTCTATATTATCTTCTAGCTTAATTGGTTTTAAGTGTACGTTAAATATCTCTTTACGCTCGTTAATATCTGGCATATCAACATAAATTTGTCTGTCAAAACGACCAGGTCTTAACAATGCGTTATCTAATACATCAGCTCTGTTAGTAGCGCCCATTATAATAATTCCAGAATCTGTACCGAAACCATCCATTTCCACCAACAATTGATTTAATGTGTTTTCACGCTCGTCATTTCCGCCCATCATACTCCCCTTGCCCCTAGCTCTACCTATGGCATCAATCTCATCGATAAAAATAATACAAGGTGCCTTGTCCTTTGCTTGTTTAAACAAATCACGTACGCGAGAAGCACCAACTCCTACAAACATCTCCACAAAATCAGACCCTGATAAAGAGAAAAAAGGAACTTGAGCCTCACCCGCAACAGCTTTAGCTAATAAAGTTTTACCTGTGCCTGGTGCGCCCACTAATAAAGCACCCTTAGGGATTTTACCTCCCAAATTGGTATATTTTTTAGGGTTTTTAAGGAAATCAACAATTTCCATAACCTCAACTTTGGCTTCTGTTAAACCAGCAACATCGTTAAACGTAATGTTAACCTGGCTTTCTTTATCAAATAATGTTGCTTTTGATTTTCCTATGTTGAAGATTTGGCCTCCGCCGCCTCCACCACCTCCGCCCATGCGGCGCATCATGAAAACCCAAAGACCAATAATTAACAACAAAGGAATAACAATGTTAATGAAAAGACCGCCCCAAGGATTAGATTTAGAGGTAACTTCAGATGAAATTTGATTTTCAACTGGTATTTTTGCATTATTTTGAGACTTTTCCAATCTCGCCTTAAGATCTACATCGGATGAAGATGTAAAAGTTACTAAAGGGCCCTTATTTGTACCGGTATTAAATGCTGATTTACTCCTATATTTTTTATACAGAGGGTCATCAATTTTATCACTTTTAATAAAGACTTCAGAAATTACGATATCATCAGATTTATATGAAAGTATCTTTTCGACGTTGCCTTTAAGCAACATATCCCTTTCAAAAACCTTATAATCTATGTTTTTAACACTATCTGTAGAAAATAAAACCTGTGCTGCTATTAGTGCAACAATAATTGCCGCATAAACCCAAAAAATATTGAATTTAGAGCCTTTTTGTGGTTTTTTTGGAATATTAGGAGTTCGTCTGATTTGTTTTGGTTTTGTATCTGTATTTTGAGGTTCTTTCATGTTAGTTCAAATGTGTGTAAATAAATTGGCTATGCACTTTTGTAAGTAGTGGTTTCTGCATCGCCCCATAAATCTTCAATTCCAAAAAACTCACGTTTTTCAGTTTTAAAGATGTGCACTACAATATCAAAGTAGTCTAAGATAATCCATTCAGCATTTTCCTGACCTTCTTTATGCCAAGGATTTGTTTGAGTTAATTTATATATTTCATCTTCAACACTGTCGGCTATAGCCTTTACTTGAGTTGAAGAATCTGCATTGCAAACAACAAAATAATCAGAAACAGAACTATTCAGTTCCCTTAAGTCTAAACGAACGATGTCATGCCCTTTTTTTTCTTGTATGCCTTGTACGGCTATTTCTGAGAGGTATGTAGAAAGGTTTGCGGTTTTCTTTTTTACCATTAAAAATTTTTAATTTTGAATATCAACAAATATAATCAACACTTGCAAAATAACACTTTTTCAACACTATTTGTTGGTCAAAATCTTATCAAATTATTAGCGGTTGATTCTACTAATACTTTTTTAAAGAATTTGGTGTCAAAATCCGAGCCATTACCCGAGGGAACTGTAATTATGGCAGACCATCAGTTTGCCGGAAGAGGACAGCAAGAAAATACTTGGCAAGCTGAACCAGGTAAAAACCTAACCATAAGCATTTTATTAAAGCCAAAATTTTTACTAATTCATAAACAGTTTTTGTTAAATATGGCTATCAGCATTGCTATAAACAAAGCTTTATCTAAATATGTACCTAATGGGATAACCGTAAAATGGCCCAATGATATTTACTATTTAGATAAAAAACTTGGGGGCATTTTAATTGAAAACACAATTGTGGGCAATGCCATAAAAACTGCCGTTATTGGCATAGGTTTAAATGTTAATCAACAAGAATTTTCAGAAGACCTTGAATCTAAAGCAACATCGTTACATCAAATTTTACAGGAAGATGTTAATTTAGCTGAGCTATTGAGCGAAATTTGCAGTCAAATAGAAAGTTTATACTTACAGCTAAAAAACGGAACTCATACATTTTTAACTACTACCTACGTTGATAAGCTGTATAAAATGAACGTTCCATCAATTTATCGTCATAATGGAGAGGTTTTTGAAGGAACAATAATAGGAATTACAGATTTAGGGCTACTTAATGTAATGAGAGACGGAAAGGCAGTTCAATTTAATTTTAAAGAAATAGAATTTTTAAATCAATAAATAAATGAAGAGAGCAATTTTAATTTTAACGTTAATGTTTTTTAGTGCAGTTGGAGCTTTTGCCCAATTGGAAAGCCCTGTGACTTGGGCATATAAAGCAACAAAAGTTAGTAAAACGGAAGCAATAGTCTATCTAAAAGCTACCATAGAAGATGATTGGCATATTTATTCTCAAAATTTAAAACCAGGTGGACCAAATAAAACGGTATTTACCTTTACTAAATCAAAAGACTTCACACTGGTAGGCAAAACAACAGAACCAAAACCAATTACAAAATTTGAAAAAAGTTTTAAAATGGATGTTTTGTATTTTGAGAATGAGGTAGTTTTTCAACAAAAGATAAAGTTGAATAAAGGAACAACAGTAGTAAAAGGACAAGTGGAGTTTATGGTTTGTAACGATAAACAATGTTTGCCGCCAAGCGAAGTTACGTTCAGTATACCTGTTAAATAAAACGAATAAAATTTATAGAAGTCTCGATTTATCGGGACTTTTTTTATTTAAAAATATGAAGAGAATAATTCTATTCGCGGTATTGATATTTACATTCTCAGGAGTTAATGCACAATTAGAAAAGCCAGTATCTTGGTCGTACTTGGCTAAAAAGACAAATAAAAACGAAGCAACGTTATATTTAAAAGCTAGAATGCAAAACCGATGGCATATTTATTCCTTAGCTGTAAAAGGTATCCATGCTAAAACAGGTTTTAACTTTTCTCCATCAAAAGATTATACATTGACAGGAAAAACCATGGAACCAAAGCCTGTTTCTAGGTATGACAAAATCTTAAAGCTTAATTTAACGTATTTTGAAAATGAAGTCGTCTTTACTCAAAGAATAAAGCTTAATAAAACATCAACAATAGTTAAGGGTAAAGTAGAATTTATGGCTTGTAATGATAAACAATGTTTGCCTTCAGAGGAAGTTTCTTTTAGTATTCCGGTGAAATAATAATGTAATACTAATGCAATGTAAATAACCCCAAAGCATACATTAACCGTCATTAATAAAAAGATTTATTAATTTCACCCCCTTTACAAAACAAGCATGAAAAAAATAGGATTACTGATATTGCTTATCGGTGTTTTTTTGGTTTTACAACCCGCCTCAAGTTACGCAATTAAATTACAAGCAGACACAACTACAAAAGTAGAAGATGATGGATTTACAACCGTTGGCTCTGCAGAAGATAGTGTAGCCAATAGCAAAGTAGCGCCTGCAACTCCTGTTGATACGGTTAAAAAAGATGCTGTAACAGCAGCGGCAAACAATGCTCAAAAACCTGCTTCGCTTTGGATAACCTTTGGTCTTGGTTTATTAGGGGGTCTTGCAGCTTTTATTTTGCCATGTATATATCCTATGGTGCCATTAACAGTTAGCTTTTTTACAAAGAGGGCAGAGACCAAAGGAAAAGGAATTCAAGGAGCAATTTTATACGGGCTTTCTATCATTTTTATATATGTTAGTATTGGTACGATTATTACCTTAATTTGGGGAGGTAGCGCATTAAATCAACTTTCTACAAATGGGTTTTTTAATGTTGTGATTTTCCTTATTCTTGCGATTTTTGGCATTTCATTTCTTGGAGCATTCGAAATTGTTCTTCCAAGTTCTTTCGTTAATAAGTTAGACGCGAAATCTGATTCAAAAGGATTAACAGGAATATTTTTTATGGCTGCTACCTTAACAGTAGTTTCCTTCTCTTGTACTGGTCCTTTAATAGGTGGCCTTTTAGTATCCATTGATAAAGATGTGCTTACGCCCATTGTTGCAATGTTTGGCTTTTCATTATCCCTTGCATTATTGTTTACAATGTTTGCCATCTTCCCAAGTTGGCTAACCTCACTTCCAAAATCTGGTGGATGGTTGAATTCAGTTAAGGTTGTTTTGGGATTCTTAGAAATCGGCTTTGCCATGAAGTTCCTATCAACCGCAGACCTTTCTTATCATTGGGGAATATTAGATAGAGAAATATTTTTAGGTATTTGGATTGTTCTTGCCATTATGTTGGGCATCTATTTATTGGGTAAAATTAAATTTTCTCACGATAGTGATTTACCTTACGTATCAATTCCTAGATTCTTTCTAGCTTGTGTTTCTTTCGTTTTCGCACTTTACTTAATGCTTGGATTATTCGGCGCACCTCTGAAAGCGGTTAGCGCATTAGTTCCACCTCTTTCAACTCAAGATTTTGTAATAGGCGAAGGCTCAGGGACATCATCCTCCGATAAAGCTGATACGGGAGGAGTTAAAAAGAGAAAATATAGTGAATTCCTACATATTCCGCATAATATTGATGGTTTTTTTGATTACGATGAAGCCTTGGCTTATGCAAAAACGGTAAATAAGCCACTATTTTTAGATTTTACAGGCCACGGTTGTGTAAATTGTAGAGAAATGGAAGCAAGGGTTTGGTCTGATAAAAGAGTGTTGAAAAGGTTAAAGGATGATTACATCGTAGTTTCTCTTTATACGGATGACAAAACAGAACTGCCAGAAGCAGAACAATTTGATTCTAAAATATTGAAAACAAGAGTCAACTCTGTTGGGCTTAAATTTCAACATTTGCAAGCAACAAAGTATAACACCATATCTCAGCCATATTATGTATTGGTTGGAACTGATGAAAAAGAATTAGTTTCGCCTCCAATAGGGGTAGAATTTGATATTGATAAATATTTGGCTTACTTAGACCAAGGTTTGGCCGAGTTTGCAAAACAAAAAAATAAATGAGTACAATAAAAAATATAGGCGTTTTAACTTCTGGTGGCGATGCTCCAGGAATGAACGCAGCAATTAGAGCAGTAGTAAGAGCAAGTTTATACCACAATTTAAAAGTTACAGGTATTTTAAGGGGTTATGAAGGATTAATCCAGGGAGATTTTATCCCTATGGACGGAAAATCTGTAGCCAACATTATTCAACGTGGTGGTACAATTCTAAAAACATATAGATGCAATGCTTTTCGTACCAAAGAAGGTAGGGCTCAAGCCTATAAAAATTTAAAAGATAGTGAAATTGATGCCCTTGTGGTAATTGGTGGAGACGGAACGTTTAGAGGAGCGGATATTTTCTCTCAAGAATATGATTTTCCTATTGTTGGTTTACCTGGTACAATAGATAACGATTTATTGGGAACCGATTTCGCTATAGGATACGATACCGCAATTAACAATGTGGTTAATGCTGTTGATAAGATTAGAGACACAGCAGAATCTCATGACAGACTATTTATTGTAGAAGTGATGGGTAGAGATTCGGGATTAATCGCTTTAAGAAGCGGCATAGGAGTTGGTGCCGAAGCCATCTTAATTCCAGAGGCAAAGGTTGGCTTGCCTCAATTATTTCATAGAATAGAAACAGGGCGTAAAGATAAAGCATCAAAAATCATCATTGTAGCAGAGGGAGATGAAGGTGGTGGTGCTTATGTTGTTGGCGAAGCACTAAAAGAGAAATTTCCTAAGTATGATATCCGAATTTCTGTATTGGGTCATATACAACGTGGTGGAAAACCAACCTGTATGGATAGGGTATTGTCTAGTCGTTTAGGCGTAGCAGCTGTAGAAGGATTGTTAGAGGGGAAAACCGATGTAATGGTTGGTCAAATAAACAAGGAAGTTGTTTTTACACCATTTTCACAAACCACAAAACACATTGATGCAGAAAAAATTACACCAGCTTGGTTAAGGTTGGTAGAAATACTTTCTATGTAAGAGAAATATAAAAGAATGCAGCCGCAGAAGAGCAGATTTAAACTGTTTTCTGCGGCTTTTTTATTACCTATCAGCTACCCATTTCTAGGTATTTTATAAAAAGTTTAACTAACATTTGTGAAATAGCTGTAGGTTTCGCATCAATAGTAAAACTTACAGCTATGAAACTTTCTCTATCCTGCCTTTTTATACTTCTAATATTTTCACTTGTGGGCAATGCACAAATGCCTGTACTTAAAGTAAAAACAACCAATGCTCAACAAGAAGCAGTTAAGCTGCAAAAATTAAATATTGATGTTCAAATAACTGGAAACATTGCCAAAACGTTGATGACGATGACGTTTTACAATAACAGCGATAAAGTTTTAGAAGGAGAACTAACTTTTCCAATGCCTGAAGGCGTAACCATTAGCCGTTATGCATTAGATATTAATGGGAAAATGAGAGAAGCTGTTCCTGTTGAAAAAGCAAAAGCAACAGAGGTTTTCGAAAGCATTGAACGTAGAAGGGTAGACCCAGGTTTGTTAGAAAAAGTAGAGGGAAACAACTTTAGGACAAGAATTTATCCAATGCCAGCAAAGGGCAAAAGAACCATAATTGTAGGTTATGAAGAAGAATTGAAATTCCAGAAAAACAATGTTTTGCAATATCATTTGCCATTAGATTATAATCAAATAATCGCTGATTTTACACTCAAAACAACGGTATTCGAAAGCCTTGTTCAGCCAGAATTAGCCGAGCAACCAGATGGAAGTTTTAGTTTCAAAAATACTGGAAATACCTATTTGGCAGAGATGAAAAGAACAAATTATCAGCCTCAAAAAGCAATAACAATTAATTTGCCCAAACGTGCCGATATGCCTGAAGTGCAAATGCAAAAAGCAAGCAGCGGCTATTATTTCTTGGTCAATGTTTTTCCACAAGAGCAAAGCAGACCTCGTGTATTGAGTAATCAAATAGGCATAATTTGGGATTGTTCGCTAAGTGGCTTGCAAAGAGATTTGAAAAAAGAATTAGAATTATTGGATTTGCTTATCAAACAAAAGCAAAATCTTACCATCAATTTAGGATTGCTAAATAACACCTTTAAAAATGGAGGTTCGTTTATAATTACCAACGGCGATTGGACTTCTTTAAAGAAAAGATTAGAAAACATAATATATGATGGCGGAACAAACTTTAGTTCCATTAATCAACGAGCTTTAATAGGGAACGAATATATTTTTTTTACTGATGGACTTTCGACGTTTGGCAAAAACACCGTTCTTCTGACCAAACCTATCCATACCGTTAATTCATCTAACAAAGCTGATTATAGTACTTTAAAATACATCAGTTTAAAATCTGGAGGCGAGTTTATAAACCTAAATAACACCAAAGTCGAGGTTGCTTTTAAACAACTGAGCGAGGAACAGCTTCAATATTTAGGAATCAAAAACAGCGGAGAAGTTCGTCAAACTTACCCTTCTATGCATGTTAACGTAACAGGACATCTGGCCGTTGCTGGTATTTTAAGTCAATATAGCACAAGCATTGTTTTACAATTTGGCTATGGAAATACGGTGGTGAGTGAGCAAACAGTTCGTCTTAACCCTAATGCACAGGCTTTAAGCTCCATTGATGTGAGTAGAATTTGGGCTCAAAAGAAAATTGCTGAAATGGATATTCAGTATGAAATTAACAAAGTTCAGATTAGTCAATTGAGTAAACAATTCGGTATTGTAACTAGAAATACCAGTTTAATTGTATTAGAAAGTGTTGATGATTATTTAAGGTATGATATTGTTCCGCCGGCAGAATTAAGAGCGCAATACGATGCAGTTTTAAAACAACGCAGAGCGGATATGTTGGAACGAAAAACCGATTTAATGAAAGATGCCATTGAGATGAGCAAAACATTAAAAACTTGGTGGAATACAGAGTTTTCCAATCGCCCTGCAAAAAATGACCAACAAAAATTTCCAAGACCAGTTCCTGTTGGAGATAGCGCTACAGCGTATAATGAGGTAGTCGTGGTTCAAAATCAGGGAAATGCGAATAGAATGGCAAACCAACAGGCTCAAGAAGTAGTGTTAAGAAGGAGAGAAGCGGAGTCTCAAGCAAGTAAAACGGCAGATGATAAAGTTGGTAGTGCTGTTCTATATGGCTATTCTAGTCCTGTGCCAATTAGTTCTGCCTTACAAGGAAGAGTTGCGGGAGTTTCAGTAAACACATCTTCTTCAACAAGTTATTCAGAAGCAAAAATGGTAGAGAAAGCTGTAATTATTGTACCAGAGTTTAAAAGCGATAAAGATTATATGAAATCTCTAACAGGAACCCCAAAAGAGGCCTATGAAAAATACCTAACTATTCGACCTCAATATTTAAGTACACCAACATTTTATTTTGATGTAGCCAATTGGTTTTATCAACAAGCAGATAGCACAAGAGCACTAACCATTTTAAGTAATATTGCTGATTTAGATTTAGAAAATGCAGACTTATTTAAGGTACTTGCTTACAAGTTGAAGCAAACTAAAGCATATAAAGCAGAGCTATTTGTAACTGAAAAAATATTGCAATGGAGACCAATGGATGCGCAAAGTTATCGCGATTATGCTTTGGCTTTGGCCGACAATGGCGCTTACCAACAAGCGTTGGATAATTTATATAAGGTGCTTACTCAAAGTTACAATACTCAAACATCTGATAGAGACGATGGCATTGAAGAAATTATCATTGCAGAAATAAATAATTTGATTGCAAAATATAGCAGCTTGCTTAATACAAAAGGAGTTGATAAAAGATTGATACAACCTTTACCAGTTGACATTCGAGTGGTGCTAAACTGGAATAAAAATGATACCGATATAGATTTGTGGTTAACTGACCCCAAAGGTGAAAAATGTTATTACAGTAACCAAAGTACAGCTATCGGCGGTAGAATAAGTAATGATTTTACAGATGGTTATGGTCCTGAGCAGTTTATGTTGAAGAAAGCAATTAAAGGAAGTTATAAAATTGAAGTTGATTATTATGGAGATAGACAAGTAAGCATCGGCGGACCAACAACTGTTACTGCTGAAATTTATACTAGATATGCAACAGGTAGGCAAGAAAGAAAAATAATCATTCTTCCGCTAGAAGAAGGAAACAAAAACAAAGGACATTTGATAGGGGAATTTAAATTTTAGGGGAAGGATAGGTTACGGATATTCTAAGTCTCTAGTCGGGAAAACTTAAATAGTAGCACGGGTTTTTGTTAGCTAAGCGGGTCCCGATAGCTATCGGGAGAAGCGATATCCTTTTTTGTCATCCTGAGCGTAGTCGAAGGGCAAAAAAGATTGCAGCAAAAAGCCCGACTGAAGAAGCTAATTGTAGATGCTTTCACTTCCCATTTATTATCGCATTACGATGCCCAGTCGAGCTGAGCATGACGTAGGCCACACCTACATCAACTTATCTAAAACTTGTTGCCAATTATCTACACGTTCATATTCCGTTAGTAGAAGATTATGAGGCGATGTAAACAACAATGTTCTGCCCTTAAAATCGATAAAATTTTTGGCTCTATCGTCTATCATTACATCGGTATTCACAATCTTCTCGCCACAGAATATGATGTTTCTCCATCCTATAAAAGGGAAATGTTCTGCTAACCAATGGTATTTGTCTTCTAATGAATTTGGAAACTCCATTGCTGCGGACACGATATATACCTCGTGTTTTTCTTGTAGTTTTTTTACTGCTTCAACACTTCCTTCAATTAACTCTAAATCTCTAAAAAATCCTTTTTCATTAATGTAATCGAACCATTTATTGTTAATGTATTCTGGAATATGCTGATAAATCTCATTACCAGCATCTATTTTTAAATCTAATGGAATGCCGTAATCACGGTTATAAAGTTGAATAAATTTTTTAATGGGGTCGGCAAGGACTTCGTCCATATCTATGGCTATCTTCATAAATGTAAATATCCAAATTTGCTATTGTAGTAATGTTATTTGAATATAAAATAATGCAGTTTGCTAGTTATTAGTATTTTACTTACTTTTGCATCCCCGCAAGCACGAAGCTCCGGGAACTATGTTGAATACATAAACTTAAAAGAAAAATGGCAACTAAAATCAGATTGCAAAGATTCGGTAAAAAAGGGAAACCTTTTTTCCACGTGGTAGTAGCGGATTCTCGCTCTCCAAGAGATGGTAAATTTATTGAGCGTTTAGGTTCTTATAACCCAAACACCAATCCTGCAACTATCGAAATTAACTTCGACAAAACTTTAGACTGGGTAAACAAAGGTGCACAACCAACTGATACGGCTCGTGCTATTCTTTCTTACAAAGGTGTTTTGTACAAAAAACACTTACAAGGTGGAGTTAAAAAAGGCGCTTTAACAGAAGAACAAGCAGATGCTAAATTTGCTCAATGGTTAGAAGCTAAAGGTGGCCAAATCGAAGGTAAAAAAGAAAGCTTAAGTTCTACTAAAGGTGAAGCTAAAAAAGCTGCTTTAGCTGCTGAAGCTAAGAAAAATGCTGACCGTGCTGCTGCAATTGCGTTGAAAAATGCGCCTGTAGCTGAAGAGGTTGTTGAAGAAGAAGTAGTTGCTGAAGAAGCTCCTGCTGCTGAAGCTGCAACTGAAGAAGTGGTAGCAGAAACTCCAGCTGTTGAAGAAACTGCTGCTGTAGCTGAAGAGGCTCCGGTTGCTGAAGAAACTCCTGCTGCTGAGGCTTCGACTGAAGAAGAGAAAAAAGAAGAAGCATAATCATAGATTTGTTTTAACTTGTGATAGCGTTCCGAATTTTCGGGACGCTATTTTTATTTAACCCCTAAATCCCCTGATGGGGACTTTTACCATGCAAAAAGAAGAAGCGTTTTATATCGGTTACATTACTAAAACCAAAGGCCTAAAAGGCGAGGTGCAATTGTATTTTGAATTTGATGCTTATGAAGATTTAGATTTAGATGTTGTTTTTGCTGACATGAACGGCAAGATGGTTCCGTTTTTTGTGGAGTCTCATAAACTGTATCCAAATAATACAGGTCTTTTTTATTTTGAGGACCTAGACCATATAGACAAAGCGCAAGCATTGGTTAAAAAGAAAATCTATATGCCGTTGAGCAAAATGCCAGAGCGTGATGAAGATGATTTTGGTTATGAAGATTTAAAAGGGTTTACAGTAACTGATGAAACTCAAGGCGAATTGGGAGAGATTTTGGAAGTTCACGAATATCCGCAACAATTTGTAGCTACTCTACTTTATAAAGAGAAAGAAATTTTGTTCCCTTTAAATGAGGATATGATTATTGAAATTGATGAAGAGGAGAAAACTTTGTTGGTAGATTTACCAGAAGGATTGCTTGACCTTTATTTAAATGCTTAGTTTATAAACATTGACGCGTTTTAAACGTTCTATTGTTATGAAACGCTTAATTCCCTTTAGCTTATTGTTATTTGTTTTCTGGGGCTGTAACAACCCAAAAGAAAGCAAGAAAGAAACACCTCCATCAACCGTTGATACCTCTTCTAAAGTAGAAATGTCGAAAGATGAAGATGGCTTAAGTCTACAAGATTCGATTAAGGCCACAGGTAGACAAATTCTGATCTTCCTAAAAGAAAAAAATTATCCCGAATTAGTTAAGTATTTTTCAAGTGACGGTGTTCTTTTTTCTCCTTATGGATTTATAGATACTGCCAAAAGTAAAAAATTAACACCTGATGATTTTCTGGAATCCATTAACAAAAAATGGATTTTAACTTGGGGAAGTTATGATGGAACGGGTGATCCTATTAAGCTTTCAGTTCCAAACTATCTTAAAAAATTTGGTTATAATGCCGATTACCTTAACGCTGAAGCAATAGGTTTTGACCAAATCATGAAACAAGGGAATTCGCTAAATAACCTAAAAACAGTTTATCCGAATCATCATTTTATTGATTATCACTTTAGTGGTTTTGACCAAAAAAACAACGGAATGGATTGGACGAGCCTCAGATTGGTATTCGAAAAAACTGATGGGCAATATTTTTTAGTAGCTATTATCCACGACCAGTGGACTATTTAAGCACTTTTCAAGACTTTTTGTAAAATAATATAATCTTTTAGTAAAAAATACTTGACATTAATGACAAATATGTTTTACATTTGTTCAAACAAACTTGATGCGCAATCTTGTAGTCTAATGTAGAACTTAAAAAGATTTTAAAATGAAAAGTAAATTCCTGTTCCCAACATGGTGTGCTATTGTTGGTTACTTATTATCAATCCCAGGATTTATCTTGGGTTATTTATACACGATTAATAAATACGAAATTCCTGGTTTTGGGTTTAAGATGCGAGAAAAAAATGACCTTTTTCAACCATCATTTGAAAACTTTACGAATGAACTTGCGATTTTTTTAGTAGTAGGTGGATTGATTTTAATAGCGTTTTCTAGAAATAAAAAAGAAGATGAATTAAGCGCAAAATTAAGATTGAACTCCCTTTACTGGAGTATCATGATTTATTACTTTCTATACATCTTAGGCCTTTTATTTAGTATTACAATAGGAGAGATTCCTTTTATAGGTGAGCATGCTTCTGAAATAAACTTATTTACACCCTTGGTTATTTTCATAATTCGATATAATTATTTGATGCATGTTAACAAGGAGAGCTATCTTATGTCACAACCAAAATTTTTGTCTAATTCATATCGGAAAATTGGCATTTTTCTTTCGCTCATAAGTTTGGTGGTATTCGTTTTAGTAACGGTAATTAAAACAAAAGATTTGTCAGACACTTTTTCTGCTTCGTCTTACCTGGCTTTAGTAATTGGGTTTATGCTTTGGACATTTTCACGCCATAAAATTGAAGATGAAATGATGATGCAACAAAGGTTAGAGAACCTACAGCTAGCAGTTTACTTTAATTATGGCGTTCTGCTTTTAGCAACCATTCTGTTTTATTCATTAAACTTTTTGCTGGTTCTATTATTTGCTCAAATATCATTACTGCTATTTTTCATTATTAGAATGGAATTTATCAATTACAAAAACAATAAATTATTAAATACTTTTGAGGGAGGAATGAGTTATGAAAAATAATCTAAGGGTACAAAGAGCAATAAAAAATATAACTCAGGCTGAATTGGCAGATTTAATCCAAGTTTCTCGTCAAACTATTAATACCATAGAGTCTGGAAAATATGTTCCATCAACTGTGTTGGCTTTAAAAATGGCAAAGGTTTTTGAGGTGCCAGTTGAAGAAGTTTTTCAATTGGAAGAAGAAGATTAAATGTAAAATGTAAAAGGGAAGATGGACAATGTAACTAAGACAACTATTTTATCACCTTAAACACATCTTTCCTTTTACGTCTTCCATTTTCCATATCTTTGCAGCATGCGTTTCGATATCATTTCAGTTTTACCAGATTTATTGACCAGTCCTTTTGCTCATTCTATTTTGCAACGAGCTCAAAAAAAAGGTGTGGCAGAAATTGTGGTGCATAATTTAAGAGATTACGCCACCAACAAACAGAAAAGTGTGGATGATTATCCTTATGGCGGTGGTAGCGGGATGATCATGTCTGTTGAACCTTTTGCGCTTTGTATAGAAAAATTGCAAAGCGAAAGAACATACGATGAAATTATTTTCATGACACCAGATGGCGAAACTTTAAATCAGGGAATTGCTAATCAGCTTTCTATTCAAAAAAACATCATCATTTTATGTGGGCATTACAAAGGCATTGACCAACGCATAAGAGATATTTATGTAACTCGTGAAATTTCTATTGGTGATTATGTTTTATCTGGCGGAGAATTACCTGCTGCAGTTGTGGTTGATGCAGTGGTGAGATTAGTACCTGGAGTTTTAAATGATGAAACCTCTGCACTATCAGACAGTTTTCAAGGAGATTTGTTAGACGCACCTTTATACACACGACCAGCGGAGTGGAGAGGGCACAAGGTTCCCGATGTGTTGTTGAGTGGGCATGAGGCAAAGATAAACGAGTGGCGGCACGATGAGGCGGTTAAACGGACACAAGAGCGCAGGCCAGACTTGCTGAAATAGGTTGAGCCGTTTGTTTGTGGAGTTGTTTAGCCGCCTTAATAGTACATCTAAACACCTTAACGTTTCCACAACTCAACCCTTCAGTTTTGTGGAAAAATCGCCGTTTGTTAAAAAATAAATTTATTTTGAATTCCACTTTTATTTTTAAAATAAAATTCCTAATATTGCAGTCCGATTTTAAACAACAAAAAATCGGCTTAATAGCTTAAAATCATGGATTTAGTAAAATTTGTAGAAGAGCAGGTAATCGCGAAAAATGAGTTTCCTTCTTTCAAATCAGGAGATACAATTAGTGTACACTATAAAATTCGCGAAGGTAATAAAGAACGTATTCAAATTTATCAAGGTGTTGTTATTCAACGTAACAGCGCTGGTGCTAATGAAACGTTTACTGTTCGTAAGATGAGTAATGGAGTTGGAGTAGAGCGTATCTTCCCAATCAATTCTCCAAATATTGATAAAGTAGAAGTTAACAGTCACGGTAAAGTGCGTAGAGCTAAATTGTTCTATTTACGTGAATTAACTGGTAAAGCTGCTCGTATCAAGTCTTTAAGAAAATAATATTCTTTAGCAAGATATATAACCTTCACGATTAGTTTCGTGGAGGTTTTTTTGTTTTATCTTTGCGCCACCAAATAGAAAATGTAATGAAAGACTTATTAAAAAAATACGAAGAAAAACAGCCAGAGATTGTTTTTGAATGGAAAGACAAAGAATCTGAGGCAGAAGGATGGGTTGTTATCAATTCGTTGCGTGGCGGTGCTGCAGGTGGCGGAACAAGAATGAGAAAAGGGTTGGATAAACGCGAAGTTGAATCGTTAGCCAAAACAATGGAAGTAAAGTTTACCGTTTCTGGTCCACCAATAGGTGGTGCAAAATCTGGTATTAACTTCGACCCAGCCGACCCTCGTAAAAAAGAAGTGCTAGAGCGTTGGTACAAAGCTGTAATGCCTTTGTTAAAAAGTTATTATGGTACTGGTGGAGATTTAAACATAGACGAAATACACGAGGTTATTCCCATAACAGAAAGTTATGGTTTGTGGCATCCACAAGAAGGCGTAATTAGTGGCCATTATCAAGCTAGAGAAAACGAACGTATTCACCAAATTGGCCAATTACGTTATGGCGTTTCTAAAGTATTGGAAGATTTAGATTATACACCAGATATTAAGAGAAAATATAAAGTAGCCGATATGATTACGGGTTACGGTGTTTCTGAATCGATAAGACATTATTATAATATTTGGGGCGGAGAAATTGCAGGAAAAAAAGCGATTATCCAAGGTTGGGGTAATGTTGCTGCAGCTGCAGGATATTACTTGGCGCAACAAGGCGTTAAAATTGTCGGCATTATTGACCGTGTTGGTGGATTAATTAAACCAGAAGGGTTTACTGAGCAAGAAATTAAAACATTGTTCAATAACCGTGTTAATAATACATTGGTTGCTGATAATTTAATTCCTTTTGCAGAAGCTAGCGAACAAATTTGGAATGTAGGTGCTGAGATTTTTGTGCCAGCAGCTTCATCTAGATTGGTGCAACAAGCCGAAGTAGATAAAATGATTGCTGCGGGTTTAGAAGTAATTGCTTGTGGCGCTAATGTTCCTTTTGCCGACAAAGAGATATTCTTTGGCAGTATCATGGAGCACACTGATAATCATGTGGCAGTTATTCCAGATTTTATTGCAAACTGTGGTATGGCTAGGGTTTTTGCTTATTTAATGCAACGCAACGTAGAAATGAGCGACGATGCAATTTTCTCTGATGCGTCTAACATCATTCACAATGCATTACAAGCGGTTTATAATACTTCAAATAAAAGAACAAATTTATCAAGCACCGCATTTGAAATTGCGTTGAAACAATTAGTATAAAATGGATAATCAATTTTTTGAACAGGTAATTTGGGGCAACACCGTAAAAGCATATTGCTTGTTTGGAGGCATTATTTTACTAGGCCTTATCTTAAAAAGATTCGTTTCTAGAAGATTAAGTCAGCTTCTTTTTAGACTGTTCAAAAAATTTGCCGAGGAAGTTAAAATAGACACATTCATTGCTTTATTATTAAAGCCTTTTGAGTTTTTTATAACGCTTGCTACTTTATATTTAGCGATTAATCAATTAAAACACCCGCTAGAAGTTGTGGTGTTTCACTTCAACAAGCAGGTAAATAACGTTAAAATATTACAGCCATTTACGCTCGGTGAATTGTTAGATAAGACGTTTTTGTTCCTTATTATCCTTTCTTTTTTCTGGATTATTTTAAGGATAATAGATTTTGTAGCACACGTATTTACTTACAAGGCCATCAAATCTGAGAATAAGGCAGACGACCAATTGGTTCCTTTTTTAAAGGAGCTATTTAAGTTTGTTATTTACTTTATTGGGTTTTTTGTTTTATTGGGTTATGTATTCGAAGTTAATGCACTAAGCTTAATAACTGGTTTGGGTATTGGCGGTATTGCTATTGCCTTGGCCGCAAAGGAAACCTTAGAAAATTTAATTGCGTCGTTTACAATTTTCATAGATAAGCCTTTTACTGTTGGCGATTTAGTTAAGGTTGATGGAGTTGAAGGAACAATTGAAAAGGTTGGCTTCAGGAGCACGGTTTTGCGCAGTACAGATAAAACAACTATCATCATCCCAAACCGAGCAATGATAGATGGCGTTTTAGAAAACATGACGCGTAGAAATTTCCGAAGGGTTAAATTTAACATAGGCATTACTTACGAAACAGATTCTGAAATGATTAAGAAAATCATTGCTGAAATTGGTTCTTTTTTAGCGCAAAACACACAAATAACAGATACATCTGTTACGTTCGATAGTTTCGCAGATTCTGCATTAAACATTCAGATTTTGTATTTGGTAGAAAATATCGAGTACAATAATTACCTTAAAATTAAAGAAGAGGTTAATTTCAAAATCATTGAAATTGTAGGCAAAAACGGTTCAGAATTCGCCTATCCTACGCAAAGAACTGTTGGCGAGAAGAAGTCTTAGAAATAAGGTAGAATTTTTGTCATTCAGAGCACAGCGAAGAATCTCTGAGAAGAATTAATCTTGAGATTACAGGCTTCGCTCTGTTCATAACATAATCAGACTGACGATATTTTTTTAGATTTGAAAAGCAAATCCAGCGCTTAGCTTAACGTTCGTCGGGCTATATGCTAAATCTTTTTTTATCTTCCTTCGACTACGCTCAGGATGACAATAAAAAAAGGATACCGCAACAATCCCGTTTAGAGAACTGAGGTTTGTGCTACTATTTAGGGCTGCAACCCGCCAAGATCTGCAGGCATTTCTAAATTAGGCGTCATTGCGAGGGTCGATTTTTCATCGCCCGAAGCAATCTGCTTTTGCGGGCAAGGTTTGGAATTCTATTTATCCTATCGCTCTTAGCAGATTGCCACGTCGTTCCTCCTCTCAATGACGTAATTTATTAGATTTTAACGAAATGCTTTGAAACTATTTAAAGCTGAAACCCGCCAAGACCCACTAACTTTGTAATATAAACCCGATTGAAGTGGAAAGCTTTTTTGTTTTGCCATATATTCATCGGATGACTTTGATGAACCCCCAAAAAAACTTGGAACGTAAAGCGGGACTGCAATAGCCAAGAATTACTGACTATTGTTTTTCTAAAAAAAATCCACGAATGAGATTGCCTGCCTACCGCAGGCAGGCTTCGCCCTGTGAAAAACAGAGGCTCGCAATGACGAACTTTATTAGCCTAACTCTGCTAAAATGGTAATTCCGCCTTTAACAACTTGGTCTAATTGTAAGTTAACTTTAGTGCCGATTGGCAAGAAAATATCAACCCTAGAACCAAATTTAATAAAGCCAAACTGTTCTGTCTGTACCACTTGGTCGCCTTCTTTAATGTACCAAACAATTCTACGAGCTAATGCTCCAGCAATTTGTCTGAACAATACGGGTGTACCGTTTGCATGCTCTACAACAGTAGTGGTGCGCTCATTTTCGGTGCTCGATTTTGGGTTCCAAGCAGCTAAATATTTACCAGGATGATATTTGAAAAACTTAACTACACCAGAAATTGGGTTACGGTTAATATGCACATTTACAGGTGACATGAAAATAGATACCTGCAGGCGTTTGTCCTTAAAGTATTCACCTTCTTCAGTTTCTTCAATTACTACAACTTTACCATCTGCTGGGCAAATAACCAAGTTTTCGCCTGATGTAAATGTCCGAGAAGGATTTCTAAAAAACTGTAAAACAATAATAAATAAAGCGAAGGATAAAATATAGATAAACCAACGCAACCAAACCACGTCTGCGAATTTGTAATCTACAAATGCATTAAGCAACATGATAAATAAAACGGTAAGTGCGAGGCTAGTGTAGCCTTCTTTATGTATGGTCATTGTTTTCAGTTTTTTGTATGCCGCAAAATTCGGAAAAAAATATCATATTCTTATAGTCATCGGATGAATATAAGCTGGATGAAAATATTCATCCGATGACTAAATCACTAGGTAGCTCTATAGATATCCTTTAAATTTCTGCCCAAACCATCATAGTCTAAGCCGTAACCAACCACAAATTCATTAGGGATTTCGAAGCCAACATATTTTAATTCTTCAATGGGTTCTTTTAGTGCAGCTGGTTTAAATAATAAGCTACAAACAGTAACGGAAGCAGGGTTTTGTGCATGAACTTTTTCTAGAATGTATTTTAAGGTAAAACCAGTATCAACAATATCCTCCACTAAAATAACGTCTCTATCTTTCAAATCTTCTGGCAGGCCAAAAGCTTCTTTAATTTTTCCTGTACTTTCTGTGCCGTGGTAAGATGCAACCTTGATAAAGCCCACCTCGCAAGCAATATCTATCTCTTTAAGCAAATCGGCCATAAACAAAAAACTGCCGTTTAACACGCCAATAAAAACAGGGCAACGGTTTTCAAAATCCACATTTAACTGGATGCCGATTAACCGCGTTCGTTTGCAAATCATGTCATTATCTAACATGATTTCGAAGTTCTTATTGTTGATTTGAATTTTGTTCATGTTGTTAACTTTCGTCCCCGTTTTCTTTTTCTTTTCTGCGTTGTTCTCTTCTTTCCTGACGGAGCTGTTTTTTTGTTTTTACTGTATCAGTTGTTTTAGTTGGGGCTTTGGTAACAGTATCTTTTTTAGCACCACCAAACAATCTGTCAAACAGATTTTTGGATTTATCCTGCATTCCGCCTGGAGGCATAATTTCTTCTTCATCGGCCTCAATTTTGTTGGTGTCGATAACGACAGAATCTGGCAATAGATATTGCCTTAAACCTTCTCTCAACCTCACATTATAAAAGCCGTAGCCACTTGTGTCTGATAGCGTTAATCCTCTTCTAGCCATCGTATTACCAATAAAGTTAAACCAAGGATATAAATAGGATTTCAAGCTACCATCGCTCATGAACTTATACATTGCAGCCTTTGGTTTAGGTACAATGTTCGCTAAGAAAATCCCTTCGCCTACAGATAATTCTGAAGGAGATTTGCCAAAATAATGTCGTGAAGCCTCACCAATTCCATACACGTTTTGCCCCATTTCTATAATATTGAAATAGACTTCTAGCATACGTTGTTTGCTAATTAAGCGGTTGTTCTCAATTAGCCAAACTATCAAAATTTCTTCCACCTTACGAGCTAAAGTTTTTTGGCGACTTAGGAAAACATTCTTAACCAACTGCATAGAAATGGTGCTTCCGCCACGTTTAAAGCGTTTTTCTTTAAAATTTACAGCGATAGATTTTCGAATAGATTCTTCAACAAAACCTTTGTGTCTGTAAAATGATGGGTCTTCGGAAGTTAAAATAGCATTTTTGAAATTTGGTGAAATATCTTCTAATCGAGTAAAGTTCGGATTAGACGGGCCAATGGTAATATCTCGCATTGGTTTGCCGTATTCATAAGGCGTATAAACGAAATCTGAATTGATTTTTTGCAAATCGTTCTTGCCCCATTTAACAATCTTAAAGTTTGTAGGCGTTAAGGTAGATTCGAATTTTACGCTGTCGGGAATTGAGGTATCTAAATAAAAATCAAGGTTATATTTTAACTTTCCCTGTACTTTAATACCTTCTAAAGATTCAAATAAGCCTACAGGAAAGGCATCGAAAATAGCTTGTGCATCTTGTTCTTCTGCATTAATCTTCATCTCATAAATCTTGTTAGGAGATAAAGTATATTTTAAATATGGATGAACTGATGCATTTTTCAAAAACACAGTTGATGTGCTGTCCAAAGAAATGAAATTCTCCCCAATTAGCACATCTGCATCTATTTTTGCATCGGGCACAACAATATCTGCAGAAGAAATCCTTTTTTGATTTATTGTTAGATTTTTGATAGACCAAGCTCCAGAAATTTTATAATCATCGCCACTGTAATCAGCGTCTTTCATTTCGGTTGTTGCCGTATCGAAACTTAATTTGGTATGCAGCTTTTGTTCTAAATATTTTGGTAGTTCGAACTTGGTTCCATCAGCAAAAAACATCACATTAAGCCTTTTCTTGCCTGGATTTAATTTTCCGTTTACGTGCCAAGTTACGGTTGTGTCATTAACAACAATGTTTGAAGTTAACTTGCCATCATCTATTGTTGCACTGGTTTTGAATTTTAAGGATGCTGTATCGTTATCGTTAAGGTTCATCACAAAATTCTTGATTTCCATGTCATCAGGAATTTTATAAAACACCTCATTTAGTAAATCACTAGCTAAATCACCAAGATTAACTTTGCTTTTTGTTGTGGTGCTATCTTTCTTTTTTCTTTTTAAAATGAAGTCGATATTTGTGATAGAGTCTCTTAAGACAATGTTCAACTTTCCTTGGTCAAGATTAATTTCAGACAATTTAACATCGCCAAATAATAATGGAAATAATTTTACAGCAACCGTAATGTCGTTTATGGTAGATAAAGTGTCTCGGTCTTTTGGAACCACAGAAATATCTTTCATATTTACAGCACTTAATCCCGTAAATCCAGCAGAACCGATTTTAATTTTAAGTCCGTAATCCTTATCCGCCTTTGCGATAGCCTTAGCCATCATTTTTTTTAATAAAGCTTCTCTTTTGCTATAAGCATAAACACCAACGGAAAGAAATAAAAGCAGGAATACACCTAAAACCCAAGCGCCGATTTTTAAATATTTCTTGGGAATGTTAATTTTTGGTAACTGCATAAACTATTTAGAATTAATTGTTAAACAAACGCTTATAGCAAATGTTTATTCTGCGTTAAAATTACAATAAAAAGGGCGATAGAAAATTTTTTGTGCCTATGTTTTGTTAATTTTGAGGAATGATAATTACCAAAGAGCAAGTTTTAGCGGCTTTGAGCCATGTTGAAGACCCAGATTTAAAGAAAGATTTGGTTACGCTTAACATGATTAAAGATGTTAAAATTGAAGATAAAACGATAGGATTTACCCTAGAACTGACAACGCCTGCTTGTCCGATGAAGGAGATGTTGAAAAACGCATGTACAAATGCAATTAAACATTTTGTTTTGGCAGATGCAGAAATCAATATCAATATCACTTCGAGGGTAACTAAACCATTAGATATTTCTCAGTTGAAAGACATTAAAAATATAATCTTAGTTTCTTCTGGTAAAGGCGGCGTTGGAAAATCTACCGTAGCCAGTAACTTAGCAGTAACTTTAGCTAAAGATGGTGCAAAAGTTGGCTTAATAGATGCTGATATTTATGGCCCATCTGTTCCGATTATGTTTGGCTTAATTGGTGCAAAACCTAGCGCTAGAGAAACAGAAGATGGCAAAAGTTTAATTCTACCTATTGAAAAGTATGGGATTAAATTACTTTCGTTAGGGTTTTTTGCAGAACCAGACCAACCTGTTCCATGGCGTGGACCAATGGCGTCAAATGCCATCAAACAGTTGTTTAATGATGCAGATTGGGGAGAATTAGATTATTTAATTGTAGATCTTCCTCCAGGTACAGGAGATATTCATATTACCATTAGCCAGAGTTTCCCCATTGCAGGGGCCGTTATTGTTACCACACCTCAACAAGTGGCATTGGCCGATACCAGAAAAGGGTTAGCGATGTTCAGAATGCCTGGAATTAATATTCCGGTTTTGGGCGTGATAGAAAACATGTCTTATTTCACTCCGGCAGAGTTGCCAGAAAACAAGTATTACATATTTGGCAAAAACGGAGGAAAAGAATTAGCAGAAAAATATGATGTTCCATTTTTAGGGGAAATCCCTTTGGTGCAAGGCATTACATCAGCTGGAGATAACGGGCAGCCAATAGCTATGGAAAATGAAAGTCCGATTGCTGCTGCATTTAAGGAAATTGCAGGAAAAATTGCTCAACAAATTTCTATAAATAACGTACAGACAGCTAATTGCTAAAAATTTACTATTTTTATACTTTAATCAATATAAGATGAGTTTAACAGAACAAGTGGAGCAGGCATTAGAAACCATCAGGCCTTATTTAATTGCTGATGGAGGTAATGTTGCCATAGAAGAGATTACGGCGGACAACGTTGTTAAATTAAGATTATTGGGTAACTGTGGTAGTTGTAAAATGAGTTTCATGACCATGAAAGCTGGCATTGAACAAGCTATCATGAAAGCGGTACCAGAAATTACTAGTGTTGTTGCTGTAGATTTAGCAGAGCAAGATTAAGTTTTTAACAAAATTTAACTAGTCAGTAAGCCATTTACAAGTATTTTTGTACAATGAAGTATAGGTTAACTATCATATTATTGTTTTTTACAGCTGTTGTTTTTGCGCAAAGCGAAATCAAAAGCGGTAAACTAATTCAATTTTCGGGTATCATAACCGATGTTGACAGCAATTCTGTTGTGCCATACGTTACCATTACCAATCAAAGTTTTAACGAACAAAAATACGCCGCTAACTACCAAGGTTATTTTTCTTTCATTGCCCATCCGGGAGATACGTTATTGTTTTCAGCGGTAGGCTTTACAAGCAAAACCTTTGTTTTACCAAGTGTTATTGCCGATAGTAAGTTTACTGCGATGATTAAGCTAAAAACCGAAATCGTTTATTTAAGAACAGTTCGTGTTAATCCTTGGGCAACTGTAGAAGAGTTTACAAAAGATTTTCTTTCCATGAAAGTGGCTGATGATGATTTGGCAATTGCAAAACGAAACGTTTCTCCTGAAGCTTTAAGAGGGATGATTAAGACCTTACCTAGAGACGGCCAAGAAATTAGCAATGGTAACTATCGCTATAATTTTGATAGGATGATGAATGTAAATATGCGTCAGACTAATCCACTCCTAAACCCATTTGCTTGGGGTAAACTAATGCAGACTATCTTTAACGGAGATAAGTTGCGTAGCGAAGAACAATAGATTTAATTTACAATGCACGATTTTTGATTTACGATTGTTAGTTACACTTTGTAAATCGTAATTCGTCAATCTAAAATCTTAAATAAGCTTATCTTTTCTTGTTCTGTTTAGGGAAACGCATTTTGTAATCTGTAGATACATTCCCTTTTGAAATTGCATCTAATTTCCCCCTTAACAGTTGTTTACGTAACAAGCTTAGTTTATCAGTAAAGAGTTTGCCCTCAATATGGTCGTACTCATGTTGAATAACTCTTGCAGGAAAACCAGTTACTTTTGCTTTATGTTGTTTCCAGTTTTCATCGAAATAACTAATTAAGATATCTGGCTTACGCATTACGTCTTCACGAACTTCTGGAATACTTAAACAACCTTCGTTAAAAGCCCAAGGCTCGCCAGATTCTTCTAAAATTTGGGCATTGATGAATACTCTTTTGTAAGCTTCTTCTTCTTCATCACCTTTGGTATCTACAATAAATAAACGAATAGGTAAACCAATCTGAGGAGCAGCTAAACCCACGCCACTAGCATTGTACATTGTTTCGAACATATTGCTAATTAGTTGTTGCAAATCAGGATATGTTTCATCAATATCAACACAAACTTTCTTTAAAACTGGGTCTCCGTAAGCTACAATTGGTAATTTCATCGTGCAAAAATACAAAAATACACGTATTGTTAGATTGCTTTATTGCTAAATTGTTGTGATAACGATAATTAAGTCTCAATACGCAATACTCAAATCGCAGGACTCTTTAATCTTCCGTCGGATAAAAAGTCAACGAGCTCAACTTACTTTCATCCAAAATCTCATTAGAAATGTTGGCCATATCGGCTACAGTAACAGCTCTAATCTTGTTAAAAACAGTTTCCAAATCATCAATTTTATTGTAATCGATTAAGCTTTTCGCCATCGAGATAATTAGCCCAATTCTGTTTTCTTCGCCTAACGCAATTTGCCCAATAAACTTGTTTTTAGCTTTTTGTAATTGAATTTCTGTTAAAGGATTTGCTTTTATTTTCTTAAACTCCTTGCTTATTAAGCTAAATGCCTTGTCTAGTTTTTCTTGGTCCGTTCCAAAATAAAGCGCAAAAATTCCTGTATCACTTAGCGGACTATAATTAGATTCTATAGTATAAGCAATGCCGTATTTTTCTCTTATTTGAAGATTTAAAATGGAACTCATTCCTGTTCCGCCAAGCATATTGTTTAATAATAACAATCCGGCTTTATAAGGATGATGTAAGGAATAAGCTTGCGTACCCATCATTACATGAGCCTGTGAAATTTGCTTGTTTACAACGATGTTTTGCGCCGCATTTGGAACTGGCACTATTCTATTTTTCGGAGCTAAATTAGCCGGAACAGATTCAAAATGTTTTGAACCCACTTTAACAAATTTGTTGAGAGCATAGTTTCCAATCACAGCAACCACAATTTCATCTGTTCGGTAATTTGCCGCAATGAATTTATGAATGTCTTTTTGTGTTAAAGCATTAACCGTTTCAGGCGTTCCTAAAATGTTTCTACCAAAGGGATGTCCTGCAAAAAGCTGGTCTTCAAAATCATCGTTAATAGCTTCTTCTGGCTGGTCTAAATAAGAAGTAATCTCATCTAATATTACACCTTTTTCCTTTTCCATTTCATCCTCTGGAAAAACCGAATGAAACACGATATCGTTAAACAGCTCTAAAGTTCTATCTAAATATGGGTTTAAAAAAGAAGCGTGGATGCAAGTGTATTCTTTGGTTGTATAAGCATTTAAATCTGCCCCTACACTTTCCAGTCTTGTTAAAATCTGATTGGTATTTCTCTTTTCTGTGCGTTTAAAAATCAAGTGTTCTATAAAATGAGCCAAGCCCATTTGTGCCGCTTCTTCATCTCTAGAGCCACTATTGATAATGATACAAGCGTGAGATATAGCCGATGCAGAAGGCACGTGCAACAGCCTAATGCCGTTACTTAGATTATGAACGTTGTATTCCATTAAAACGGGTTAGTATCTTGAATTTGTAAAGTGGAAAAAACCTTTTCTCGAGTTGGTCTCATTAGCCATAGGGCGATTAATGAGAAAGCCGCAACAACGATAAAGTAAAAATTATAAGTGATTAAACACATCACAATACTGAAAATTGCCGATGCTTCTAATAAGGCACATTTAACTAAAAAAGCAGCTTGATATTTTTCAAATTTTTCTTGCTCGGTACTCGTTGGGTCTATTTGGTTGATGAATCTGTTAAATAGAAAAGTTCCCAAATTCATTGCCACAACAGTAAATATAACCACAACAAAAGATAGTATGTTAGTATTTGTATCTGGGTGCGCCAAAGTAAAATCGAAAATTAGCAAGTCCTTATTTAGCAAACAAACAACCGCAGCAAAAATAAATATGCTAAAGCAAAAAGAACCGTGAATTAGTTTTAAAGGTTTAATATCAATCATCACTTAAAATGTAGAACAAAGATACATCAAAATTGATTTACTTAACTTATAACTCCTTTCGGCTCTAGGTCAAATTCGTCATGCTCAGCTTGACTGGGCATCGTAATGCGATGCTCGGGTTTTTAGATGGTAATGGCGAATACTCATCATAACTCCCATCGGCTCTGTCATTTTGACTTATAAAAACTTTTGGAACAGCCATTGATAAGCATAGGTATAATCAAAAAATTATAAATTAATTATGACAACAGAAAAAGGAAGTATTTCCATACACACTGAAAACATTTTCCCAATCATCAAGAAATTCCTGTATTCGGATAATGAAATCTTTTTAAGGGAACTAGTTTCTAACGCAGTTGATGCGGTTCAAAAAATAAAACGTTTAGGAGCTTTAGGTCAGTATAATGGTGAGGTTGGCGAGCCATTAGTTGAGGTAAGTTTAGACGAAGTAGCAAAAACCATTACAATTAGCGATAACGGTTTAGGTATGACTGCCGAAGAAATCAAAAAATACATCAATCAAGTTGCTTTCTCGGGTGCTAGTGAGTTTGTAGAGAAGTTTAAGGATGCTAAAGACGCAAATGAAATCATCGGTAAATTCGGGTTAGGTTTCTATTCTGCGTTTATGGTTGCAGATTTAGTAGAAATTGAAACTTTATCTTATCAGGATGGTGCTGAGCCAGCAAAATGGACATGTGATGGTAGTACATCTTTCGAAATTTCTGAAGGAAGCAGAACTACTCGTGGTACAAGTATCATTTTACATATCAATGCAGAATCTGAAGAGTTTTTAAGCGAAAGCAAACTTCAACAAATCTTAGATAAATACGCTAAATTCTTGCCTGTTCCAATTAAGTTTGGCACTAAAACAGAACAAGAAGAAGATGGTGCTGATGAAGAAGATAAACCTAAATACAAATCAGTTGAGGTTGATAATATCGTTAACACAACTAACCCAATTTGGACAAAAGCACCTGCTGATTTGTCAGATGCAGATTATTTAGATTTCTACAAACAATTATATCCATTCTCAGAAGATCCGTTATTCTGGATTCACCTAAACGTTGATTATCCTTTCAACTTAACAGGAGTTTTATACTTCCCTAAAGTGAAAGATGATTTTGATATGCAACGCAACAAAATCAAATTATTCAGTCGCCAGGTATTTATTACTGATGAAGTAAAAGATATCGTTCCAGAGTTTTTGATGTTATTACACGGTGTAATTGATTCTCCTGATATTCCATTGAACGTATCTAGAAGTTTCTTGCAAGCTGATAGCAACGTTAAAAAAATCAACAGTTACATCACTAAAAAAGTAGCTGATAAATTGGCTGAATTATTTAACAAAGACCGTAAAGCTTATGAAGAAAAATGGAGCAATATTGGTTTGTTCGTTAAGTACGGGATGATTAGCGAAGAGAAATTCTACGATAAAGGAAAAGATTTTGCTTTGCTAACCAATACCAAAGGTGAGAATTTTACTTTCGAAGAGTACAAAGAAAAAGTAGCTCCAGCACAAACTGATAAAAACGGAACGGTAGTTTATTTATATACAACTGACCCAGATAAACAAGATGGATTTATCCAATCGGCTGAGAAAAAGGGTTACGATGTATTGTTAATGAACTCTCCAATTGATAGTCACTTTGTGAGCAGTTTAGAGCAAAAATTAGAGAAAACACAATTGAAACGTGTGGATGCTAGTGTTGCAAACCAACTGATTGAAAAAGACGAATTGCAAGAATCTGTTTTAAGCGAAGAGCAATCGACCAAAGTAAAAGAGATTTTCGAAAAGGCAATTGTTAAACCTAATTTCAGTGTAGAAGTTGTTGGTTTAAGTCCTGATGATTCTCCAGTTACAGTAACGATGGATGAGTTTATGCGCCGAATGAAAGATATGGCTAAAATGGGTGGCGGAATGAGTTTCTACGGAAATATGCCAGATAGCTACAAAGTTGCCATCAACGGAAACCACAAATTGGTAAGTAAAATTTTAGCATCGGCTGATGAAGAAGAGCAAAGCAAATTTGCTAAACAAGCAGTTGATTTGGCCTTACTTTCTCAAGGAATGTTAACGGGAGCAGAATTAACCGCTTTTGTGAGTAGAAGTGTTGAGTTGATATAAATCCCCTAAATCCCCAAAGGGGACTTGTAGGTTTCAAAAAGCAATTAAACCTCGTAGGTTTCAAAATCTACGAGGTTTTTAATTTTAAAATAATGAAAAGAAGATTTCAATTATTACCAGTAAGCATTTTTGTAGCGCTTTTCCTTTTACTGAATTGGTACGCGTTAGGAGGCTTGCAAGTTGTGGCAACAGCATCTTACGTTCCCGCTGTATTTTGGTCGGTTATTCTGCTAAATGTTTTTGCATTGCTTTATGCAATTCAGGGCATACAAAGTAGAGGAATGGGAGTGTTTTTTAAAGTTGCAACCCATGCTTTTTTAATGCTTTTTGTAAGTGAACTTATCTTTATCATCAATTTATTTTTGGATGATGTTTTTAGAATTTTAGCAGGTTTATTTCATCTAATTAAACAAAGTGATTTTTTAATGCCAGCAAGAAATGCCTATTGGATTGAGTTTGGAATTGGACTTTTCTTTGTCTCAATTTTATTGTTTTTATACGGAATAATTAAAGGCAAATATGCATACAGAGTAATTAAGCATACTTTAACTTTTAAGGATTTACCATCAGCTTTTGATGGATTCACGATAACTCAAATATCTGATGTTCACGCAGGAAGTTTTACCAATCCTAAGGCTGTACAAAAAGGAATTGATTTAATTAATGAGCAACAATCAGATTTGTTTGTGTTTACAGGAGATTTAGTTAATAACAAAGCTGAAGAAATTAAGCCGTGGATTGGCCATTTCTCTCAAATAAAATCGAAGTACGGACAATTTTCAGTTTTAGGTAACCACGATTATGGAGACTATGTAAAATGGGATAATGACTTAATCAAAAGAGGAAATTTACAGCAGCTTAAAAAATATCATTCAGATTTAGGTTTCCGTTTATTATTGGATGAACACGTTGAAATAAATAAGGACGGTCAGAAAATAATTCTAGCCGGAATTGAAAACTGGGGCTTAGGATTTGGCGAACGAGGAGATTTGCAAAAAGCTTTACAAGGAACTACAATAGAAGAATTTAAGGTTTTGCTTTCTCATGATCCATCACACTGGGAAGCCCAAGTAAAAAACAATCCTTCAAAAATCCATTTAACATTAGCGGGCCATACCCATGGGATGCAATTTGGTATCGAAGCATTTGGCATAAAATGGAGTCCGGTAAAATTGAGGTATAAACATTGGGCAGGAATTAAGGAAGAAAATGGCAGATTTTTAAATGTAAATCGTGGTTTTGGCTTCATTGGGTTTTCTGGCAGAGTAGGTATTTGGCCAGAAATTACTGTGATAGAATTAAAAAAAGGATAATTATTTTTTGGGGTGTTGTAGCGTTTGGCTTTTTGCCTCCGTATAGGTTCTTAGTGTTGATGGCCATTAACCTATTATTCACCCTTAAAATTTAATTATGAAATTTACATTTAATTACAAAGCTTTACTTGCCGCAACCGCTCTCTCACTTGGATTAATTTCTTGTTCAAAGAATGATGATTACACACCGCCAGCAATATCTGGGATAAGTGTAATTCATGCATCACCAACAACAGAAAAACTAGATGTTTTTATAAATAATACTAAAATAAGCGTGGCTGATTTTTCTTTCGGAACAAAGATGGATTATTTAAACGCTTATTCTGGCAAAAGAAAATTCGATGTGACAAAAACTGGTACAACAACTAGTTTAAAAACAGAAGAATTTACGCTTGAGCCACAAGAAGGCTATTCGTTATTTGTTATTGATAAATTAGAAAACATCAACTTCCTTTTCTTAAAAGATGATTTTACACAGCCGGCTACAGGAAAAGCCAGAATCCGTTTTGTTAATTTAAGTCCTGATGCTGAAGCTTTAAATTTAGCAATTGCAGGTAGTGCGACAGATTTATTTACCAATAAAGCATTCAAAGAATATTCTACTTTCGAATCTATTGATGCTGCAGAAAAAGTAACTTTTAACATTAAAAACAAAACAACAGGAGCCAATGAAGTTGTTTTGGCCGATGTTAAAATTGAAGCGGGAAAGGTTTATACCATTTATGCTAAAGGGCTTAAAGCAACTGCTGATGCTACTAAATTCGGAGCGGCTATATTTACACACAAATAGCAAATCCAAAGAGCCAATCTATAAACGGTTGGCTCTTTTTAATACTTTATATTTCTGTAAATTTATTTATGGAAAATGATTGTTTATCTAATCTAACTTAAAGTTTTAGTTAAATTTTGTAAAAGATGCAAGATGCTGAAAACTAAAAATTAAGTTTGTAAAAGGAAACCATCATCTCTTGAAAAAACGCTACTCCTTTTTTCTGCTATTGCTATTGTCTTTATGCACAACAACACTGTTGGCGCAAAGCAATAAACGAGTTAGTGGCTTTGTTAACGACACCAGTAAAACTGCAGTAAGCGATGCGCCTGTATTGCTAATAATGGGTAGTGATACATTAAGAACTACTACAGATGAAGAAGGCTATTTCAGCTTTACGAAGATAAAATCAGATTCTTTCTCGATAAAGGTTGAATTGATGGGTTATCAATCCTTTAACAAGAACTATTCCTTCGGTAAAGAAAAACAACTGGAGCTCAAAGACATCGCCCTCAAATTCTCTTCAAATACCCTCAAAGAGGTTGTTATTAAAGCAAAGCCAAATCCCATCAGGATTATGCAAGACACCGTTGAGTATAATGCGGCGGCTTATCGGGTTATGGAAGGTGATAACGTGGCTGATTTAATAAAGCAGTTCCCTGGATTAGAAGTGGATGACGAATACAACGTGAAAACGATGGGAAAAGAAATGGTTAAGCTGCGGATTAATGGAAAAGATTTCTTTACCAATAACATTAAAGACTTTATAGGTAAACTTCCAGCAGGAATTGTTTCTAAAATTCAAATCATAGATGACTTTGGCGATGAAGCAAACTTTACAGGAATTAAGATTGGCGAACCTGCTAAAATGTTAAACATAGTAACCAAGCCAGGTATGAACAAAGGGAAATTTGGTTCGCTTAACATTAACGGTGGTACAAATGACCAAATGGGCAGTGGTGCAAATATTAATTTATGGAGCGATAATAAACAAAGCACAGCGGGCCTAAATTATGGGACATCAAATAATGGTGCTGGTAAAACTCAAAACAAAGGTTTGGTATTATCCCACAATGATAAATGGGGAAAGAATGGGAATTTTGGAGTTAATTATAATGGTGGAAACAATAGTTCTGCCTTTGCTAATGAGCAATCAGTAGAGACCTTAAATCCGTTGGGTACGTTTTACAACAACTCATCCAGTAATGGAGAAAACAAAAACAACAACCATAACTTAAACAGCAATTTTAACTTTAATAACAAAAAAATATACCTAAATGGAAATATTGGGGCTTCCTATAATAATGGCAATAATATCAGTTCTTCTATCAATAACCAGTCAGGGGTAATTAAGCAAGACAACAAAAATTTTAATCAGTCTACCAATAAATCGCCAAGAATTAATGCTAGCTTAAACTTCTCTAAAATATTAAAGAACAAAAGAAATAGCTTATCTGCCAATGTGGGAATTTCCACTTCTTCAAATAATTCGGATAGAATTATAAATACAAATACACTTTATTATGATAAGTTAACACAGGTTTTAGAAAAGGATTCTGTATTGAACAGGAATTTAATTACAACAGGAAATAGCTTAAACTTTAATTATGGAATTAGCTTTAGTTTGGGCTTGAAAAAGCTAAAGGATAGCTTGGCCAGACAAAGCCTAAATTTCAACTATAATGGTTCTTTTGGACGAAGCAATAGCGATGTTTCTACGTTTGTTTTTGACAACCTTAACAATCAGGCTAGATACGTTGATACGCTAAGCACCCAATCCAGTTCGGTGTTCATCAATCAACTTTTGGGAATTAATTACAATTTCAACAATAAAAAGATGAGGTACAATTTTGGTCTCAACTTAAGGCCAACTTTTATGAGCAGTAACTACATCAACCTAAATCGAAAAATAAACAATAATAACCTCAACTATTCGCCAAACATTAATTTAAGTAGAACGATAAGTAAAGGGAAAACAGTCTCTGTTAATTATAGTGGCAATAATAATAGCCCAACAGCCTATCAATTACAGCCGATTAGAAACACTCAAAATTTACAGAATATTGTGGTTGGCAATCCGAACTTAAAGCCATCGTTTAGCCATAATGTTTCATCAAGTTTTAATTACGTGCATACGAAGTCTGGAGTTTCGGTACAAACCGGATTAAGCTTTGCGACTACTCAAAATGAAATCGTAAATAATGTGGTTTTAATTCCTGATACTTTAAATAGCTTAAAGCAAGAAACAAGGTTCGAAAATGTTAACGGTACCTACAATGCTGGAAGTAATTATGTATTAAATGTTCCCATTAAAAAGAATAAATTTTCTATCTCCTATGGCGGTAATATCGGACTTTCGAACAGAGCGGTATTCATTAACAATATTAAAAGTTTTAATAAGGGGGTAAATATTTCGCAGAATATCAACGCCTCGTTTAACCTGAAAAAATTTGGAATTAATGCCAATGCAAGCTATGGTTTTAGCTCTAACAACAATTCTATAAACGCTAATCAATTTAATGATGTAGCTCTAGCCAACCTAGGACAAATAACTGGGGCTAATTTTTTTAAGACCCACAATTTTAGAACGGGCTTTAATAGCTCTTTGAGATTGAAGAAACTTTCAGTTTATGCAAATATGAATTACAACATGAGTGTAAACAACTCCGATTTCAACAACGCCACCAATAGAAATGTTAGAAGCTTAGACATGTCATTGTCTGCTCAAGCAACAATTAAAAAAAGTTATCGTGTAGGCTTTAATGGTAGCAAAAGGATAAATTCGGGTTACTCTTTGGCAAATACAAACCCATTGTTGTTAAATGCAAATTTAAGCAAGTCGTTTTTTAAATCTCAATCATTAAGTTTGAACATTAATGCCAATGATTTGTTAAATCAGGGAAATAACTTAGCTCGTTATGTTTCTGGCAATTCGATAATCGATAGTAGAACGAATCAAATTACTAGAGTTTTTACATTTGGATTGAGTTATAACATCTCTAACTTTGGAGGAAGAAACTTTAGGGTTGATGCAGACTAAAATGAGTAAAAAAATAATTGGTAATGTCCTTTTTGTAATCCTAATATTGGTGGTGCTTTTTGTGCCTCCAGTAAAGGCATTTATGATACGAGGACTAATGGAAATAGGGTTGTTTAAACCCGATGTAAATGCCGAAAAATTACCCGCCACACCAGATTTATCTCAAATTAAATTTAAAGATGCAAAAGGGAAAGTTGTTAATTTGAATGAATTAAAAGGTAAAGTTGTTTTTATTAATTTTTGGGCAACTTGGTGTCCTCCTTGTTTGGCAGAAATGCCTTCGATAAATAAATTACATCAACAATTTAAAAACGATGCCGATATTGTCTTTTTAATGATTGATGCTGATGGCGATTTCTCCAAGGCACAGACTTATATGGATAAAAGAAGTTACCAAATGCCTGTGTATACTTTTGCAAGCGAATTACCAAGAGAGTTATTTAAAGGCTCCTTACCAACAACAATTGTGTTTGATAAGAAGGGAAGAATTTCATTTAATGAAGTAGGAGCCGCAAATTATTCAAACCCGAAATTTATAGCATTTATTAAACAATTAAAAGAGTTAAAGAATTAACAAGGTTGATGGTCTATGGTTAATAGTCCATGGTCCATTGTCTATAAACTATCAACAAAAGAATATGATACAACCATTTGATATAGAAATAGGAGATATAAATTACGCCGTTTTTCCAGAGGGAAATGATACTTACGTTATCTTTAAAGATGGAAAAGAATATGTACAAATTCAGAAAGATACAGCCGAGCAATGGCTAAAGTTTGATAAGGAAACAGCTTTACCATTATTTGATTATGATGAAGAAATTAATCAAATAGGAAAGCAAATTGAAGCTTATATAGCAAATCCTGAAGAAGAGGAAGAAGACGAGGATTTAGATTAAGTTAGCAGGGCTGGATGCGTAAATTATTAAAAAAACTATTTGGGGCGTTCGTTATCAGAATGGCGAATAAATACGCATCCAATCCCAAAAAAGAGCGTGTTCATGAAGCGCTCACAAATCTTTTTAACCATATTATTACTCATCCTGGTAAGAAAGGATTGTTGCTAGATTTTCATGATAAGCAGCCTTATATTATCTTTTCTGACCAGCATAAGGGAGCAAAAAACTATGCAGACGATTTTAATTTCGGCAGGAAGAATTACGTCGCTGCTTTAGCTCATTATAACCTGCAAAACTTTACATTGGTTAGTTTAGGCGATAGCGAAGAGTTATGGGAAAATTCTTTAGAAGCGGTTAAAAAACATAATAAAGACACTTTCATTCTCGAAACAGAATTTCTGAAAAGAGACGCCTTCATCAAAATATTCGGAAACCATGATTTGTATTGGGATAACGATCCATTGGCGTCTTTTCAGCTAGAGAAAATCTACGGTTCGAAAGTTAAAATCTATGAGGGATTAATACTTCAAACGTTAATTGGCAATAATCAATTGCAAATCTTCTTAACCCATGGCCATCAAGGCGATTTGCAGAGCGATGGAAATTGGTTTAGCAAATGGTTTGTTTCTAATGTTTGGGCTCCGTTACAAGCTTATCTCCAGGTAAATCCGAATACGCCAGCATTTAATAATCAGCTCAAATCTAAACATAACCAGTTCATGTATGAGTGGGCTGCTGCACAACAATCAGTTTTGATAACTGGTCATACACATCAACCAGTTTTTAACTCCTTAACACATTTAGAAAGGCTATATATCAATTTAGATTATGCAAGGAAGAATAAGGATGAATCTTCAATTGAAAAGATTGGAAAACAAATGCGAAAAGAAAGAATTTACGGTGCAGAAATGCCAAATTTCACTGCATTAAAATCTAATTATTTTAACAGCGGCTGTTGTTGTTTTAGTGATGGAGATATTACGGGAATCGAAATTACTGAAGGCAAAATCCGACTAATTAAATGGGAATACAACAATGCCAAGGAGTCTATAAGAATTGTTTTGGAAGAAGCTGATTTATCAACTTTAATTACCGAAGTTTAAGAAATATGGACGAATCATTCTACATCAAGGTAAACGGCATCATTTACGAAGTCATCCCAGAAGAGGGAAGTACATTTACCATCTTTAAGTTTGATACAGAGTATATGCAAATACTTCGCAACAAAAACAATAAATGGATGCGCATCGACTACAAAACTGATGAACCAATTTTAGAGGAGAATAAAGAAGTAGAGGATGTGGGCAGGTTGATTGATAGGTATATGAAGAGAGATTAGTTTGAGTTATTGTTCTGCTTTATCTCTTGTTAACAGATAATAGATTACGAATAACCAGCCAAAGAAACCTGCAATTATGGTGGTAAGCACTGATTTTGTTCTTGTCCAACAGATAGCAATAGCAAGTGCGCTACCCATTCCAATTCCATTCCCAATTACAGTGTTTGATACCTCAGTGTCATGAGCAAAAAGAGGGTTAATAATTGCAATTAGCAATCCAGAAGTTAATAAAATTGATTTAAGGAGAGCTTTCATTTTTATGATTTGCTAGCAAAATAAGAATTTTAATCTATTTAGTGAATGAATTTTGATTTTGGAGCTATTAACGGAGTGTAGCTCAGACTAAAGATAAAAGGGATTTGTAAAATGAAACATCAAGGCTTGTGCACGCCTGTGGCGTGTTCATAAAAAACGAATTTTCAATTTTGCATTTACAAATATTCAATATCAATCATTCCCTTGCCTCCGCTATAATCTATTGCACTACTGTATTTCCAATGCCAAGGTTCGCTAATAAAACCAGAAACTACTGGGTTATTATGCAAATAATCTGCTTTCTGTTCAATCACCTCCGCACTCCATAATTCTATTGGCTGATTATTGTGTTGCCAAAACTGCATGCCTTTTACATTACTACTTTTCGAACCTGCTCTTTCAAACATCCAGAGCATCCATTCTTTCCTGCTTTCTTGACCATTTTCTCTTATTGCCTTAACCAACTGTTTAGAGGTGTATTCTTTAATTCTTCCTAATATTTTATCGGGGTTATTGTCTTTTGCTCTAAATATTAAATGTACATGGCTTGGCATGATACACCAGCAGTACAATTCAAGACCAAGATTTGGTTTGCTGTAATTTAAGCTATCTACTAAAATATCGCAATATAAAGGTCTAACAAATACATCTATCCAATTTACCGTTGCAAAACTTACAAAGTACAGTCCCTCTTTATTATGAAACTTATATTTACGGCTCATTAGTTCAATTTTTTTTATTTAATATTTCCTTCACACGCCACAGGCGTGCGATAGCTCAGGCCTTTCAGAACATATCGAATAGCAAAAAACAGCGCATACTTGACTGAGCCCATTTACCATTTTACCTCTTCCATTTTCCATTACTACCCCGCCCAACTTTCCCTATCCAAACTTCTGTAATGTATAGCCTCAGCTAAATGTTCTGGTTCAATGTTTTCGCTGTCTGCTAAATCTGCAATGGTTCGGGCAACTTTTAAAATACGGTCGTAAGCACGAGCAGATAAACCTAACTTTTCCATCGCTCGTTTAATTAACACTTGTCCAGTTTCATCAATCACACAAATATTTCTCACCATATTCGGACTCATTTGTGCGTTAAAATGCAAGGCATCATTAGCTTCAAAACGTCTATCCTGAACTGCCCTTGCTTTCATTACACGTTCTCTAATTAAACTACTTTTTTCTGCTTCGCGAGATGAAGCCAGCTCTGTAAAATTTACCGGCGTAACCTCCACATGTAAATCAATTCTATCTAATAATGGTCCAGAGATTTTGCTTAAATATTTTTGAACTATTCCTGGTCCACACAAACATTCTTTTTCAGGGTGATTAAAAAACCCACACGGACATGGATTCATAGAAGCAATCAACATGAAGCTAGATGGATATTCAACCGAGAATCGAGCCCTAGAAATCGTTACTTTCCTGTCTTCCAAAGGTTGGCGCATTACTTCCAAAACAGTTCTTTTAAACTCAGGTAATTCATCCAAAAATAAAACACCGTTATGTGCTAAAGATATTTCTCCAGGTTGTGGATTCATTCCCCCACCAACTAAAGCAACATCAGAAATCGTATGATGTGGCGAGCGAAAAGGTCGCTCTGTCATTAACGCATTGGCAACCGGAAGTTTTCCTGCAACCGAATAAATCTTTGTGCTTTCTAAAGCCTCATTTAAATTTAAAGGTGGTAAAATTGTGGGTAAGCGCTTGGCAAGCATTGTTTTACCAGCCCCTGGCGGACCAATCAATATCACATTGTGACCACCTGCTGCGGCTATTTCTAATGCTCTTTTAATATTTTCTTGTCCTTTTACATCAGAAAAATCTTGCTCATAGCTATTAATCTGATTAAAGAATTCTTCACGGGTATCTACCACAACTGGTTCTGGCTTTTCTTTCCCATTAAAAAAGTCAATAACCTCTTTTAGCGTTTCCATTCCATAAACCAGAACATTATTTACAATGCCCGCTTCCCTAGAGTTTACCTTAGGTAATATGAAACCTTTGAAATTATCGTTTCGAGCTTGTATGGAAGTGGGTAACGCACCTTTTATGCTCTGCAGTCCGCCATCCATAGAAAGCTCTCCCATGATAAAGTATTTATCTAAATCTTCAATTTCTATTTGACCTGATGCAGCTAATATGGCTATGGCAATTGGTAAGTCGTAAGCCGAGCCCTCTTTTCTTATATCCGCCGGTGCGAGGTTAACTACAATCCTTTGTCTGGGCATGTGGTAACCCGAAGTTCGAATAGCACTTTCTACTCGAAACATACTTTCTTTTACAGCATTATCTGGCAAGCCAACCACAAAATATTTGGTGCCACTCACGATACTTACTTCAATGGTAATGGTTAAAGCGTCTACGCCATAAACGGCGCTTCCATAGGTTTTTACAAGCATAATTTTAAATGTATGCAAAGCAAAACAGATTTATAGATTCCTTTTTAAAATTGAAACTACAGGGAAAATTCTTTAATTATTACGATGAGATTTTTCTTTTTTAGAAATAAATATAGATAAACCACAAAGACGCGAAGAGCGCAAAGGGAATATTCATTATTTGGTTTTATTTCTCAACTTAATATTTTATCTACGAAATTCGCGGTTATCTACGGGCTAACAATTAGAATTTTGGTATTGATAAACTCAGGTGGTAAACCCCATAAAAAAATCCCGAAACTTTCGCAACGGGATTATATATTCGCTTTGGACTTTAGTCTTTAAGCTTTGGTCTTCACTCCTACATTCTACCTTGCGGCATTTTAGGCATATTTTTCATCATTTTTGCAGCAGCTGCTGGATTTGAAAACTGCTTCATTACCTTACGCATATCTTCAAATTGCTTAATTAACTTAGTTACTTCTTCAACTTTGTTACCAGAACCCTTTGCAATACGAATACGTCTGCTTTGTTGAATACTATCTGGGTTTTCTTTTTCAAAAGGAGTCATTGATTGGATAATCGCTTCAACATTTTTAAAAGCATCATCTTCAATGTCAACGTTTTTCATCATTTTACCAACACCAGGTATCATTCCCATCAAATCTTTCATGTTACCCATTTTCTTGATTTGTTGAATCTGGTTATAGAAATCGTTGAAATCGAATTTATTCTTGCGGATTTTCTTTTGTAACTCGGCAGCTTCCTTCTCATCAAACTGTTGTTGTGCTCTCTCTACTAAGGAAACAACATCACCCATACCTAAAATACGAGAAGCCATCCTGTCTGGATAGAACACATCAAGTGCTTCCATCTTTTCGCCAGTACCAATAAATTTAATTGGTTTGTTTACAACAGATTTAATAGATAAAGCAGCACCACCACGAGTATCGCCATCTAACTTTGTTAAAACAACACCAGTGAAATCTAAACGGTCGTTAAACACTTTTGCTGTATTTACCGCATCCTGACCAGTCATTGCATCTACTACAAATAAAATCTCGTGAGGTTTAGTTTGTGCCTTAACTTCAGAAATTTCGTTCATCAAACTTTCGTCGATAGATAAACGACCAGCAGTATCTATAATGATTACGTTATTATTATTCTTCTTACCTTCTGCAATACCTTCTAAAGCAATAGCAACAGGGTCTTTAGAAGTGGTGTTTGCATAAACTGGAACACCAATTTGTTCACCTAAAATCTGTAATTGGTCAACAGCCGCAGGGCGATAAACATCACCCGCAACCATTATAGGTTTTTTACCTTTACTTTTTAAGTGTAAAGCTAGCTTACCGGTAAAAGTAGTTTTACCCGCACCATTTAAACCAGCAATTAATATAACAGTAGGATTGCTCTTTAAATCAAGCTCAGTAACTTCTCCGCCCATCAAAGCCGCCAACTCATCGTTCATGATTTTGGTTAGCAATTGCCCTGGAGAAACAGCCGTAAGTACGTTTTGTCCTAATGCTTTTTCTTTTACATCATCGGTAAAGGTTTTAGCTGTTTTATAATTTACGTCGGCATCCAATAAAGCTTTTCTAATCTCTTTCATGGTTTCAGCTACGTTAATTTCGCTGATACTTCCCTGTCCTTTTAAAACTTTAAATGCCCTGTCTAGCTTATCCTGTAAATTTTCAAACATAATTTGTCTAATTCTTAAAGCGCAAAGATATTAATTTTTAAGGTAAAAGCCCATAAGAACTTGGCAACTGTCAACTCCAAACTGCAAACTTATTTTGGGCGTTTTAACACGCTTTCCGCTATATCTTTTTGGCCAATTCTTCGAGAATAGAATATATTGAAAGCCAAAAAGGATGCCGCTGCAATCGTTAACGCAAATCCTACTTCATCTAAAACTACCATATAATTGCTCTAAAGGCCATTTTTAAATTGAGTAACTAAAAAGTTACTTATCTACTAATCAATTAGTATTGTTATTAATTAATTAGTATTACTTTTGATTTATAATTTAATGGAGATGATAAAACTAGCAAAAAGAGAAGAACAAATTATGCAAGCATTTTGGGATGTAGAAAAAGCATTTATCAGGGATATTATTCCGATGCTTCCAGAACCAAAACCACATTACAACAGTGTTGCAACAATGGTAAAAATTCTAGAAGAAAAAGGGTTTTTAGGACATGATGTAGTTGGTAACATGTTTTGCTACTTCGCCTTAATTAGTAGAGAAGAGTATCAAAAACACGCTTTAAAGGATGTGGTAAGCCAGTACTTTGATAATTCTTATCCGCGTATGCTTGCCTTTTTTGCTAAGGAGCAAAATCTTTCTGAAGATGAATTAACAGAAATCGTAAACCTTATTAAAACTAAAAAGCCATGATTTTCTATGCCTTAAACGTTGCGCTTATTTTAGCAGGCTGTTTCCTGTTTTATAAAATACTGCTACAGAAAGAAACTTTCTTTCCATTAAACAGATTTGTTTTATTAGGCTGTTTATTTCTCTCTTTTAGCTTGCCTTTAATTCCTGTACCACAGCAATGGTCATTTAGAAAAGCGAATACAGAAATATCGATTTTTGAACCTAAAACAACAACCCAAGGTTCAGAACAAACAGTAAATCCAGAAACAACTCAAACTGTTCAAGTAAGTCCTTCCAAAGAAAGCAACCTAAAAGAATCATTTTTTAAAGATGTTTCAGTACTAGACGTAGTATTTTGGGTTTATTGGCTTGGTGTTGCAGTTTTTGGTATCAATTTTCTGTTTCAGCTCTGTGTTTTATTGTACAAAAGTTATTCGAAACCATTTATTCAAGATGGTAGGTTTAGAATTGTTGAACTCTCTGGTGAGCAGGCGCCATGCTCATTTGCCAACAACATCTTTATCAATCCTGAAAAATACGATTGGGATACTTATCAGCAAATTATCCTCCACGAAAAAATCCATATTCAACAAGGGCATAGCTACGATATTATTTTAGCCGAATTGGCATTAATATTCCAGTGGTTTAATCCCTTCGCTTGGTTTTATCGCAAAGCGATGGAAGATAACCTTGAATTTTTAACAGACAGCGAATTGCTCTCGCATTCTGATATCGAACCAACAAGTTATCAAATGAGTTTGGTAAAGGTTTCGGCTCCAAACTTTCCCGCAAGTTTAACAACAAATTACAATCAATCAATTCTTAAAAAAAGATTACTAATGATGAACTCAAAAAAATCAAATATTAACTCTACGTGGAAATATCTATGTATTGTTCCCTTATTATTGGTGTGCGTTTCTCTATTTAACGAGCCAGTGGCATTTGGAAAATCAATAACAAAAACAGTAAAAACCAACAATAAATTTATTCAAATTTCAAATAAAGGAACTTGGTTTGCAACGATAAAAAATGATAAAGTTAACATCCGTTTCGAAGATGAGGAAAGTAATAACAACTACAGCAATAGCGAATTCTTATTGTCAGAATTTAAAAATTTACCAACCACAGAAAAAGGAACTTTCTCATTAACTAGAGATGCAGGAACGATTCAGTTTACAGGAAAATTTGATGGTAATGCAGGAATGGGCAACTACGAATTTAAAGTAGATGATAGCTTCTTTAATTTCCTTGAAAAAGAAGGTGTAACCGCGAATAAAGAAAAAGATGGGATGGTTTTTTATATGGTAAAATTGGATAAAGATTTTGTGAAAATGCTAAGAAATCAAGGTTATACCAAATTCTCTAAAAATGATTTAATTCCGCTTTGCGCAATGAAAGTTACTGGAGAATATATTGCATCATTAAAAAACGCAGGTTTGGATAATTTAAGCTTGCAAGATATTATTCCCTTAAAAGCATTAAATGTAGATGCAGCATTTATAAAAGACATCAAAAGTGCTGGTTATAAAAACGTTACAGCTAGTAAGTTAATTACCTTAAAGGCTCAGGGCATAGATGGAGAATTTCTAAGAAATGCTAAAAATGCCAGTGATGCCAGTGATAAAGAAACGGCATCAACCAAGACTAAATCTCCAAAAATAAATACCAGAACAGACCATAAAACTAGTGGAGAAGATGATGACGACGAGGAATTAGGGATGGCAATTGCAAAAAAAGCATTGAACATAACTGCTGAATTTGTAAAAACATTTACAGCTGCAGGTTTCAATTTTTCTGATGAAGAACTATTGGCAATGAAATCTTTAGGCGTTACTCCAGAATACTGTAAAAGCTTTGAAAGCCTTGGTCTTGGTAAATTAGGTTCAGAAGCTTTTATCTCTATGAAAGCACTTGGCTTAACTGCTGCTGATTATAACGAGTATAAAAAACTTGGGTTTAAAAATCTCACCATTGAAAATGTGGTAGGGGCAAAAGCAACTGGAACCACGCCAGCATATATCGCTGAAATGAAAAAGAAAGGATATAATTATACTTCTATTAATAAGTATGTCGAAAAGAAAGTCGTTTTAGGACTATAATCAAAATAGATTGCTTTGATAATTTCAGAGCAATCTATCTCTATATTTCCCAACAAAATTTATTTAAGTTCCCAGCTTCTAAAAGATTTTTAGTTGCACAAGCATCGCTATGCTCAAAAATTGCTCACGTAGTAAAATATATTTTTGTTACGATGCAACATTTCCATTATTAGCCGTGTCTAATCTTTAATCAAAACAAACAAATGAAATTAATTTTTACCAGTTTTATATTGGCGCTATGTGTTACAAGCACTTTTGCTCAAAACGCACAGCCAAAAAAGAAAGTACAAGTACAACGAACATCATCAAGCCCTAAAATAGATGGGATTTTAGATGATGCAGTTTGGAATAGTGCACCAATTGCAACAGATTTTATAGAGTTAAGGCCAGTTCCAGGCCGTGTTGAAACTAAAGAAGGTAGAACGGAAGTAAAATTTTTATATGATGATTATGCCATCTATGTTTCGGCCAGAATGTATGATAAACCAGATAGCGTGGTACATGAATTGGTTTCGAGAGACCAAATTGGTAATGCCGATTTTATAGGGGTTGTTTTTGACACCTTCTTAGATGGAGTAAACGGTTATGGATTTTTCGTTACTGCAGCTGGCGTTCAATTTGATGCAAAATACTCGCTTATTGCAGGAGAAGACGAAACTTGGAATGCTGTTTGGGAAAGTGAAGTAACAATTGATGATAAAGGTTGGACGGCAGAAATTAAAATCCCTTATTCTGCTTTGCGATTCTCTAGTAAAGATATTCAAAACTGGGGAATGAATATTACTCGTAAACGTACAGGAACCAATCGTCAAACATTTTGGAATTTCGTTGACCCAAAGGTTGATGGTTTTGTTAACCAGAGCGGGGTTTTAGAAGGTTTTAAAAGTATCAAAGCGCCATTGCGTTTATCCTTTTCGCCTTATGTTTCTACTTTAATTAGCCATTATCCCTACAATACACCTGGCGTAAAAAATACCCAAGCCACGATTAATGGAGGTATGGATGTAAAGTATGGTATTAACCAGAGTTTTACTTTAGATATGACTTTAATCCCTGATTTTGGGCAGGTACAAAGTGATTATAGAGTTTTGAACTTAACGCCTTTTGAGGTAAAATTTAACGAAAATCGTCAGTTTTTTACAGAAGGAACAGAGCTATTTAATAAAGGAGATTTATTCTATTCTAAAAGGATTGGTTCAATACCATCTTACTTCGATAAAAGTGGATTAAAGTCTACAGATAAAGTAATTAAAGACCCACAAGAAGGGAAAGTGCTAAATGCAACAAAAATTTCTGGTCGTACGGCTAAAGGTTTGGGTATTGGGGTTTTTAATGCCATCACTAATAAAATGTACACAGAAGTTGAAGATGCGGCTGGGAACAGGAGCAAGTTTGAAAGTCAGCCATTAACGAATTATAATATTTTTGTTTTAGACCAAACCTTAAAGAATAACAGTTCGGTTAGTGTAATTAATACCAACGTTTTGAGGCAAGGAAGTGCTTATGATGCGAATGTTAGTGCAGCTCTATTTAATTTCAACGATAAAAATAACGCTTACTTTATTGATGGAGCAGGTAAAATGAGTTATGTTACTGCAGACCCAATTAAAGAAAACCGTAATGGTTACAGTTATCAATTTCAATTAGGAAAGAAAAGTGGAACCTTTACCTTTAACTATGAACAAGAGTTTGCAGACACCAAATTTGACCCATCAGATATGGGTTTTTATACAAACAATAACTTTTTTGACCAGTCTATAAATTTTGCTTACAATAAATATAAACCTGGTAAATGGTATAATTCTATTCAGGCTTGGACTGAAATAGAATATTCAAGAAGATTTAAGCCTGGCGATTTCCAAAGCTTTGGAATTTTCCCTGGAATGTATATCCAATTTAAAAACCAATGGTCGACAGAGATAAATGCGAATTGGTTAGCCGAATCCAATGATTTTTACGAATCTAGAAATGGTCAGGTTTACAAAGCACCAGAAAGTTACAGATTGGCTATTTATGTTAATCCAAACAGAGCAAAAGCGTATAATTTTGGCGGAAATATAGTGAGAATTAAAAAGGCAATGTTTGATGGCGTTAGCTACAATTATTACTTTTTCCAAAACTATAGAGTTAGCGATAAACTAGCATTTGGTTTGGACCTTAATTATAATCCGAGTTACAACTTTGTAAACTGGGTTGGCTTTAATGGAGCTCAATCTGTTTTCTCTAGATATGATAGAAACACAGTTGAAAATACAATGGATGCTAAATACAGTTTTAGCAATAAAATGGGCGTTCGTTTAGGAGTTAGACATTACTGGTCTGATAGAAGAAACAAAGAGTTTTTTGCTTTAAACAATGCTGGTGGATTGAATGCTTACACAGGTCCAGCTTTACAAAATGTAGATAGAAATTATAATGTTTTCAACATTGATTTAGCGTATTCTTGGGTTTTCTCTCCAGGTAGCGAGCTAAGTATCACTTACAAAGATGCAGCAGAAACCAACGATAAATTCTTAACCAAACGTTACGGCAGAAACTTCTATAATATTCTTTCTAGCCCACAAAATAATAGTTTATCTATCAAGATATTATATTACATCGATTATTTGAACTTGGTAAAGAAGAAAGGGTAATTAGTTCATTAGTGTCATTGGTTCATTGGGTTTAACTTACTAATGAACCAATGACACCATTGAACCGATGAACCAATTATCTAGGAAATGCAAAAACCAATCCTAGCGCCAAAGTTTGTGAACCTTGTATTTTTAAATCGGTATCTCTATCGTATAAACCAACACCCGTTATAGAAACGTTCATGAACCGGTTAATTTTCGCAATTACGTTAATGTCTAGCCTATGGTCGATATGCCCAAAATTATCATAAGGGATAAACATATTGTATTTGGTTTTTAGTGTTACGTTTTGAAAAATTTCCTTTTCATAATTCATCACCACCTGAAATGCCAACTCATTTCTAATTGTTTTGCCTTTTTCTACCCCGAAATTTTTCGGATTGGTTCTATAAAGTGCGGTATCTAACACGAAAGTTTGTCGAGCTGTTCCTGTACCAATTCGAGTAGAGAAAAACTTATTTGGCTTGTATTCAAAACCGATTGATTCGGTTAAATATCCAGGTGACATGAACTTCGAAAGCAAGTTTTCTTTTTCATTTCCTTGCGCATCCCTGCTGTATGAAAAACCTTTGTCGAACTGAGATTCAAAATTCATCGAACCAAAGAAATACCAGTTTTTAGATAATTGCACAGCAGCTTTATTATCCCAATAAATCCTGTCTGTTGTTTTCTTTTGCAGCTGACTTTTGTTTTTCACCTTCCCATATTGCAAAATTACCTCACTCGCATAGCTATAACTTTCTTTACTATATTCCGCTTTGTAATTGATTAATCCGCCTATGGCTAAAGAGTTTACCCCACCACCTTTCCAGTTATCGCTAAATGCAGCTTGATTTATATTTATGCCTACAGAAGTTCTGGTTTTCCAGTAATTTACTTTGGCATTAACCAATGCAGGAGTTAGATTAACAGGTTTAAATTGTATAGTTCCAATTCGAGACGGAAGGGGGCTACGTTTTAATTTGATATCTAAACCTTTGGTAGAAATAGGAACTGTGTCTACTTCTTGAGCAGCTAAACGAAAAGAAAAAGCAGATAAGGTTAAAAAGGTAAACAGTAATTTCTTCATTCTATTGCAAAGAAAAACAAAAATTAAACGGAATAAAAGTTTTTTATACTTGTCGTCTTTGCTTTATCCTAAACGATCTCCCGAGCTCTTAACGAAGAATTTAGCCCAATGGTATAATTTCCTTTTAGTTAAATAATTTAAATCTCCCTCAAAGCTATAAGCTTCTCTTTCGAAACTGATGTTAAAATAAGCTTTGTAATGGTTTTTATAAATAACAAGGTTGATGAAATAGTTTAGTAAATAAAGCACATAAAATGGAAGAATTAATAATTCCAGCTGTTGCTGTAAATGAATTTTCTCATGATTAATTAACACTACATCTTTTTGTTGTGATGCCTTTTTAAGTAAGATGAAGGGGAATATTGCCATTGCGTTAGCTGGCAATTTTGGTAAAATTAATAACCAATACCTCATTGATTTTGATAGCTCAGATTAGGAATGTTTACCTTAGGTAAACTTGGCAACCTTAATAAAGATGGGTTTCTTTTATAAGAAGCATAGCTGTTTTTGATGAACAAAACAAATGCATATTCCGATGCAGATAAAGTAAATTGGTAAGTTGGACGATACTGTGACATAAAATCCTTTAATTCTGCATCGTTGGCAGAGGTTAGCGCTTTTACGTAATCTGGTTTAAAACGATAATCTATGATTTCTTCTCGATAATCTCGTTCTAAAATAGCTTGCAAATGCCTAGCGTTTTTTCCTTGGCGGCTTAATAAATTGTAAATGGCATCGATACCTAAACCAACTCTGTCGAGTCCCATGGTAAATAAATCTTTGGTACTACCTTTATCTAATTGATATTTGTAATCTTTTTTAAGGATTGAATATTGTTCTTGTGGAGTAGGTGTTTTGCCGTAAATTTTAACTTCTTTGAGTTTGATGCTCAACGATTTTAATTGAAATACTATAGCACTTTGACCTTTAAAAATTACGGTATCCATCCCATAGCCACTCAAAGCAGCAAATAAGGTGTCACCAATCTTCGCCGTTGCTGTAAACTCTCCTTTATTGTTGTTGTAAATCCCTTCGTCTGATGATGGATTGTAGATGTAAACCTTCGCCAATCGTAATTTGCTATCCTTGTCTACCACAAAACCTTGCACCGCTTTATTTTGGGCAAAGAGTTGAGTACAACAGCATAGCATAAAAAGAAATAGGCTTAAGGATTTCATCAGCTTACAAAATTACAATATAAGCAAATAAGGTTTAGCTATCTTAACATTATTTAACTACCAATAGTTTTTGACCAATTTTGATATTGTTGTCAGTCATTTTATTTAAAGCCTTCAATTCATCAACCGTTAGTTTAAAAAGTTGAGATATTTTAAATAAGGTATCGCCTTGTTTTACCACATAATAACCATCGGCAGGTGCTGTAGTAATTGCAGAAGTAGGTGGGTCTTTTGGGGCAACATTTACAGGTGTAAATTTTTTCTTGTCGACAGGAATATTTGCATTTATCTCTGTAAAAACACGGTCTTCTCTCGCAACTTTCTCACTTTCAGATTCTGGCGAATCATATTGATTTAATTTATACTTTTCAATAATGCCAATCAACATGTCAGCATATTTCGGATTAGTGGCATAACCGGCAGTTTTTAAACCAATTGCCCAGTTTTTGTAGTCGTTTTTATCGAGTTCGAAAAGGAAACTATAACGTTTACGTTTTAAAAACTCTGAATGGTCTTTGTAAGATTCTCTCGCATCTTTATAAACCCTAAAACAATCGTTAGATTGGTCGTCATCTTTGTAATAGGCCTTTCCCTTCCAATCAGACGTACATTTAATGCCAAAATGATTATTCGCATATTTAGCCAAAGTACTGTTCCCACTACCAGATTCAGAAATTCCTTGTGCTAAAGTTATACTTGCCGGAATCCCGTATTTATTCATTTCTTCTATTGCTACAGCTTTAAAAGCTTCTATATAACTAAGTGTTGTGTAGGTAGTGAAATTCGGATTTTCTTTATTTGCAGTCTTTTCAATTTGCTTATTGTTGCGGCTATATTGCCTCGACTTACAAGAACTAAAAAAGACAATGGCAATGGCCAAAAATAGGAGGGTTTTCTTCATTATAATTTAAGTTTCTGACCAGGTTGTAGGGCAGCTGATTTCAATCCGTTTTTCTTCATCAGCGCTGCGGATGTAGTTCCAGTTCGTTCGGCTAATTTATTTAAGTTATCGCCTTTTTTAACAGTATAAATATTTGTTTTTTTGGTTGATGGTTTTACCCTGCCTCTATTGGTCGTTTTTTTAACCGCAACTTCAGCAACAGGTAGCACGGTTTCCATATAATCATCCGGTCTTTCATCATACAGATAAAGCTGATATTTGTTTATTAATGCAATAACCTGCGATGACCAAGTTCTGCTACTTGCATAGCCTCCACGTTGTATTCCTCTTGCCCAATTCTTGAAATCGTATTGGTCGTATTTACTAAAAAGAACGTCAAAATAACTTCTGCTATGCAAAAACGCCACAAAGTGATTATAAGAAGAATCTACTGTCGGATAATCTCGATAAGACGACCTTATTTCTGTATTGCTATTCTCTCCTTTTACCCCAAAATGATTATTTAAATATTTGGCAATCTTGCTTTTTCCTGCTGCAGATTCATGTATGGCAACTGCTAGAATTATGCTTGCAGGTAATTGATGAATCCTCATTAACTCTTGTGCATGGTTAACATGCTCGGCAATGTAATCTTCGGTAGATTGTGCTTTAACTTTCGAGAGAATTAAAATGAATAAACAGAAAGTAAATACTCTTTTCATTGTTTGTAAATTACGTCATTGCGAGGCACGAAGCAATCTCATTTGAAGAACCTTTTCGCTTTAAGATTGCTTCGTGCCTCACAATGATGGGTTAAACTACTTCTTCCTTATCACAAATAGACCGTCTCTTACAGGCAGAATTAATTTCTCAACTCTGTTGTCTGCGGCAATCTGGTCATTAAAATTACTAATGTTTTTGGTGTCTTTATCTTGTGCATTGCTCAACACTTTTCCACTCCACAGCACATTATCCACAATGATAATTCCGCCGGGCTTAACTTGGTCAAAAACCAAATCGTAGTAAGTACCGTTATTCTTTTTATCGGCATCAATAAACACCATGTCAAAAACTTCTTCATTAAGGGTTTTTAAAGTTTGTTGGGCATCGCCGATAATGTATTTAATTTTAGAATTTAGAGGAGATTTAGCAAAATTAGCACGAACCATTTCTTCTAGTTCTGCATTAATATCTAGCGTATAAATAATCCCATCGGCTGTTAAACCTTCAGCAAAGCATAAGGTTGCATAACCAGTAAAAGTGCCAATCTCTAAAATCCGTTTAGGGTTATTCATTTTGCTCAACATGCTCAAAACCCTACCTTGGTAATGCCCGCTTAACATTCTGGGCATTAAAACTTTTAGGTTGGTTTCCCTGTCAATATGCTGAAGCAATTCGTCTTCAGGTTCACAATAATTTAAGAGTAAATTTTGTAGTTCTTCGCTAATCATTTTGCTTATAAACGTGGTTTTTCCATAAAATATTGCAGAATTATAGTGGCGGCAATGGTATCAACTCTCTCTTTGTCTCTTCTATCGCTCTTTTTTAATCCGCTTTGCATAATGGTTTGTGTGGCTAATTTAGAAGTATAACGCTCATCAATCCAATGTTGTGGAATAGTAGGAAAGTTCTTTTTTAAAATGGTAGAAAAGCCTTTAACGTGTTGGGCAGATTCTGAAGGGGTGCCATCCATTTGTTTAGGGTCGCCAATAACAAAAGCCTCAACTTGCTCAGTGAGCATATATTTTTTAAGGTAATTGACAATGTCTTTTGGATGTACATTATCCAATCCCGTCGCAATAATTTGCAAAGGGTCGGTTACGGCAATGCCGATACGTTTAGTCCCATAATCAAAAGCAAGTATACGTGCCATAACTGTCAAAGATAAGACTTTTAGCGAAACTGGATTTTTAGCTAATTATCAATAATCCTTATAGGTAATCTTTTCCCTTTTAAATTGATGGTCGGGGATTTTCTTAAGTAAATTGGTTGCGGGATCTACATAAAACTTGCTAGAAATGCTATTAGGTAGCTTTACAGCTTTACCCATAAATTTTCCATAAACATTACCCTCTTCATCAAAACTTACATTGGCTTTTGGCTCAGCATACCAAAAGATACACTCTTTGTATTCATCTAAATATTTAGGCTGTATTCGTTTGATAAATTCAGCATAAACGAAATCGAAATCTTGGTCAATATAATTATTTAGCCACTTTTTAACCAAGCTTGTATCTAAAAAAGAGTGCGATGTTTTAACGCTTTCACGTATTGGTAACTCATCAAGTAAATTCAAATCAGAAACCTTGCCATCGGCGTAATCGCCTTTTACTTTATACTTCGATTTAGAGCCTGATGATTTTCTGAGCAGCCACTTTTCTTCCTTCATAAGAGCAATTTACGGATTTTAGAATTGTTGTCCCAAAGAGAAAAGCTATTAAGTTAAGGCTGTTTGGCTCTGCGCCAAGAGCGTCATTGCGAGGCACGAAGCAATCTCCCCCTTTGCAATGGCACCATAATTAAAAAATGAGATTGGTTCGGGCGATGGAAAATCGACCCTCGCAATGACGAATTTGAACTAGCAACTGACTAGCTTCCCGCTCTATTAATTTCATCTCCAGCGCCACCCGTACTACGTTTTGCAGCTTTTAATGGTTTGCCAAATCTATAGCTAAAACCAACATTTAAAACTTGGCTATCTCTCCATAAAATGAAGTATTCACTTGCTCTAGGAAAATCTGTTACGCCTTCCATGGATTGTGTGTAGAAAATATCTCTAGCCGTTAGCCTAATAGTACCTTTTCCTTTTAAAACTATTTTCGCTAAACCAGCAGATAATTGGCCAGTTGGCGATAACAATTCCTGTAAATCGTTACGGTTTTTAGTGGTATAAAATCCAGAGATTTCTCCGTTTAAAGTTTTGCTCAATTTAAACTGGTTGTTCATGCTGGTGTGCAATTGTTTAACAGAAGATGTATAGTTTACGTTTTGATAACCACTTAGTTTTTTATAATTAAAATTGCTTTGTGCAGTTAACGACCACCATTTAAAAGGAGAAACCTGCGTAGAAACAGAAATACCTAAATTGTGCATTTGTCCAACGTTTCCTTCTGTATAAACCAAAATATCATTTCCTTCAGATAAGAATAATTGCGAAAAATAATTCTTGATGTTGCTGTAAGAAACAGCCGTAGTTAGCACTTGTTTAAATGAATGACTTAACTCAAAGTTCCAAGTATATTGTGGCAAGAAAAACGGATTTCCTCTTTGGTAAGTGTATTTGTTAATGATGAAAACGAAAGGGTTTAGCTTTTGATAAGCTGGTCTGTCAATTCTTCGCCCTGAGGTAAAAGAAAACGAATTAGCAGAATCTACTTGATAAGAAATATATCCTGATGGGAACAAATTGTCATATTTTTTAGAGAATGTACTTCCTGCTTGTGCCGAATTTCCTAACTGGTTACCATCGTATTGTGTATTTTCATAACGCAAACCTAATTGGTAACTAAGTTTATTAATTTTATGTTCAATACTGGTGTAAACAGAGTTGATGTTTTCTTCATACAAAAAGTGATTGCTTTTCTTTAAATCGGCTGTCCAATTGGCACCATCAAATAACTCATAAGCAGCTGTATTGTCTGTATTAATTTTCGATGTTTTTGCGCCAGCCTCAAACTTTGCATCTTTTCCAATTTGTAAAGTATAATCAGCCTTTGCTGCGAATATTTTCAGTTTAGAAGGAATATCGCCTCTAGAACCTTGGTTATAATTTACTGTCCCTGTTCTTATGTTCTGAAAATTTTGATCATTGTCAATTCCATATCTCAAATAATCAACATCAAAGCCAATATCTTGTGTTTTGTTGATGTTATGCCTTCCGTAAACGTTTATGGCACCATTTCTCAGTTTGAAATCACTTCCACTATAAGTAGTAATTGCAGAGTCAACCGCATTTTGAGCATTTAGCCAAGTGGCAACCGCATCTCCTTTTCCTCGTCGTTGTACAATGGTCCCCGTAAGTGTTAAGCCGAAAGTTGTTTTTTGCGATGCATAAAAATCAACCCCAGTTTTTAGTGTATTGTTATTTCCCTTATTGCCTAAGTAAGATGGCTGGTCTAATCTTGCAATTGTTAATCCAGTACTATCAAAATACTTCCTGTCAGCATAAATAGAGGTGAACCCTTTATTGTAATTGTAACTGTAATTTAAAAAGGTATTAAAAACACCTTTCCTGTAATTTAACACCAAAGAGTTATTGCTTTTTAAATATTTTCCTTGTCCAACATTGGTTGATAAATTCCCGTTAAAACCTTCTTGCCTGTTCTTTTTAGTTTTGATGTTAATGATTCCTGCATTTCCACTCGCATCATATTTAGCCGACGGACTTGTAATTAACTCAATCTGATTAACTTGCGATGAGCTCATGCTGTTTAGCAAATTATTCAACTCCGCACCAGAAAGATAAGTGGGTTTATCATCTATCATTACCAAAACACTGGCTTTCCCTTGTAAACTGATACCACCATTTCTGTCAACCATAACACCTGGAGATTTCTCTAAAACCTCTAAAACGGTTGTGCCAGCATTGGTTACGCCTGCATCAACATTTACTATAGTTTTTCCCTGTGTTCTTTGCACAAAAGGTCGTTGTGAAGTAACTGCAACCTCATTTAAGTTTTTGCTGGTCGCTGTTAAGTTAACCGTAATATTAGTTGTTGTTGATGGAACCTGAAACGCTTCACTATTTTTAATCGCATAGCCTAAAGCATTCACTTTTGCAATATATTTTCCATCAACTAATTGAAAATCTGCACTACCTTTATTGCTTGTAATTGCCGCTTTAACCAAAACTTGATTATCGGCTTTGCGTAATTCTACAGTTGCATTTTCAATTGGTTTTTGCTGTTCATCTAAAACTAGAATGCTTATTGCTTTAGTTTGTGCAAATAAATTATTGCTAATTGCCAAGCAGCAAAAGAATAATAAGGTTTTAAAAATAGGTTTCATATCATGCATGCCTGCCTGCCGCAGGCTGGTTTGTTTGGTGTGTGTTGGTTTAATTCGGCATCAATTAAGCGCCATTATTACAGTTTTCTATTACTTTTTGAAGTAAATCCCTCATCAAACTATTTGATTGTTCGTCGATACCTTCTAAAGCCGCAGCTCTATTTTTGATGGCGATTTCATTTACATCAATTGTTATCTTTTTCCCAGTTTCGGTTAGCGTTAAGTTTACTCTTCTCCTATCTGAGGGATGAACTTCTCTAGTTAAAAATCCTTGTTTTATTAATAATTGAATGATTCTTGTAATCGAAGCATTATCCTTAAATACAATTTTACTAATATCCTTTTGAGTAATGTCTGGGTTTTCGGCAACACTCTTTAAAATCAACCATTGGTCAATAGTGATGTCGTAACCAGCTTTGCGAACATTTCTTTGCGCAAATTGATTATAAGTCCTAAAGCATTTATCTAAAGTATAAAGCAGGGTGTTGTTTAACTTTTCCATAATTCTACAGCAAATTTATAAATGCGAAATTAATAATTGATATATCAACTAATATTTTACAAAGCGTATTGGGATTTGAGTATTGTGTACTGCGACCAGTAGGGATTCAAACCATTTCTCTATACGCAAATCGCAATACGCTATACCATTTCTCACATCTATTTCTTATTTTGCACCAATGCAGTTTAAAGAGATAATCGGTCAGGAAGACATTAAAAAACAATTGATACAAACCGTTGTAGAGAACAGGGTTAGTCACGCACAATTGTTTTTGTCGCCAGAGGGAAGCGGTGCTTTACCGTTGGCGATTGCTTATGCCCAATATTTAAATTGCCAAAATAGGTCTGCTACAGACAGTTGTGGAGAGTGTTCATCTTGTAGAAAGTACGAAAGATACATCCATCCCGACTTACATTTTTCGTATCCATTTTTTGCTTCAGCTTCTGTAAAAATCGCGGTTGATGTATTAGAAGAATGGAGGAGCTTGTTGTTAGAAGACCCTTATTTTAATTTGGATATTTGGCGTTCAAAGCTAAGTGCAGAGAATAAACAAGCAAACATTAACATTGCCGAGTGTCATGATATCATCAAAAAATTAAGCTACAAAGCATTTGAGGCAGACACAAAAGTTTTAATCATGTGGTTGCCAGAATTTTTAGATAGAGAAGGAAATGCCTTGTTGAAGATTATTGAAGAACCATCTCCAAATACTTTATTCATTTTAGTGGCTCAAAATCAAGAACAGATTTTGTCGACTATTTTATCGCGTACGCAGATTGTTAAAATCCCTAAATTACCAGATAACGAGGTTGAGGATTATTTGGTTAAAAAGGCAAATTTATCAGAAAACCAAGCAACCGAATATAGCTTTTTGGCTGATGGAAATTTGATTGAAGCCAAGGCAATGTTACAAGATACGCCCAATAATAACGCGGGTTACTTTGCCGAATGGTTGCGCATGGGTTTTGGCAATAAAGTGCCTGCAATGATAGATTTTACTGATGAAGCAGCCAAATGGGGAAGAGAAAATCAGAAGAATTTTTTAAATTATGGCATCAACTTTTTACGCGAATGTAGCTTGCTGTTAAGCGGAGCTGATGACTTGGTTAAACTGCCTCACCAGACATTAGAGGTAGCTATAAAATTATCTACCCATGTGTTAAATTTGGGAATGGTAGAGGCATTAATTAACGAATTAGAGAAGGCGCATTACCACATTGAAAGGAATGCGAATCCAAAAATTCTGTTTTTAGATGTATCTTTACAATTAGTTAAAATAATTAAGTTTAAAACGTTCCCGAAAGGGACTCAACATATATACAATTAATATGGGATGTGGAAGTTGTTCTACAGGTGGCGGTTGCGCTCCCTCTGGTTGCAAAAGTAATGGCTCATGCCTTACCGGCGGATGCCAAAAAATGGAAGTACACGATTGGCTATCGAATTTAGATATGCCATCTAATTATATACCTTTTCAAGTTGTTGAAGTAAAATTTAAAGGCGCTAGAAAAGAATTCTTTTTAAATAACGATAACATTTACCTAGAAATTGGTGAACTGGTTGCGGTAGAAGGCGCAACTGGCGGATATGACATTGGCCACGTTTCCTTAACGGGAGAGTTGGTGCGCATGCAAATGAAACGTCGCAAAACACCACTAGACCAAGTTACCCGTAAAATATATCGTAAAGCTACAGAAGCTGATGTTGATAAATGGAAATTAGCGAAGGATATGGAATGGGAAACCATGCATAAAGCCCGTACCTTGGCATTAGATTTACGTTTGTCGATGAAAATTAGCGATGTAGATTACCAAGGAGATAAAACAAAAGCTACGTTTTTTTATACAGCAGAAGGTCGTGTAGACTTTAGGGAGCTGATTAAAAAAATGGCAGAAACCTTCCGTATCAGAATTGAAATGCGCCAAATTGGTATGCGTCAAGAAGCGGGTCGTTTAGGCGGAATTGGCTCTTGCGGTCGCGAATTGTGTTGCTCTACTTGGTTAACTAATTTCAAAACAGTTTCTACGGCTGCTGCTAGGTATCAAAACCTTTCTTTAAATACATTAAAACTTGCTGGACAATGCGGTAAGTTAAAATGCTGTTTAAACTATGAGTTAGATACTTATTTGGATGCCTTAAAAGATATTCCAGACCGTATTGAGGCTTTGCAAACGGAAGTTGGCGTAGCTCGTCACCAAAAAACAGACATCTTTAAAAAATTAATGTGGTTTAGTTACGCCAATCAAGAAGATTGGATTCCTTTAAAAGTTGACCGTGTAAAAGAAATCATGGCGATGAATAAAAAAGGCGAAAAACCAGTTAATTTAAAGGATGAAGCTGTTGAACTGAAAACCACTACGGTAGTAGAAAAAGTTCACGATTATGAAAATGTTGTTGGTCAGGATAGTTTAACAAGACTAGACGATAGGAATAAAAACCGTAACAATAACAATCGCAATAACCGTAACGGTAATCCGAACAACCGTAATAACGACAGGAACGATAGGAACAGGAACCAGCCTCAAGGAAATGCGCCACAACAAGCACGACCTCAACAGCCAAAGCCTGCGCAACAAAACAGGCCATTACAACAGAACCCAAATAAACCTGTTCAACAAAATAAACCACCTCAGGCACAACAACAAAGGCCACAGCCTCAGAAACCGAATCTAAATCAGGCTGTTCAAAAACCTGTTGCAGAGGGTGGTGAGGTAACTAATCCAAATGGACCAAAACCAAACAAAAATAAGAACAGGAATAAAAACCGTAATAAGAAAAAACCAACAGACCAAGCTCCAAGTGCCCCAAAAGGCGATGAATAGTATAATGCATAAATTAAGATTCGTATTTTTTTTGACAGTATTTAGCATTTTGCTAGCTGGTTGTACTAATGATAATTTAGTGGATACCAATCAGGCAATGCCAGAAAATAATTGGGCTTACGCAAAAAGTGTGAAGGCAACCGTAGAGATTAAAGACATCAACGAACCCTATAACTTGTATTTCAAGCTTCGCCATACGGCTGATTATCGCTATTCAAATATCTATGTAATTGTTCATGTCAAAGGAAATGGCTTAAATAGAAATAATCGTTATCAATATAAATTGGCAAAAGCTGATGGCGAATGGCTAGGTAAGGGTTCTGGAGACCTTTTTACCTATAATTTTCCATTGTTAACCAATTATCGCTTTGCGAAACCAGGCAAATATCAAATAGAAATAGAGCAAAATATGCGTGATAATCCATTAACTGGTATCAGTGATGCTGGAATAACGGTGGCTAAAGCACAGGTAAAATAATACCCATTTATAGGTATTTAAAACTGCTATCATTAATGCTACTTTGCAATAGTTAATACAGAAAGCATAAATCAATTCAGATGAGATCATTATTTACGGCAATTTGCCTTTTCATTATATCAGCATCAGTTTCTGCTGCCGAAATTACATTTTTAGATAACCCAACTTGGGCAAGTGTTTTAGAAAAAGCCAAAAAAGAGAATAAAATGATTTTCTTAGACGGTTATGCAACTTGGTGTGGCCCATGCAAAAGTATGGATGCCGAAACCTATAAAAATCAAGCAGTTGCTGATTATTACAACGCTAACTTCATTAATGTAAAATATGACATGGAAAAGGGAGAAGGGAAAACATTGTCAGAAAAATATATGGTTACGGCTTATCCCTACTTAATGTTCATTAATGCAGAAGGAACAATTTTGCACAAAGCGGTGGGCTTTAAAGAAGCAAATGATTTTGTAACCCTTGGTAAAAATGCTAAAGACCCCAATACGCAATATTATACTTTAAAAAAGAAAGCCCTAGAATTAAGCAATGCCCAATTCTTAAAATTTGCTGAACAAGCAGCTGCATTTGAAGATGAAGATTTTGATCAATTAGGTTCAGATTATTTAGCGAAACAGGCAGATATTTTAGGTAATAACGATTTAATCGACCTAATAATGGGTCCAATCGATATGTTGCCAGATGAAAAAACGCTAGCTTATTTGGCAAAAAGCGAAGCGAAGATTACTACTTCAGGTAAATATACTAAAGCAGATTTTGAAGAACGTATAATTGGATTAACGATAGATTACGCTATTTCAGATAAAACACAAGGAGATGCTGAAAAACTCGACTTTGATAAAGTAAAAACTATTTTGGATAAATATATTCCATTGAAAGCTTTTTTTGTATTGCACTATTTTAAAGCACAGTATGGTTTGGATAATGATAAGATTGACGATGCTATAATTTCATTAGGCCTCTTGATAGAGAATACACCAAGCAAAGTAACTATTGATCAGATTTGTAATGCAATGATGAATATGGGGCCAATTCTTTTGGAAAAAGCAAAACTAGACCCAATTTTGAAAAAATTTGAAGCAATACAGTTTGAAACAAAAGTGGCTTATATGAAAGATTTTGTAAAGGCAATTATTTACATAAAAGCTAAAGAGCTAGACAAATTTAAGGCAATTGCTAACAAAATGATTCTAGATGTTAATACGCCAGAAAATGTAAAGGAAGATATTAAATCTGCGCTAGCAAGGATGAACGAGAAACCATAAAATTAGGCGCCAAATCTGCGGCATCTCCAAAATCTGTGGGACAAATTAAAATTCTATAGTAATGGCAACAACTGTTCCAGCGCCATTCCTCTACTTCCTTTTAATAAAACAAGTTTATCTTTAATTGGGTTTGCTTTTAAGTAGTCTGATGCTTCGGCAGGTGTGCTAAAAAACTGACCAGCATATTTATCTTTAAACTCAAAAAAGCTTTTGCCTATAAACAGGGTTGATAATTCATTTTCAACAGCAAGTTTAACTACCATTTCATGTTGTGCTGGCCCTTCTGCACCTAGTTCAAACATATCGCCAATAATGGCAACTTTGTGTGCTGCACTTAAAGATTTTAAGTTATTTAAAGCTGCAGTCATACTACTTGGATTGGCATTGTAAAAATCGCAGATTACCGTATTGTTATCTGTTTTTGTTAATTGAGAGCGATTATTAGTAGGAAAATAATTCGCCAAGCCATTATTGATTTGAGAAGGTGTTAACTCAAAGAAATTCCCAATACATATTGCCGCTAGAATATTCTCGAAATTGTAAGTTCCGGTAAGATTTGCTTTGGCGGCATAGTTGTTTCCTTTCGTGCTCCAATCAAATTCAATTAAAGGGTCGCTATGTTTTAATTCTCCGCTTACCGCATTCTCTTTTTCAGTACCATAATAAACTACCTTATTCAAATCGGCACGTTCACTCATTTCTAATAAATAAGGATTATTGCGATTGATAAATGCAAAACCATGATGCGATTTCAAATAAGCAAATAATTCAGCTTTACCTTTTTTCACACCTTCAAAACCGCCAAAGCCATCTAAATGTGCCATGCCCACGTTGGTAATTAAGCCATGAGTTGGTTGCGCTAGCTCACACAAAAACTCAATCTCTTTTTGATGGTTTGCGCCCATTTCTATCACAGCAATTTCTACATCGCTCTGCATAGACAAGATAGATAATGGCACACCAATATGATTATTTAAGTTTCCCTTTGTTGCAAAAGTTTTAAATCGCTCTGCTAAAATCGCCCTTATTAACTCTTTTGTAGTTGTTTTTCCATTGCTACCTGTTAGGCCTATAACAGGAATTTTTAGTTGTTTTCTGTGATGTCTGGCTAAATCTTGCAGAGAAGTTAAAACATCAGAAACTAAGATACATTGTTCGTTTTTAGCATATTCCTCATTATCAATAATAGCAAAAGCAGCACCTTGTTCAATCGCTTGTAAGGCAAAAGTATTGGCATCGAAATTTTCACCTTTAAGGGCAAAAAACAAACAACCTTTTGTAATGGTTCTTGTATCTGTACAAATTATGGGATGGTTTAAATAGTGTTTATAAAGCTGTTCGGTATTTGCCATTGCGCAATGCGGATAAATTCAATCGTAAAATTACAAATGCAAAGACAAATACAACTATTCTTTTTAGTATTATTGGTAAATATTCCCTTTATATGAAAAATTACCTGCTCTATCTTTTATTTGTTTGCTTAGGTACAACCAATGTTTTAGCCCAAACTCCATCACCAGATGAATTTTTAGGTTATCCATTGGGTAGTAAATTTACACCACATCAAAAAGTGGTTGATTATTTTAAAAAGGTAGCAGCCGCGAATAAAAACATTCAATTACAGGTTTATGGAAAAACCTATGAGGGAAGAGAGTTATTGTTAGCGGTAATTTCTGATCCTTCAAATATGGATAGGTTAGAACAGATTAGAACCAATAATTTGGCTTTATCTAATGCAGATAAATCTGCAAAAGCAACCAAACAACCAGCCATTTTATGGTTAAGCTATAATGTACACGGAAATGAAGCTAACTCAACTGAAACGTCAATGAGGGTGCTTTATACATTAGCAATGGCAAAGGAAAGCAATGTTAAGGATTGGTTAAAGAACACAGTTGTGATTATCGACCCTTGCCTAAATCCTGATGGAAGAGAGAGATATGTAAGTAATTTTAACATGGTAAGTGGAGTTGTTCCAAATCCAGACCCATCTGCTCGTGAGCATAGCGAACCTTGGCCAGGAGGAAGGCCTAATCATTATTACTACGATTTAAATAGAGACTGGGCTTGGCAAACACAAATAGAGACACAACAGAGATTGGTAGCTTATCATAATTGGATGCCACAAGTTCACGTAGATTTTCACGAACAAAGTTATAACGAACCTTATTATTTTGCTCCTGCAGCAGAACCAGTTCATCAAGACATTACAACTTGGCAAAGAGAGTTTCAAGTTACTGTCGGAAAAAATAATGCTAAATACTTTGATGAGAATGGATGGCAATATTTTACTAAGGAACGTTTCGATTTACTATATCCATCTTATGGTGACACCTATCCTTTATATAATGGTGCCATAGGAATGACTTATGAGCAAGGTGGAATTAGAGCTGGCCTTGCTGTGATTACATCTGACGGAGATACCTTGACCTTAAAAGATAGAATCGACCATCATTTTACTACTTCAATAGCTACATTGGAAACTGTATCTACACACAGTGAAAAGCTGCTGACGGAGTTCAAAAAATATTTCGAGCAAAGTGCCACTACTCCTCCTGGAGTTTATAAAACATACATTGTTAAAGCGCAAAACATCGAGCGTTTGCGTAAAATGGCAGAGCTTTTAAAAAGAAATCATGTTGCGTTTTCTTTTGGAGCTGATAGAACTTTAAATGGCTACAATTACGAAAACCAGAAGCTGGAGAATTTTAAAGTAGAAAGAAACGACTTGATTGTGAATTTGCAGCAGCCTAGCTCTGTGTTGGCAAATGTACTCTTTGAACCACAAACAATGGTTACAGATTCTAACACCTATGATATTACTGCTTGGGCTTTACCTTATGCATACGGACTAAATGCTTATGCTCTTAAAGAAGCCATAACCGGTACATACACTTTCATTGAAGAGAAAAAAGAAAGTATACCCGCCATTGCAAAACCTTATGCCTGGGTAATGCCATGGAACTCTATTAAGGATGCACAAACTTTAATTGCCCTACAAAAACAAAAAATTAAAGTTCGCATTGCGGAAGAAGCATTTACTATTGGTGGAAAGGTTTACCCTGCGGGTTCTTTATTGGTTTACAGAACAGAAAATGAGAAGATTATCAAAGATTTCAGTAAGATTCTTTCGGAAATAGCAAAAGGTAATAACGTTTCATTATATCCAATAGCAAGTGGTTATGTAGAAAAAGGAAAGGATTTTGGTTCTTCTGTGTATAAACTGCTAACAATGCCAAAAGTTGCCGTAGTAACCGGCCAAGAAGTTTCTTCTCAGGGTGTTGGAGAGGTTTGGCATTTCTTTGAGCAAGAATTGGATTATCCAATTACCTTAATAAGTGTTCAAAGTGCGGGCTTTTTAGACATTAATAAAATCAACACCTTAATTCTCCCTGATGGAACATATACTGAAAAATTAGCAGAGCAATTATCAGGTTGGATTACCGCAGGAGGTAAATTGATATTGATGGAAGATGCGATTAGCTCATTAGTTGGTAAAAGACCTTTTGATATCAAGAAGAAAGAATATCCAGAGAAAAAAGACAAAGATGTAAATGAAAGAAGGTATGCGGAGAAAGATAAAGATGATTTACAAAATTCTATTCCCGGTGCTATATATAAAGTTTCTATAGACCAAACACATCCGTTAGCTTTGGGCTTAGGGAGATTCTACTATACTTTAAAAACAGATGAGAAAATTTACGAACCTTTAGAAAACGGTTGGAATGTAGGTACCTTAAAAGCCAACAGTTATATAGCAGGTGTTGCCGGAGAAAAGGTGAAAAAGAAATTAGCTACTGGTTTACTTTATGGTGTCCAAGAATCAGGCAGAGGAAGTATCATTTATTTGGGAACAGATGTTTTATTCCGCTCTTTTTGGGAGAATGGAAAACAAATGTTTACAAACGCTTTGTTTTTGGTGAATTAACTATGAGATTTTCGTAGCTGAAAAGTCTTCCTTTTGTAAATTTTTATTGTCACATCTAATTTTGCTAATAGATAAAATCGACAAAGCTTATTTAAACTTTATCGATTTAGTACTGACTTTAACATTAAAATGTTGTAAATAAGTATTTATGAGTTTTTAATGAATTTTAATTTTTTGGTAATAATTCTCCTTATGTTGTGTTAAAAATGTTACATAAAATTTGTTTTAGCTACATTTTTTTCGGAAACTTGTGGTTAATTAACTTAATACTTTATTTAAAATAAACTACCAATGCAAGAATTGTCGTCTTTAAAAGGCGGCAAGAATTAGGCGTGGAGGGAACGAAACTCGCCTTAATCGATCTATTTAATAGAGGATAATTCTCAATCAATTTCAAATGAAATGATCTAAAATTTCGCCAAAAACAACCAATTTTTCACACAAAATTAATTATTTATGAAAAAAATTTTACAAAGCCTTCTCGTTTTGTCTTTGCTATTTTCTGTGGCATTTGCACAAAACCGAACGGTTACTGGAACAGTTAAAGACAAAACAGGCTTGCCTGTCCCTGGTGTAACTGTAAAAGGCAGAGGTTCAAACGCCGTAACGGGCACAAGTTCAAATGGTACATTTAGTATTAGTGTTCCTGCTTCAGTTACAATAATAGAATTCTCTTCACTGGGTTATGCTAATCAATCATTAACAATTGGAACAAATAATGTTGTTAACGCAACATTGGAAGATAGTACAAACGACTTACAAGAAGTAATGGTAGTTGCTTATGGTACTGTTAAAAAAGAAAGTTTTGTTGGCTCTGCAGCAGTTGTAGGAGCTAAAAACTTTGAAAGCAGACCTACTACATCTTTCCAAAAGTCTTTACAAGGAGCCGCAGCAGGTGTGCAGGTAAGTAGTGTGTCTGGTCAGCCAGGTGCAGCAACTCAAATTCGTGTACGTGGTATTGGTTCAATTACACAATCTGCTGAGCCACTATATGTGGTAGATGGAGTTGTTGTATCGCCTACAGGTACAGACTTAACGAGTGTTGCTCAAACAGCAGATTTTTTGGCAACATTAAATCCAAATGATGTTGAATCTGTTACTATCCTGAAGGATGCTTCATCATCTGCTATTTATGGATCTAGAGCGGCCAACGGCGTAGTTTTGATTACTACTAAACAAGGAAAAGCCGGAGTAACTAAATTTAGCGCAAGTGTTTCTGGTGGTTTTTCTTCTCAAGCAGTTGATAAACATGAAACTTTAAATGCTGAGGAATATTACAGATTATATTTCAATAGCTATTATGCAACAGCAATTGCAGGTGGAGCAACTCCGGCTGCAGCTGCAACTACTGCAAATACAAATACAAGAACTAAGTTAAGTGTAAATCCTTTTAATACCTTAAATCCATTTGTTGGAGGTGGGGCACTTGCACCAGGTGCTGCTTTACTTTATGACACGGATTGGAGAGATGCTGTTTTAAGAAAAGGTATTACTAAAGACGCCAATATTTCTGCTAGTGGTGGCACTGAAAAACTAAAGTATTATGTTTCTGGTGGATATTTCGATCAGAAAGGTATAGTAATTGGTTCAGATTTTAAAAGATTTACAGGTAAGTTTAACCTCTCTGGTGATGTAAACAAATCAATCTCTTTTGGTATCAATAATACTTTAGCAAATTCAATCCAGAACACTCCTGCAGGTGCAGGTGGCGGTGCTAACCCTGTACGTTTTGCGGACATTAACTCAAACATCTATTCATTATATGTAAGAGATGCAAATGGTAATGTGACCTATGATGTTAATGGCAAGCCTGTATATAACTATGTTAACCCTGTTTCTCCTGATTTTAATCCAGTTGGATTAAATGAATTGGATCAATACCTTTCTAAAACTACACGTATCACTTCAGTTCCATACGTTCAAATTAAATTTTTGAATGGGTTTACTGCAAAATCAATGGTGAGTTTAGATTACACCGGTGTAAGAGAAAACCAATTCTACAATTTGGAGCATGGTAATGGAGTTGGTGTAAAAGGTAGAGCATATCGCTATTCTAAGGAAGATATAACTACGACCTATATCAATACCTTAACTTATGATAAAAGCATAGGTAGTCATAACTTCAATGTTTTATTGGGTCAAGAATCTTTCAAGAATACATACGATACTTTTTCTGCCGAGAGAACAGGATTTTCATTTGCTGGACAAACAGAATTAGGTAATGCTGCACTTCCAGGTTCAGGAACTACTTCTGGTGTTACTGAAGAAAGATTTGCATCTTATTTCTCAAGATTAAATTATGATTTTGCGAATAAATATTACTTGTCTGCTACTTTTAGACGTGATGGTTCTTCTGTTTTTGGACCTGATAAAAAATATGGTAATTTTTATTCTGTAGGTGGGGCTTGGAGAATTTCTCAGGAGAAGTTCATGAGCAACTTAACTTTTATCAATGAATTAAAACTACGAGCAAGTTACGGAACTACTGGTAACAATAAGATTGGTCGTTATGCAGCACAAGGATTATATTCTTTAACAGGTGCCTATGAAGGTCAGGGTGCGGCGGTTTATAGTCAGCTAGAAAATAATGCGTTACAATGGGAAAGAAATAACACTAAAGACATTGGTATTGAGTTTTCAATCTTAAATCGCCGTATTAATGGAGAGTTAGGATATTATAAGAAACAATCTGAAGGATTATTATTTGCGCAGCCATTAACCAGAATGACAGGGTTTGCTCTTTTGAATACCAATTTAGCAGAGATTAACAATTCAGGATTTGAGTTTACTTTAGGAGGTACGCCAATTGTTACTTCAGATTTCAACTGGAATGTATCGGTTAACCTAACAACTAATAATAATGAGATTAAAAAATTAACTCAAGCTGAAGTTGGAGATGGTCAATATAATCTTAAAGTTGGTGGAGACCGTTATGCATGGAATCTAAGAGAATATGCAGGTATAGACCAGACTGATGGTAGAGCAATGTGGTATATGGATGATGCAAATGGAAATAAGATTACTACCAAAACTTATGCAAGTGCAAAGTTATATAATACACACGGTTCATCACTACCAGATTTCTTTGGTGGCTTTAACAATACATTAACCTATAAAGAATTTGATTTTAGCGTTTTCACTTATTTCTCTTATGGAGGCAAAGTTTATGATGCGCTTGAACAAACTTTAACACATAATGGTATTACTCCTGGACAGCAATTGTCTAGAGAGGTATTAAATGCTTGGTCACCAACAAATACATCTTCAACTATTCCAAGATTTGTTCCTGTGAACACGGATTTGTCTAATAGTGCTTCTACTAGGTATTTACATGACGGTTCTTATATCAGAGTAAAAAACATCACTCTTGGTTATAAACTCAAAAGTGATTGGGCTACTAAAGCGAAATTAGGAAGTGCTCGTTTATTTATCATGGCAGAAAATCCTTTCACTTTAGCTAAGCACAAAGGTATGGATCCTGAACAAGCAATTAATGGTACAAGCAATAATGAAATACCTAACATTAAAACACTTTCTGTTGGATTAACTGTTGGATTTTAATATAAGATAATTATGAAAAAGATAAATAAAATCGCAATATATACAGCCCTATTATTAGCAACAATAGCTACAGGTTGTAAAAAGGAGTTTTTGGTGGTTGCACCAACTACTTCAATCAAAGCAAGTGAGGCATTTTCTAGTCCTGAAAGAATTGCTTCTGCATTAACAGGACTTTATGACTTAACCACATTAAGTTCATATACAAATGATATGATCTTAACTGCTGATATTAAGGGAAATGATGTATTAGTGGTTAGTGGCGCAGGTAATTATGGCCGTTTTGTTGTAGGTTACCAATTTTCGCAAACTTATACTTCTAACGAGCCTCTGGCTTATTGGACACAAGCTTATAGAATCATTGCAGGTTGTAATCAATTTGAATTTAATATTCCAACTTCTCCTTTAACAGCGGCTCAAAAAACTGCTTATTTGGCAGAAACTAGAGCGTTGAGAGCTGAAGCTTATTTTAACTTAGTAAGATGGTATGGTAAACCTTATACAGTTGATCCTGAAGCTTTAGGCGTTCCATTGGTTTTGGCACCGTTAGGCCCAACTGATGTACCTCCTTTAAGAAGCAAGGTAAAAGAAGTATATGCCCAAATCCTTACTGATTTGTTATTTGCAGAAGCGAATATCCCAACTACAAAAACTAGCGTCTATAGGTTTACAAAAGGTGCTGTACAAGGTTATTTGGCTAGGATCTATTTAACTATGGGTAACTATGCTGAAGCAAGTAAGTATGCTAAATTGGCTAGAGTTGGTAAGCCTTTAAGTGCTGGCGCAGCTTTATTAACTGGTTTTGCTGCACCTACATCAGAATGGATTTATGCTATCAATGTTAGAACTGATGATAACCAAGGTTTCCTTAACGTTCATTCATTCTATGATCCTTATGATATCGGATATTCAAGCTTTAGAGCTAATGACGCATTCTTCAATTCATTTGCAACAAATGACATCCGTAGACAACAGTTTCTTGTAAATGGCGTAATTGGCGCAAGGAGAGGTCCAGAAGGTTATTTAATTAACAAATTTGACTTTAGATCATCTGCTGCAACTAACACTGTTTTAATTCGTTCATCAGAAATGTATCTAATTGAAGCAGAGGCTGAGGCTAGATTAGGTGTAGCTAATGAGCCAGCCGCTAAACTAGCTTTACAAGCAATACAAGCTAGAGCTATACCAGGCACTCTTCTTTCATTAAATACTGGGCAAGCATTAATTGATGAAATTTTAGCAGAAAGAGGTAAAGAACTATATGGTGAGGGTCACAAATTCTTTGACTTGTTGAGAACAAAAACACCTATCGTGAGAACAGCTACAAATGGCCATTGGGTGGCTTTAAATCTTCCAGTAGGAGATAATAGATTGGTATTCCCTCTTCCTCAGGCTGAGTTAAATGCTAATCCGTCATTGAAACCTCAACAAAACCCAGGATACGCAAATTAATAATGCCGAACTAGATTAGTTCATTAAATAAAAAAGCCCAGTTTACAAATGTAAACTGGGCTTTTTAATATATATAGTTATTCTCGCTACTTCTTATCAATGCTATACTTTCCTGGGCCAATAAAAATCAAGCTAAAAAATACAATGCCTAATTCTATCGCATGACCAGCTCCATCCAATCCATCGCCTTTGGCAAAATGAACTAATGAGGCAATAATCATGGTAACAACCAAAAGCATATTTACAGGACGGAAGAATAAACCTAAAATCAATAAAAACCCGCCAATACCTTCTGAAGCTGCGGCCATAAAGCCCCACAACATAGGTAAGAAATCTATGTGAACTACTTTCATGCTTCCGCCAAGTTTTGTCCAACCATCTGGACCACCCATAATTTTTGGTAAACCGTGTACCATCATCATTACACCTAAACCAATTCTTAAAATTAATAATCCCGTATTGCGGTATTTACCTAAAGTATCGAAAATTGCCATGTTATAAATAGTTTAATTGTACATCATTTTTAGCTACAGAAAGAGAAATTGTTTTACCCACTACCATCGCTCGGTTATCATCTATATGTCCTGTAGGGAAGTTAAAACAAACTGGGTAATCAAATTCTTTAACCAACTCCGAAATCACTTCTTCAGGCGTTTGCCCAAAAGGGATACTTTCTTCGCTTATCTCATTAAAAGCACCAACAATTAACCCCTTTAGTTTGTCGAGTTTGCTCTTTCTTTTCAAAAGGCGCATCATTCTGTCAATGGAATATTCATGTTCACCAACATCTTCCAAGAAAAGAATTTTATCATCATAATTCATTTCAGAAACAGAACCTTCTATAGCGATTAACAAACTTAAATTTCCGCCAATTAAAATTCCTTCTGCTTTACCGACTTTATTGTTAAACTCGCTGGAGTAGCTGTAAGATAACTCTTCTCCAAAAAGCGATTTTCTTAAACTTTCCAAAGCTTCAGCCGTACTTGTGTCAAAAGTATAAGGCATTTGTGCATGTATGCTTTGAGTCTTTAAATCCGCCAATGCGTGAGAAAGCAAAATGGTAATGTCACTAAAGCCAACCAGCCATTTTGGCTCTTCATTAAAGATGGTAAAATCTAGCAGATCTATAATTCGGATGGTACCATAACCACCACGAGCAGCAATAATGGCTCTAATGCTTTTGTCATCTAAAAACTGCTGTAAATCTGCCGCCCTTTCTTCATCTGTTCCGGAAAACTGATGGTAAGACCCATTTACGGTGCTTCCAATAACCACTTCCAAACCCCAACTTTTAAGGGTTTCAATGGCGCCATCAATAGATTTAGGTAGTTTTTTAGCCGGACAGACAATCGCAATTTTATCGCCCTTTTTTAAATAGGATGGCTGTTTTATCATAGGTAAAATCAATATCTTTGCAAAATAAATAAATAGTTTTGGATAACGATAAAATTAAAAGATATACGGTAACGGCAGCTTTGCCTTACACTAATGGTCCAGTGCATATTGGTCACTTAGCGGGTGTTTATTTGCCTGCAGATACTTATGTGCGTTACCTTCGTAGCAATAAAAGGGATGTAAAATTTATTTGTGGCTCTGATGAAAATGGAGTGCCAATTACTTTAAAAGCCAAAAAAGAAGGAATTACGCCACAAGAAGTGGTAGATAAATACCACACAATTATTGGTGATTCTTTTAAGGAATTCGGCGTATCTTTTGATATTTATCATCGTACATCATCCTTAACTCACCACCAAACAGCATCTGCTTTTTTTAAGAAGTTACATGATGAAGGTGTTTTTACAGAAGAAGTTACCGAACAATATTATGATGAGAAAGCACAAACTTTCTTGGCAGATAGGTACATTACAGGTACTTGCCCTAGATGCGGCAATGAAAATGCCTATGGCGACCAATGCGAGAACTGCGGAAGTACACTAAATGCAACAGATTTAATCAATCCAAAATCTACCCTTTCCGGAGAACCTCCTGTAAGAAAGGAAACCAAAAACTGGTTTTTACCTTTAGATAAATATGAAGGGCAATTAAGAAGCTATATCGAAAGTCACAAAGAATGGCGACCAAATGTTTATGGTCAATGCCAAAGCTGGTTAAATGCAGGTTTACAGCCAAGGGCGATGACAAGAGATTTAGATTGGGGTGTAAAAGTGCCAGTGAAAGGCGCTGATGGCAAGGTTTTATATGTTTGGTTTGATGCACCTATTGGTTACATCTCTGCGACAAAAGAGCTTTGCAATTACGCTACATTAGACGTTTGGAATCCAAAAGCTGAAGAGTATTACATTAACCCAATGGAAGATGATAAGTGTGGTTGGGAAGAATATTGGAAAGATGATTCTACTAAACTAGTTCACTTTATAGGTAAGGATAATATCGTATTTCATTGCATTATTTTCCCTGCAATGTTAATGGCACATGGTGGATTTATTTTAGCAGATAATGTTCCAGCTAATGAGTTTTTGAACTTGGAAGGTCAGAAAATATCGACGTCTAAAAACTGGGCAGTTTGGTTAAATGAATATTTGGTAGAGTTTCCAGATAAACAGGATGTATTACGTTACGTATTAACCGCTACTGCACCAGAAACAAAGGATAATGACTTTACTTGGAAAGATTTTCAAGCTCGTAATAACAATGAGTTAGTAGCCATTTTAGGGAACTTTATTAACAGAGTTACCGTATTAACCCATAAATATTTCGATGGCAAAGTGCCAATGTTAATGACAATTACCGAGCAAGACCAAGCTGTAATTGATGAATTAGCTGCTTATCCGGCTAAAATTAGCGCTTCTATAGAAAATTACAGATTTAGAGAAGCCTTAGGAGAAGTGATGAATGTAGCTCGTTTAGGTAATAAATATTTAGCTGATACAGAGCCTTGGAAAGCGATTAAAACTGACGAAGATAGGGTAAGAACCATTTTACATATCTCTCTTCAAATTGCAGCAAATATTGAGATTTTAATTGAGCCATTCTTGCCGTTTACAGCCGATAAATTAATGAAAATGTTAAATTATGGCGGTCACCAATGGGAAAACGCAGGAAGCCTTGATTTATTAGCTCGCGGTCACCAATTAAATGAACCGACCTTGTTATTTGCAAAAATTGAAGATGAGGAAGTACAAGCGCAAATAGACAAGTTAAATAACAGTAAAACTGCTAATGCGCAAGCAAATGCAACTGTAGTACCAGCAAAAGAAAACATCACGTTCGACCAGTTTGGTGCAATGGATATTCGCGTGGCAACTATTACAGCAGCTGAAAAAGTAGATAAAACCAAAAAGCTGTTAAAGCTTACGGTAAATACAGGATTAGATGAAAGAACTGTTGTTTCTGGAATAGCCGAACATTACAAGCCTGAAGAAATAATCGGACAACAAGTGAGTTTATTGGTTAACCTTGCACCAAGAGAAATTAAAGGAATTCTATCTCAAGGAATGATTTTAATGGCAGAAGATGCCGAAGGTAAATTAACCTTTGTATCTCCAACAACTAAGTTTGATAATGGAAGTGTGATAAGGTAATGCGGAATTGAATATATAAGAAGCCTTGCTGTGAAAACTGCAAGGCTTTTTTATGAAACAAACCTTCACTAAAGATTGATAGTCTTTTCAATATTTATCTGCTCCAAAAAGAATTCATCATGAGAAACCACTAACAGTGTGCCCTTATATTGATTTATAGTATCCGTTAAAATCTCTAAATTCTGAATATCTAGGTTATTGGTAGGTTCATCTAAAATGATAAAATCAGGTGCGCTATTGTTAATGGTAAATGAACAAAGTATCAAACGCATCTTCTCACCGCCACTAAGTGCACCGCAAGGTTTATCCCAATATTCCTTTGTAAACAAGAAACGACTGAGCCTAATTTTTACCTCATGTTCTCTTAAAGCCACATTAAAACTTTGAGCTTGTTCGTAAACAGTGAATTGATTGTTTATTGAAGAGTAGTCTTGGTCGATATATATTACTTTAGTGACAAGGCTGTCTATTGTTCCTAATGTATGTTTTACTTGCCCTAATATCAATTTGATTAAAGTTGTTTTTCCTGAGCCATTTATCCCTTTTATCGCAACTCGCTCTCCACTTTTAATTTGAAAGCTTAGGTCATTTTTCCAAAGTAACCGATGCTCATGTCCAAAATTAACAGTGATTGCATTAACCAAAACTTTACCTTGATGAAGATCCGAATCCAAAAAGTTCACCTTCATTTTATCCCTATCGGGGATGGTTAAACGGAGTTGATGTAGCTCTTCAGTTATGTTGCTTATTTTATCAGTATGTACACCTTTCATTTTAGCTGTACTTCTCTCCGCATTATTTTTAAGGGTATTCATCGAAATAGTAGGTAGCCCTGCTTTTTCTTGTTTTTTCTTCCCTTTGGCATCTAGTTTCTGCTGCCTTTCTATTGATTCTCTTTCTGTTTCCTTCGCTTTTCGGAGGGTTTTCTCTTTGTTTTTTAGCACCTGATTCGTGGCTTCTGTAGCTATTGTCTTCTGCGTCGTATAAAAATCATAGTTTCCTCCATAACTTGCTATGCCGTTTTTACTAAGCTCACAAACGGAGTTAAGCAGGTTAAGTAAAGTTCTATCATGGCTTACCACAACTAAGGTGTTTTTAGTAGATTTGATATACTCGTAAAATATATTTCTGCTATAACTATCTAGATGATTGGTGGGCTCGTCTAGTAAAACCAACTGAGGCTGATGAATAATAATCCCTGCAAGGAATACCTTGGTTTTTTGACCGCCACTTAGTGTTGCTAGAGGTTGTTTCAAATCTAAATCAGATAAGTTCCAATAAGCCAATGCTGTTGCACAACGCTCTTCAATTGTCCAATCGTCGTTTAACACGGTTAGATTTTCCTCAGTTGCATTGCCACTTAAAATTTCAGCTAACGAAGCTAATTTATCGGAAACTTGAAGTGCTTCAGCAATGCTGTAATTATTATATTGACCAAAATGTTGTGGAACATGATAAGGGTCTTCAGCGGTTCTTAATAAGCCAGTAGTAGGTTTTAGTTTTCCTGCCAAGATTTTTAAAAGAGTAGATTTCCCAGTGCCGTTATTACCGATTAATGCAATTTTATCGTGTTTGTTTATGTTGAGATTTATATTACTGAACAATAAATCTCTATTGGGGTGTATGTAGGTAACACCTTGTAGTTGAAGCATAATTTCTTTCTTAAGAATGAATAATTACAGAATCCCTTTGAACGGATTCTCTTGATTTTTCGCGAAAAGAAATTAATCCTACATTGATGATGTTTTAATGAGAATGCAAAAATAAATATTTTTTGCTAATCTTAAATATTGAGAAGTTTAAAATTAAACAGCTTTCTGTTGAACTAGCGCAGTCTCTTCTGTCACTTCCTTAGCTTGATTTCTTAAATCGGCCAATTTCTCGAACTCCTCTTCATATTTTGGATGTTCCGTTTTCATCACCTTGTCCCAAAAAGTAAAGTATAGCCCAAAATTGCTTTTAAAATGAGTATGATGCAAGTTATGGTGAGTAGAGGTATTATGCCACTTAAATATCTTATGACGAACAAACCATTTTGGTAAAAACTCAAAGCCAGCGTGACCAGCAACATTAATAACTAAAGAATAAACACCAAAAACTGAAATTACAGATACGTGATGCGGAATGGTAAACACAAGTACCAGCATGATTCCCATCTCTATTACTGCCTCAAAAGGATGAAAGGAGTAAGCTGCAAATGGAGTTGGATTTATTGATTTATGATGCGTTTTGTGCGCAAATTTAAAGAGTGGTTTCCAATGCAATAAACGATGTGTCCAATAGAAATAGGTATCATGAACAATAATCATAATTACAAAGCTTAAGAAATAATAACCATAACCATATTTGTCTATTGGACTATAAGCCATTGTTAATCCATTTTTATTGGCCCATATTACAAATGCTATAAAAGCACTTAGAATTAAGAAAGTATAAATGGAATAACGTATTTCTAGAAAAACATACTTGTTTTGTGGGTACCGTTGTTGAATTTTGGTATACCAAAACTTTTTCTTTTTCCAAACATACAAGGTCAGAAAAACAATTCCTGTAAATAGAAAATATTGGGCCATCATTAGTACTGCCCCATTAAACCACTTCGAAATTATTTTATAATAAAACTCCAGTTCCACGATACAAAGCTAATCATTGTAAGCCGATTAGCATAATTCTATAAAAACCTGTACCTTTTACTTGATTAATGTTTTGCCTCCAATGATTGAAAACTTCACCTTTTATCTAAGTCTCGTAATTGCCATTGTATTATTGATCATGTTGGCCAATAAAATTAAAGTAGCCTATCCGGTGCTTTTGGTTTTAGCAGGATTAGGGATTTGTTTTATTCCAGGTATTCCTATTATACACATCGACCCAGAACTTATTTTCATCATTTTTCTTCCCCCTTTATTGTATGAAGCGGCTTGGTCTATCTCATGGAAGGAACTGTGGCATTGGCGACGAATCATTTTAAGTTTTGCCTTTGTAATGGTATTCCTAACGGCGATGTCTGTTGCCTTTGTTGCCAATCATTTTATTCCTGGTATTTCCTTGGCATTGGGATTTTTATTAGGCGGTATCGTATCTCCGCCAGATGCGGTAAGTGCAGGAGCAATTTTGAAATTTGTAAAAGTACCCAAGCGAATGTCGTCTATTTTAGAAGGAGAAAGTTTGCTAAATGATGCTTCGTCATTAATTATCTTCCGCTTTGCGATGATAGCCGTAGCCACCGGACAATTTATTTGGTATGAAGCAGCCTTAAGTTTTAGTTGGATGTTGTTAGGTGGGGTAGGAATAGGATTATTGGTTGGTTTTGTATTCATGAAAGCGCACAAGTATTTGCCTACCGATGCAAATACAGACATTGTATTATCTATTGTAGCGCCCTACTTAATGTACATCGCCGCAGAAGAAGTACATAGCTCTGGGGTATTGGCAGTTGTAAGTGGGGGTTTGCTTTTAGCCAATAAAAGGCACTTGTTTTTAAGTAGCACATCGCGATTGCGTGGCGTAAATGTTTGGGAAAGCTTTTGTTTTGTGCTCAATGGTTTGGTGTTTATATTAATTGGCTTGGCATTACCAGAAATTACGGAAGGATTAAAAACTGAAGGGGTAAGTCTTTCTTCAGCTATTGGCTATGGCCTATTGATTACATTGGTGCTCATTGTGGGTAGAATTTTGTCGGCCTATGGTGCGGTGATTGTTACCTTAATCATGCGAAATTTCATAACAGTTGCAGATAGGCGCAGTCCAGGTTTTAGAGTACCTTTAGTATTAGGGTGGACAGGTATGCGAGGTGTGGTATCTTTAGCTGCGGCATTATCAATTCCTGTTCAGCTAGCAGATGGTTCGCCATTTCCGCAACGTAATTTAATCTTATTCATCACCTTTATTGTAATTCTAGTAACCCTGTTGTTGCAGGGATTAACTTTGCCTTATGTCATCAACAAGGTACTAACACCGCATATCGAATCAGACTTGCCTGAGGATGAGATCTATCATCACATAAGAAAGGAATTAGCCGACCATGCTTTGTCTCATTTGAGAACCAATTATAGTGAGCAATTAGAAAATGACCCAGTGTTACAACAAATGGCTAGGAAATGGGAAGACGCCGGGCGATTAGCCGATGATGTGGTAATGGCAGAAGCATGTAAGGCCATTTACATTGAAATTTTGGGCAAGCAGAGAGAATGGCTACACAATAGAAATAATGAAGAAGCCACGCTCGATGAAGATATCGTTCGTAAACATTTACTGAATTTAGATTTGGAGGAAGAGAAATTGAGGTTTTTGTAATTCGATTAATGACTGATTATCATTATATTAGATTAAAAAATTAATATGACGCCCCTCAAAGAAAAATTCATTTTATATCCCTATGCATCTTGGTTTTTTGCATTGGCAATGCTCATTACTTGGGTTGGGTTTTCAACTACATACTTTGCCAGATTAGGTGCATCAACAGTTTATCATCATGTTCATGGCGCAACTGCTGGATTATGGATTCTCTTGCTAATTGTTCAACCTTTACTGTATAAGTATGGGAAGCTAAAACTACATCGGAAACTAGGATGGATTGCTTCAATAATTTTGGTTCCCCTTTTAGTTATAGGTGGATTAAAAATGATTCAAATGATGATTCAGCGCCAAGATTTTTATCCGCCAGGCGAAGTTTATCGACTTTCATTTATCGATTTTTATTCGTTAATCCAGTTTCTGTTGTTTTTTGTATTAAGCTTATATCATGGCAAACGCATTCAGTTGCATGCTCGTTACATGGCCTGTACTGTCCTTACCCTGCTTCCTCCCGCCATTACACGGTTGTTGTTTTTCATTCCATTTCTAGATACTTTCACCAAAACACTTAATGTAAGTTTCGCTTGTGTAGAAATAACCTTATTGGTTTTGATTTGGGATGATAAAAGAAACGGGGGTTTTCGCAAACCCTATTTTTTTGCACTAATTATTTTCGGCTTATTACACTTGTTGATGAATTTTGCAGGAGGCTGGTCATTTTGGAAGAGTCTAATGGATGGATATGCGGGTTAGAATAAATCCAATAGCATATTAGACAAAACTTTTTAAAAAGATGATGGTTTTTATAGCATGGAAGCAATTATCTCATCATTACTTAATTTGCTTGAAGAACTTTATGTTGGGGCTACAAGCAAAGATACCTGGGTAATAGATCAAAAACCAGGGTACGGATTTAGTAAAACAATTGAACAGATTGATGCTAAACAAGCTTCAACCCCAACAGTAGAAGGTGGCTCTACCATAGCTGCACATACTGAACATTTGAGGTGGAGCATTCGTGTGGCATTAGAATTCTTTGATGGCAAAATGCCAACACCAGATTGGGCTGAAAGCTGGAAAATTAAACAGGTAAGTGAAGAAGAATGGAAGAAACTACAACAAGACTTGCTTAAAGCCTATCAAGATCTTAAAGCTGCAATTGCAGAAAGAAAAGATTGGTCTATTGAACAATTTAATCAAGGTGTTTTAGCATTAGTCCCACATGCAGCCTATCATTTAGGGGCAATTAAACAATTGATAATTGCTACTGACAAAAATTAATATGTAAGTATTATGGTGTATAACTAAAACGTTGTATAATTATTTCTACACTGTTTTTGTCAGAAGGAATATTACCCTGAAATAACCATAGGTTTAATAATATTGGCATTGGTTTAGGGCTAATAAAGCTTTCTGTACAAGTTTTGCTAAAAAATAGGTTAGAATTATCATTAGTAAATCCATGTAAGCCTTGAAAAAGCACCGATGTAAGCGTTCTGTTGAATCGGTAAGTAGAATAAGTTCCATTCAAGGCAAATTCAGCACTACCCGACCACGGTGTTCCAACGCTACCTTCTGCTGGATAAAGCGTACAGTTTAAATTAGGGTTAGATTTTTTGCCCCATCTGGCAAATTCAATATCCATTTCATCATAATAATCTAAACCAGAATAATTAAAAAGGCCTAAAACAACATTTCTATCTAATTTGTCTACACGTCCCTCAATAGAAAACTGATAAGTTCCCATTCCGAAACTATTAACTGAAGCAATCTCCGCACATTCCCATTTTCCAGTCTTGGTATTTTTAGCCAATTTTAAATGAAGATATCCTCTAGAATCAACCCATACGTTTGCGGCCGACCAATAATTGTTGCCTGGTCCTCTTGTAGTTAAAGGGCTGTTTTTTACAACCCAATCATATCCACTAAAGCTAATCATATAAGAAGTTGAGGAATTAGCTAACGTACTCATGGCGCCTGAAGGTTTATGTGATGAAATAAGCTCAGGTTCGTTATTGAATTCCTTTTTACAACCTTGTAAGAGCACAAAAAGCAGTAGTATAGCAAAAATGGCCTTTGCCCGCCCCATACTTTTCATTCTAATAGAATAACCCTTTATCTTCATGCTAAATATTGTTTTGTTCGGTTAATGAGAGATCTCAAATGTAATAATTTCTCATTGGAGCAATAGATCTATAGTTCTGACCATTTTGTTCAAATTAACGACATTTAGCTATTTTAATGATTATGTGGATGGAAAGCTAAAGGTTTTCCAGTCAATAAACCAATCATCAAAATTGATAGCATTATTTTGCAACAAGGTTCAAAGAAATATGAATGGTTTTTGAAATATTTTTACAATAATTGTCTTGAATGTTTTAATAATAATTATTCAACCTAAATTCAATTTTTAAAAAAGAGCAAATTAAAATGACGACAAGAAGAAATTTTTTACAAAAAGGAATACTGGGTGTGGCTGCAACAACGCTGATCAATATCCCAACAGTTTTTGCTACACCTGAAAAACGTAAAGTTGTTAGTGAAGATGCTTTTAAATTAGGAATTGCAGGTTACAGTTTTACTAATTTCAACCTTGATGAATCGCTAAAAATGATGAAAAAAGTTGATGTACATTACTTATGTATCAAAGACTTTCATTTGCCTTATAAAAGCACAGCTGAAGAAATAGCAGCCTTTCATGCCAAATTGAAGGAGAATAACGTAGTCGGCTATGGAGTAGGACCTATATACACCAAAACCAAAGAAGAAATTGACAAAGCATTTGATTACGCAAAAAGGGTTGGTGTTGATTTGTTAATAGGAATTCCAGCTCACGCTGACCTAGAATATGTTGCCCAAAAGACAAAAGAATATAATATTCGCTATGCCATTCATAATCATGGCCCCGAAGACAAACTCTATCCCAATGCAGAAAGCATCTACAATCTCATTAAAAACCTAGATCAACGTGTTGGGATATGCTTTGACATGGGGCATAACAAAAGAGACGGACGAGATTCGGTTGCAGACCTTCAGAAGTTCTCCAAACGAATTTTTGACATGCATTTAAAGAACGTAACAGAAGCAGCAAATAAAGGTACCACTTGTGAACTCGGTCGTGGTGTAATTGATATCCCAGCATTTGTAAAAATGTTGAGAAAGGTTAATTACAAAGGCTCTTGTAGTTTGGAATATGAAAAAGACATGAAGGACCCATTGGCAGGAATAGCTGAATCTGTTGGTTATTTTAAGGGTGTTTGTGATGGTACACGCTAGTTATATTCTAAGAGAAAATGAACTCGTATTTTTGATAAATGATGGTCCATTTTTTAGACTGGCATCTGCAATACCAAGGCTATTTGCCACACAACCCAAGCAATTCCACCTAACAATAACACAGTCAGAAACAGCTGGTATATAATTTTACCAGTTCTACTTTTTGGTGCAGTAAATAATAAATCTCGTATGTCAAACATATAATGAAGTTAATTATTATTTGCGAAAAAAATTCCTGCAAACTAAAAAAGCCACCGATTTGGTGGCTTTTGTTTGTGGTCCAGACGAGAATCGAAGAATCTCTTTTTTTATTTTTTAAGGCCTATTTTTGAAAGCATGCGAGCAGGAAAGATTTTATGCAATAAACCCTCAGAGTTTAGCCTTGTCAGAAAATAGATTGTTCAGAAACTTGCATACAAAAGAGACATAACAAAGGTAATTTCATCACCACAAAGTACATTTATCCATTGTTAAACATTGTTCTAGATGCTTTTTACGTGATTAAATTTTATAGGAAATTGCTATTAATCGTTCCACTTTGAATGTTTGAACGGATGAAATAAGCTATTGCTACGTCTCAACATCCAATACATTTCGTTAAAAAAATAGCAATAATGTTTAATGAGTTTACATTAATGGTAATGTATTATATATTTATCATGGATGGTTTATGAAGAGAGGCTTTGATTGGAAAATATATAAACCTAGTATGTTTTGTAAAATCATCCCAAATAAAATGAATTGAACGATATGCCTAGAAAAATTTTAGCTGTTGCCTTGTTTTTCCTTGTACTGCTGGGAATATCAGAAAACACCTTTGCACAGCAACAAAATTTATCCCTTAAATATAGTGAAACAATTGTTGAAGATGGTGGAAGTGGTCAATATACTGCTATAATGAAAGTTGAGCATTCATTGCCAACTCACACTGTTTTCCGCCCTAAAAATCTAGTTGGCTTTAACGCCAAAAACAAAATGCCAATCATTGTATGGGGCAATGGTGCTTGTGCCAATTCGCCTTGGGAGCACGTGAATTTTTTATCAGAAGTATCATCTTACGGGTTTTTAGTGGTCGCGATAGGTACTCTTGCTAAGGAAGGCCAAACTGATACCAGAAAATCAACCTCATCACAGCTTACTGATGCAATTAATTGGGCTATTGCACAGAATGGCGATAAAAAAAGTATCTATTACAATAAAATTGATATCAAAAAAATAGCAGTGAGTGGGATGTCGTGCGGAGGTTTACAGACATTGGAGGTTGCGTCTGATGCTAGAATTACAACGGTAGTGGTTTGCAATAGTGGCATTTTTAAAACTCCAGGCAATGGCATTAGCAATATGCCTAAACTTACTAAGGAAAGCTTGAAAAAAATCCATACACCAACTTTGTATATGTTGGGAGGAGAAAAGGATATCGCCTATGGCAATGGAATGGATGATTATCAGCAAATTGATCACGTGCCAATTTTTATGGCTAATATGGATGTAGGGCATGGGGGAACCTATCGTGAATACCATGGGGGTGAATTTGCTAAATTAGCAATCTTATGGTATAAGTGGCAATTAAAAGGAGATAAGGAAGCCGCTAAAGTTTTTGAAGGCGAACCTGCAGGCTTGTCAAAAAATCCAAAATGGAGATTTGAGAAAAAGATGATGCCTTAAAAGAAAATCAAAATGGGGTTAATCTTTTTTCACATTTATAAATTTTATCTGATTAAAAAAGTAAGTTATCCTAGTAAATGATCTTATCTTGGATAGCGTAACTTCGAAAGATGGTATGAGCATTAAAAACTACAGTATTGATGTAGTATAATTTTAAATTGGTTGCCGTGGCATAGAATAAAAACTGCTAGGCCTGAAGTAATTGTATGTCAAATATATGAGAATAGCTAATTCAAGTGTATTGTCGCTCTTTTTCGCGATGATATTAATGTACAATGTAGCGCTGGGACAAAACACTCCTAATTTCATTAAACTGACCACTAAAAACGGATTATCTTCAAACACAGTCAATGCTATTCTTCAAGATCGAAACGGACTAACTTGGTTCGGCACCAACGATGGACTCAATAAATTTGACGGGACTAACTTCACGGTCTACACCAATAAAAGCAAGGATGGTACAAGTATCCCCTCAAATAACATAACAGCACTTTTAGAAGATAGGTTAGGCAGGTTATGGATAGGAACAAGTTCTGGAGGTTTATGTATCTATGATTCTAAAAAAAATCAATTCACCTCATTTACTGGAGATGGAATACCTGGTCGAACTGGACAGTTTAATGTGCTGACTCTTTATGAGGATAATAGTGGAAATATTTGGGTTGGCACCTTTGGTGGATATAGGATTATTAATTCGAAAACACTTAAAGTTAAAAATGTTGGGATCAATACCTTTATGGGCAACGGATCTAGTGTGCTCTCATTCTCTTTGGGAAATAGCAACAAGATGTGGGTTGGAACAAATGTTGGCCTTTTAGCAGTTGATTTGAAATCTGGAATTACCGAGAAATTCATTCATAACCCATCAGACCCGAACAGTCTAAGCAACAATAGCATCAGCACAATTATTAAAGATGAAAGTGGCCGTATATATTTTGGCACCAACAGAGGCCTGAATATGTTGATAAACGAAAATGGGCAGTTCAAGGCTTTTTTGCAGCCTAGTAGTAACAAACTTTCTGACAATGTAATTTACGATGCTAGCTTAGCAAAACAGGGCAAAATTTGGATGGGAACAGAAGAGGGAGTGAGCATTTTCGATACTAAAACACAAACCTTCTCTAATATTCGACCTAACAGAAGGGAGCCTTTCGGTTTAAGCCATAAATCTGTACGAAGCATTTGCATGGCCAAAAATGGAATAATTTGGCTTGGAACTTTTCAGGGAGGTGTGAATAAATTGGATCCAAATTTGGCACTTTTTAACCTAAAACATAGCAGCCCATTTGATCCAAAAGGTTTACGGTCTCCAATTGTAACTTCTTTTGTAGAGCATAATAAGGGTAAATTATTTATTGGCACCGATGGAGGTGGAGTGCATTCTTTTGATAGAAATACTGGGCTTTTTGAACATATAAATGTAAAGAGCAAGATCGATAAATCGGGAAATCCCCTGGCTATACTTGCACTTGAATTAGATAATCGTGGGTTTTTGTGGATAGGAACTTATCAGGATGGGCTATTTTCTTATAATGTTTTAACCAAGAGCTTCAAACAATTTTTGGCTGGTCCTTTAGCCAGTGATTTAAGCCAAAATGATATTTTCTTTGTAAAAGAAGACAGTAGAGGAATGATCTGGATTGGTACAAATGGTAATGGTGTTAATGTATATAACCCAAAGACTAATCTTTTTACGCGTTATGGAACCTATCTAATCCCTCCCATGTTATTGCCAAGCAATGGGTACATGCGTGCCATTTCTGAGGATGTAAACGGAGATATTTGGTTGGCCTCTAACGGAACTGGAATAGCGGTTTATCAATATAAAACAGGAAAATTTAAACTGTATAATAAAGCAAATAGCGGGCTTTCTAATGATGTTGTGCTAAGTTTATTACATGACAGTAAAGGCAATTTATGGGCAGGTACTGATGGAGGAGGCTTAGATCTTTTTGATTCAAGAACGGGAAAGTTCACCAATTTCAACGAATCTAACGGACTGCCGAGCCCAATTGTTTATAAAATACTCGAAGATAAAGCTGGTGTGATTTGGTTCAGTACAGATAGGGGAATTAGCAGTCTAAACCCCAAAACCAAGAAAATTAAAAACTTTGGTCGCCCAAATGGGTTGCAAGATAGCCCATTTGTGCTTGGCTCTGGGCTTACTACCTCAGAAGGAGAACTTTATTTTGGTGGGCAAGAGGGTTTCAATTATTTTTATCCAACAGATTTACCAGGAACAAAAACTGCTCCCAGCGTTTTGCTTACCGAGCTAAAGGTGGCTAATATTGTAGTGCTTCCAAGTGAAAAATCACCCATTAAAGAACAAATTGGCTTTGCGAAAAAAATCCACTTAACCTATGGGCAGAATTTTTCCATTAGCTATACTGCCTTAAACTATACCGCCCCCGAACAAAATAATTACTCTTACCGCCTTGTTGGTCTTGAAAATAAATGGAATTACGTAGAGAGGGAGAAAACAGCCTATTATACCAATCTAGATCCAGGCAATTACACTTTTCAGGTAAGAGCAAGTAATAACGATGGTTCTTGGAGTGATCAAATTACCTCGATTTCGGTTTATGTACAACCGCCGCTATGGCGCACTGTTTATGCCTATGTCTTTTACGTCATTGCAATTGGAGCCATATTGTTTGCCATCAGGCGAAGGGGAATTCAACGCATAAAACGTCAATTAGCACTAGAACAAGAGCAAATTAATATCCAACAAAAAATACTTCAGCAACAAAGAGAGGCCGAACGTGCTCATGCATTAGACATACAAAAAATCAAGTTCCTTACTAATCTTAGCCACGAATTTAGAACACCCATCTCGCTCATATTAGCGCCTGTAGATAAGTTGCTTTCGACAAAACAAGATCAATACGTGTCTAGTCAGGTAAAAATGATCAAGAGAAATGCTCGTAGGCTCTTGAACCTTGTTAACCAGCTACTGGATTTTAGAAAGATGGAAGAACAAGAACTGAAACTGAACTTGAGCCAAGGCGATTTAATCCTATTTGTTAAGGAAGCAGCAGAAGCTTTTCAAGATCTTTCAGAACGGAAGAAAATTTCACTCCAAGTGAGTAGTGATGCGCCAAGTTTGCAAACTTATTTTGATCAGGATAAAATGGAGCGAATCATTTTCAACCTGCTCTCGAATGCTTTCAAATTTACACCAGAAGGTGGAACGGTAAGTTTAAGGATGTCATTGCAAACTACACCTAGCCATTCCAAACCAATATTTGATATCGCTGTTTCGGATACAGGTATCGGCATAGCGCCAGAAAGTAAGGTTAAGGTTTTCGATCGTTTCTTTATGGGCAATAATGTAAGTTCTATTCTAAATCAAGGAAGTGGGATTGGATTGTCGATTGTTAAAGAATTTATAGAACTGCATGGTGGTGAAATTACATTGGAAAGTGAATTGGGCAAAGGATCTACTTTTCTGGTTTCCTTACCGGTAGAAATCATAGAACGAGAGGAAATAATAGAAGAAGAGAACGGCGAACATTTGGTTAACGAATTGGCTGATTTCCAATCCGAAGTAGACCGTACTTCGGCAGTTGCCGATGGAAAAATAGCAACGGTTCTTTTAGTGGAGGACAATGAAGAGTTTAGATTCCATCTCAGGGATAGTCTACAACCTTATTACCAAATTATTGAGGCATCAAACGGCAAAGAAGGATGGCAAAAAACACTTTCAGGACATCCACAGTTGGTGGTAAGTGATATCAGTATGCCAGAAATGAATGGTATAGAACTTAGTCAGAAAATCAAGGCCGACAAAAGAACCAGCCATATTCCAGTAATATTACTTACCGCCATAAGTGGAGAAGAAGACCAGATAATAGGCTTGAAATCTGGCGCTAACGACTACTTAACCAAACCGTTTAATTTTGATATCCTTCAGGCAAAGATTGAGAATTTGTTATTGTTTAATCGATCAGTAAAGAACGCTTATTCAAAGCAGGTAAAAGTTGAATCCAAAGAAATAGAAATCGAATCGAGCGAGGTAAAATTATTGAGTAAAATCGTAAAATACATTGACGAGAAGTTAAATAATCCAGAATTATCTGTAGAAGAATTAAGTAAGCATGTTGGTATGAGCAGAGGTTCGTTATACCACAAATTACTCGAGATTACAGGTCTCACACCTATTGAATACATCCGATCAGTTAAATTGGAAAGAGCAGTAGAGCTACTGGAAAAAAGCGATTACAATGTTGCACAAATCGCATACATGACGGGATTCGGAACACCGAGTTATTTCTCAAGACTTTTTAAGGCTCAATTCAATATGTTGCCTTCAGAATATATCAATGCAAAACGCAAGGATAAAAGGGATCATTTGTAACAATAACCTACAATGTTTAACAACTAAAACATTTGTGGGTTATTCTTGAACAAATCACGTATACAATTTATTAAGCTTCAACTAGATTTGAGCTAAATCAAAATATACTTATGAGCCAATACTACCAAACCTTATTCCTATTTATTTGGCATTCTGGATTAAAGCCAGTAGTCAATTTCGCAGCATAAAACTGGCGAGACTTAATTCCCGAAAGGTAAAAACCGATACAATGGCAAATAAATCAATTGGAAAATGAAATTCAAACTCAAAATATCGCTCTGTCTATTCCTTGTCGTTCCAATTTCAGTAATTGCACAGACCTACAAATTCCCTTTTCAAAACCCTAAACTCGATTTTAAAACAAGGGTAGATGACCTTGTTGCTAGAATGACTTTGGAAGAAAAAGTAGGTCAAATGCTTAATGCCGCACCAGCTATTCCACGACTGGAAATTCCCGCTTATGATTGGTGGAACGAGGTGCTCCATGGCGTAGCAAGAACCCCTTTTAAGGTAACTGTGTATCCTCAGGCAATTGGTATGGCCGCAACTTTCGATAAAGAATCGTTATTTAGAATGGCCGATTATTCTGCTTTGGAAGGACGAGCCATCAATAACAAAGCCGTAGAAATGGGACGTGGCGGAGACCGTTATGTTGGCCTTACTTACTGGACACCAAACATCAACATATTTAGAGACCCAAGATGGGGTCGTGGACAAGAAACCTATGGCGAAGATCCTTTCTTAACCTCGGTAATGGGTGCTTCTTTTGTAAAGGGTTTACAGGGTGATGACCCTAAATATCTTAAGGCTGCGGCTTGTGCCAAACATTACGCTGTACATAGTGGTCCAGAGCCAGATAGACACGTATTTAATGCAGAAGTTAGTAAATACGATTTATGGGATACTTACCTGCCAGCTTTTAGAAAATTAGTGGTAGATAGTAAGGTTGAAGGGGTAATGTGTGCCTATAACGCCTTCCAAACTCAACCTTGTTGTGGTAGCGACCTTTTAATGGTAGATATCCTTCGCAAACAATGGAACTTTACTGGCTATGTTACCTCAGATTGTTGGGGAATAGATGATTTTTTTAAGAACCACAAAACACATACTGATGCTGCATCAGCCTCTGCAGACGCAGTTTTACATGGAACAGATGTAGAATGTGGTACTGATGCCTATAAATCTTTGGTAAAAGCGGTTAAAGAGGGTAAATTGCTTGAATCACAAATTGATGTTTCTGTAAAACGTCTTTTCATGACGAGGTTCAAGTTAGGGATGTTTGATCCAAAAGAGATGGTTAAATATGCGCAAACCCCGTCTTCGGTCCTTGAAAGTGATGAACATAAAGCGCATGCCTTGAAGATGGCTAGGCAATCAATCGTGATGTTAAAGAATAAAAATAACACTTTACCTTTGAGCAAGTCGGCAAAAAAAATAGTGGTTTTAGGACCAAATGCAGATAATCCAATCGCTATTTTAGGTAATTACAATGGTACGCCTTCTGTACTTAAAACGGTGCTTCAAGGCATTAAAGAAAAATTGCCCAATGCCAATGTGGTGTATGAAAAAGCAATCAACTTTACCAATGATACCCTTTTAGCTTATAGAAACTATTCCAATCAATGCAACGCTGATGGAAAGCAAGGCTTTAAAGCAGAATATTTTGCAAATAAAGAACTGACAGGTAATCCTGTTTCTAGGCAAGAACAGAGTTTAGATCATGCTTGGCAAGAAGGTCAACAAGTAGCCGAAGGCATCATTGCTAGAAATTTTTCGGCAAGATATACGACTAACTATTTAGCAGATGCTGATGGACCAGTAACTTTTGAGATTGAGGGTGATGATGGTTACCGTTTCAAAGTTGATGGCAAGGAAGTAATTAACGCTTGGACAAGAAATAGATGGGGTGCTCAACAATACAAACTGCAAGTCGAAAAAGGAAAATCTTATCAAATTGTATTAGAATACTGGCAAGGCGATGGCAAAGCAAATATTAGATTGAGTGCTGGAAATTACCAAAAAACGAACTTCATCGCCTTGGCAGAAAGAATTAAAGATGCCGATGCAATTGTTTATGTAGGTGGGATATCTCCCCAACTCGAGGGAGAGGAAATGAAAGTTAATTTTCCTGGGTTTAGCGGAGGAGATAGAACATCTATTATGTTGCCAAAAGTGCAAACTGACTTATTGAAAGCCTTACACACTACTGGAAAACCTGTTGTTTTTGTGATGATGACAGGAAGCGCCATTGCAATTCCATGGGAAGCTGAAAATATTCCTGCCATAGTCAATTGCTGGTATGGAGGCCAATCTGCTGGCACGGCAGTTGCCGATGTGCTTTTTGGAGATTATAATCCAGCGGGAAGGCTACCTGTGACCTTTTATGCTAAAGATTCAGATTTACCTAACTTTTCGGACTATTCGATGACTGGCAGAACGTATAGATACTTCTCTGGAAAACCGCTTTACGGATTTGGATATGGGCTAAGTTATAGTTCGTTTAAGTACGAGCAATTATTAATGCCAGCTCAAATTAAAGGTGGAACCACGCTAAACTTAAGCGTAACCATAACCAATACCAGCAAAGTTGTTGGCGAGGAGGTTGTTCAACTTTATATCAGCAACCCGAACTCAACGGTTAAATCACCTTTAAAAGCATTAAAAGGTTTTGAAAGGATTGTTCTTAAACCTGGAGAACGTAAGGTTATAAAGTTTAGCCTTTCGCCAAGAGAACTTTCATTTATCAAGGAAGACGGGATTGCTCAGCTTATAAAAGGTAAACTGATGATTAGTGCTGGTGGTTCACAGCCTGATGAATTGAACCCAACTTCTGGAAACCTGCTTAAAAAAACCATAACTATACTTTAACACAAATGTTGGGCACAATTATCCCATACCATAATATATGAAAAAAATTATCTTGATTTTGATTGGCCTGTATTCAGGCTTATGTCAAGCACAAATTAAATTCACAAACCCGATTATGTCGGGATTTTATCCAGATCCCAGTGTTACCAAAGTGGGTGAAGATTACTATCTGGTAAACTCAACTTTTGCTTATTTTCCTGGTGTTCCAGTGTTTCATAGCAAGGATCTGAAGAATTGGAAACAGATTGGAAATGTTATCGATAGACCATCTCAAATGACGTTTTTTGGCGATCAAACCTCAAGGGGTCTGTTTGCTCCATCCATTAATTTCTTCAAGGGTACTTATTACATGACTTGTACCAATATCGATAAAAATGGGAATTTTGTGATGACGGCAAAAAATCCAGCTGGCCCGTGGGGTAATCCAGTATGGCTTCCAAAGGTAAGGGGTATTGATCCTTCTTTGTTTTTTGATCAAGACAAAGCTTACATCGTTTACAATAGCGATCCTCCTGGAAATAAATCGCTCTATCCAGGCCATCGTACCATACGCACATTTGAGTTTGATCCAATCAATCTGAACGTAATTGGAGAGGAAATACAATTGGTAAATGGCGGTGTAGACATCAGTAAAAAACCAGTTTGGATTGAAGGACCTCATATTTTTAAGCGTGGCGATTGGTATTATCTCTGTGCGGCAGAAGGAGGAACTTCTGTAAATCACTCACAGGTAATACTGAGAAGTAAAAATGCAACTGGTCCATACGTACCTTATGAGAAAAATCCGATATTAACACAAAGAGACCTTGATCCAACTCGTAAAGATCCAATTACTTCGGCTGGCCACGCCGAATTGGTAGAAGGTCCAGATGGTAAAACCTATGCCGTTTTCTTAGCGGTGAGGCCGTACGAAGGCAATCATTACAATACGGGTAGAGAAACCTTTATTGCGCCTGTAAAATGGGAAGATGGATGGCCAATTATCAATCCTGATCAAAAAGAAATACCTTATCACTTTAGTGCTGGCTTTAAGGAAGTAAAGCAGTCAGCACCGCCACAAAGTGGAAATTTTGCTTACAGAACTACTTTCGAAAATAAAATTGATCAATCTCTGTTGTTTTTAAGAACAAACGATACCAGTTGGTACAAGCTAGATAAGGTAAACGGATTGACGATGAAGTTGCTGCCTGAAACTTGTATGGGTTTGGGTAATCCCGCCTTCATTGGGAAAAGGCAACAACATTTAACTAGCGCCGCAACTACGGAAATGACATTCGAGGCGCAAAAATCAAATGAAAAAGCTGGAATGCTAATTTTTCAAGGTGAATACAATTTTTACTACATCTGCAAGTCGGTAAGGGAAGGCAAACAAGTTGTTCAGCTTTATCAAGGCAATCCGAAGACGAAAACAATGGATTTAATAACTGAAGCACCGATTACTGGAAAGAAAGTTCAGTTTAAAATTCAAGCTCAACGAGAATTTTACAGCTTTCATTTTTCAGAAAATTCTGGCAAATGGAAATTGCTAAAGGATAAAATTGATGGGAAGTTCTTAAGTACACAAACTGCGGGTGGATTTGTAGGTTCACTTTTCGCTCTATACGCGACCTCCTCTGGAGAACCATCTCAAAATATGGCCTCGTACAAATGGCTAGATTACAGCGGAAATGATGCCGTCTATAGCAAATAAATGCTTAGCATATTAACGGAATACCATTAAATAACCTCATCGAAATTGAAAAAGCTAACTACCATATACGATATTGCAAGTGCGTTAGGCATAACTGTTTCAACTGTTTCGAGGGCATTAAGAGATTTTCCTGGAACTAGTGAGAGTACTCGAAAAACAGTAATTGATATGGCTGCCAAACTTGATTACAGGCCTAATAAATTGGCTTCTGCACTTAAATCTGGCAAAACATTCATCATTGGGATAATTGTCCCTAGCATTGAAGCTCATTTTTTTGCTTCCATTATCCATAGTATTGAGGATGAGCTGAAAGAAAGCCACCGATTTGTGGCTTTTGTTTGTGGTCTCGGCGACGCCGATTTCAAACTGTTTTTTGGAAGATTTGCAACTGATTGTTAAGATTCTTGGCCATGAAGACGGGTTTCAAATATCTTGGCGAGACGGATTTCAAACTTTTTTAGTATTGTAATGTTTCATAAACCGTTCGTACCTATATGTCCAATTTTATAAAATAAATGAACAGATGATGGTTTTATGTTCATTTACTTATCCTTTTTCACAACATGTTCATTTTTTTTTAAAAAATGAACATGTTGTGCTTATATGTCCAACCACTATGCGTATATTTGTTTATAAGTTCAATATCATCGAAAAACTGAACATATGCCATACGATAGAACACAACCTTTCAACGATCTTCCATTTCTGCCTCCACTTAAAAATATGGAAGAAGATGTGGAAGTGATGAAGAAACTCGTCACTGCTTCCCGTTCTTTGGCGACTACAAATTCCAGTATCCATAGGCTTCCAAACCCTACCATGCTCATCAATACCATTGCACTTCAAGAGGCACAAACCTCTACAGCAATCGAGAACATATTTACCACCGAAGATGAACTCTACAAGGCAGTGTCAGAAACTATTCGGGAAGAAAATATAAAACCAGCTACCAAGGAGGTACTTCGCTATCGGGAGGCATTATGGGAAGGATACAACATCACCCAAGAAAAAGGGAAGATGGACATGGATAGTATCATTAGCACCTTTAGACAGATTAAGAACTCTACAGCTGGAATAAGGCCACCACAGACCCTTACGGTGATTAGACGCGGACAAAGTGAATTCAGAACGGGCGAGGTAATATATACTCCTCCAAGAGGCGCGGGCATCATAGAAGCCAAGATGGAAAATCTGATCGAGTACCTAAATGACGATAAGAAATACACTACCGACCCACTGATCAAAATGTGCATTGCCCATTATCAGTTTGAAGCCATACATCCATTTTCAGATGGAAACGGAAGAACAGGTAGAATTTTGAATCTTTTATACCTGGTAAACAAAGGGCTATTAGGCCAACCGGTACTCTATCTTTCCAAATACATTATGATCAACAAGGACGACTATTACCACCACCTGAGCGGGGTTACCCAACGTGGTGCATGGAAGCCATGGGTGATGTACATGTTAGATGCTGCAGAGAAAACAGCGGAGCTGACCAATCAATTAATCACTAGTATTCTCAATCAAATGGAAGCGACACTTGCCCATGGCAAGGCAACTATTAAATGGTACAACAAGGAGGTCAATGAGGCGATCTTCAGCCAACCCTACATCAAACCAAAATTCATCGGAGAAATATTGGACATTACCTCAAGAACTACGTTGACCAAATACTTCGGCGAACTCGTTGCTGCAAAGATCTTGAGCCCCGCTAAAGACGGAAAAGAGGTATATTACATCAATGATGATCTTATTCAAATTCTGAAGGGCTAAAGCTCGAAGTAGAATTACGTTTTTTGATATTTCGTAGGTCCGTAAAATACAAAAGGCCGTAAACATTAAATTTACAGCCTTTTATACGTTTTGTTGATGTTTAAAGTGGTCCCGACGAGAATCGAACTCATATCTAAAGTTTAGGAAACTTCTATTCTATCCGTTGAACTACGGGACCAATCAGGTCGCAAATATATAAAAATATCTAACTCAACTTTATATAAATCTTATCACTCTGCATCAATAATTGCTTCTTTTAGTGAAGTAATTTTTAATACATACGCTTTGCCTAAACTGAATTTGAAATGATTGTCTTGCAATAGATCCTTTATTTTAGGGCTACTAAGCAAAACATCATATAAATCTCTAGCTACTGCAGAAGCTGAAATGTTATTTTTTACTTTACCATTTTCTAATTCCAGACTGAATGAATAGTCAGCCTTGTTTCTATTGCCTAAACTATGTAAATCAGATTTGGTGAAGCTAATTTCTTGCTCTTCGGTTATTGCCTTTTTAATTTGGATAGCAAATACTGGAAGGTATCTTTTCCAAAGTGGGTAATAAAGGTTTATTTGTGTCATCATATCTTTGTATTCGTGTTTGTTTTGTCTCCTCTAGAATTAACAATTATCCCAATTCTTAAAGCTCAGGTTAGAATTTTGATTGATTGCCTGTATTTTGTTTAGTTTAAATCAAGGTTTTCATCTACAATTGCCATATAACAATCTAGATTGAAGATGCTGATATGAATAAAATTGATTGGATTTGCTTATTGACCCAAGCCAAAATAGCTTATTTGATCTCTCAAAATGCCTTGCTTTCGTTTGTCTAAGATTGTAAAAGTAAGCTTTAACAGCCAATAATCCTAAATGCTAGTGTAAAAGCTATATTTTAAGTCAGATATCACGAAACAATCGTAACAAATGACACACAAAAGCCATCTTTTTTTTACGCGGTATAATGTTTGCGTAAGTACAGGCAGTACTCTATATTTATTGATAATTAAATGAAAAAGAGAATCTTAATAGTTGACGATCAGCCCTTAAGCATTGAGCCAATGACGATGCTGTTTGAAGAAGAAGGATACGAAGTGAAAACAATGAATACCCATAAGGGCATATTCACTGCAATTGATGAATTTCAACCAGATATAATCCTATTGGATGTTTTTCTAAACGACAATGATGGTAGGTATATCTGTAACTTGCTTAAATCAATGCACAAAACACAAGCTATTCCAATCGTTTTAATTTCGGGAGTAATGGACTACGAAACCATCTTAAGCGATGATGTTTGTCAGGATGGATTTTTACAAAAACCATTCGATCTAGACCAATGTACAATCCTAGTAAAGTCCTTGGTAAATTAAGTAGCTTTCAAAAACACAAAATTATAGTTATAGCGACCTTATAGCGACTTGAGTTCGAGTTTGCTCCCAGTCTAGTTCGAGAAGAGTTCGTGCCAAGTTCGTGTTGGCTTCGTGTTTTGTTGCAGGGGAACACCCTCGAATTCCACGTTTTGCCGAAGAAAAGACGGACTAGACACGACGCTGATGCGATGTTACTCATATCCAGCTATAAGCGATAAGCGAAATGATATCGATGAGGAATGAAATAACAATAAAAGAGCGCAAAAACTGAATTGTTCTACGCTCTTTCTTTATTGTCCAATATTAGATTTAATTAACCACAATACTTTCAATGCCTTTTGCTAAAGCGTTATCCTGAATCCCTGGGATGTTAGTGCCTTCTACGCGAACAACAGTAATGTCGGTTATGCCTAAAAAGCCAAAAACTGATTTTAGATAAGGAACCGCATTGTCATAACTAGCCATCGGTCCTTCAGAATAAACCCCTCCAGCCGAAAAAGCAATGTAAAGCTTCTTGTTTTTAATTAATCCCTCTGGGCCATTTTGATCGTATTTGAAGGTTACACCAACTCTACTGATGTGATCTATCCAAGCTTTTAAGTTAGAGGGCACGCTGAAGTTATAAAGAGGCACACCCAATACAATAATGTCTGCTTCCATAATTTCGGCGATCGCCTCATCAGAGTGTTCAATGGCAATTAAGTTTTCTTGTGTCCTATTTTCTACAGGAGCAAAAAAAGCATTTAAATGTGCTTCTTCCAAATGTGGGAAACGCTCTTCAACTAAGCTAAATTCCTTAACAGTACTATCGGCATAGGCCAATTGAAGTTTTTCTATAATGGCATTTCCTAATCTGATGGTATAAGAGGCCGCTCCTCTGGGGCTAGAAATAATGTGTAATATCTTTTTCATCGTTTTATATAATTTATGTCGACAAATCTATTTACATTTGGTTATAAAATGTTAGTAGTATACAAAAGGTTAGTGGTAATATTTTGTATAGTATTATGATAGTCAGTTTGTTATGGAAAAAGAAGAAACAGCAGAGGGTTGTAATGCCTTTCTAAATCCCATCGGTGATGCCTTATATGTAATTGGCGGAAAATGGAAGCTGAGGGTGATTTCAAGCTTGAGAGATGGAAGCAAACGATTTAATGAAATACAAAGAACCGTTGTTGGCATTTCTGCTCGAGTGCTTTCTGCAGAGCTGAAAGAATTGGAATTAAATGGCTTTGTTAAAAGGGTAGTTCACCATCAGTTAACACCTGTAGTGGTAGAATATCAATTGACCGAATATGCAGGAAGCCTAAGCAATGTATTACACGCTTTAGCGGATTGGGGAACCATGCATCGCGATAAGTTAAGACAAGAAAGATAGCATAGACTTTATCATTAGAAAATTCTGGGCCAATACAGGCCTATCGAACACAGGTTCAAACATAAGATTAGTATGTTCATATTATTCTCTAAAAATTTGCAAAATAAGCTTAAATAAATATATTTGTATGTACAGACATATTATCAAAGTTTAATTAAATTTTGTAGAGTTAATCACATGAACGCAAATAGCAAAGTCTTCTTATCAAAATTTTGCGCTCTTCTTTTTTTATCGATGTCCTTCGCGGCGTTAACGGCAAAGGCACAGCTTAAAAAACCAAATGTGATTGTTATTGTATCAGATGATCACGCCTATCAAGCCGTCAGCGCTTATGGTTCAAAGTTAATTCATACCCCAAACATTGATAAAATTGCAAAGGAAGGCATGTTAATGAAGGAAGCGGCGGTAACTAACTCAGTTTGTAGTCCTAGCAGAGCGGTTTTGCTAACCGGAAAATATTCTCATATCAACGGAATGAAGGATAATGGCACTTATTTCAATGGTGCACAAGAAACACTCCCTAAAATTTTTAAGAGAAATGGTTATCGCACTGCGATAGTAGGAAAATGGCATTTGTTTAGCACGCCAACGGGTTTCGACTATTGGAATATCTTGCCAGATCAAGGGAATTACTATAATCCTGGCTTTAAAAAGAATGGAAAGGATACCGCTTATACTGGTTACGTAACGGATGTAATTACCGATCTAGCATTAGATTGGGTAACCAAGAATAAAGACGAGGCGCCATTTTTTTTGATGTTACACCATAAGGCGCCGCATAGAAATGTAATGCCGCCCATAAAATATTTAGAAAAGTTTAATGATAAGAAATTTAAGCTGCCATCGAACTTTTATGATGATTACAAAGGTAGAAAGGCCTTGCAAATTCAGCAGGTAACGATGAAGGATCATTTGGATATTCGTTATGACAGCAAGATACCATGTGATACCTGCCAAATAAACAAAGTAAACGATTGGGCACCTGCAGAATATCAAAGAGAAATACAGCGCTTAAGGCCAGATGAACGTAAAATCTGGGATGCTGCTTACCAGAGAGAATATGAGATTTTCAAAACCTTAAAGACGAAAGATGAAATTGTACGCTTTCAATTTCAGCGTTACATGGAAGACTACCTAAGGGTAGTTAACTCGCTGGATGATAATGTTGGAAGGGTGCTACAGTACCTGCAAGACCAACACCTATCAGAAAGTACCATAGTGGTTTACCTATCCGATCAAGGTTTTTATTTGGGCGAGCATGGCTTGTACGACAAACGGTTCATGTATACAGAATCATTTAGAACACCAATGATGATTAAATATCCGGCAGGTTTTAAAGGCGGACAAAAAACAAGTTCTTATGTACTTAACCTAGACATTGCACCAACTTTGTTAGATCTTTGTGGTATCAAAGTGCCTGAAGATATGCAGGGTGTATCAATGAAAAAGCTGCTTACTTTAGGTAAAGATGAAAACTGGCGCAAAGAGGTTTATTATCATTACTACGAAAAGTCGTTCGGTTTAACCAGGCATTATGGCATTAAAACAGAGCGATACAAATTGATTCATTTTTATGACCCTGTTGATACTTGGGAATTGTACGACTTGAAAAAGGATCCAAAGGAAATGCATAACCTGTATGATGATCCAACAAAAGCAACACTAGTCAAAACCTTAAAGGAGCGATTAAAAGCTTTACAGCTGAAGTATAAAGAGAAAATTTAACAAGGTTGATGGCTTGTTAGTCGTCATAGTTTTAACAATAAAAAAATTAAATAATGAAACGTTTTTTACTTATAGCCATCATATTATTTTCATTGTCAGCTTCGCTATGCGCTCAACAAATGAACCTCGGTTCTTATAACTTGCGTTATGATAATCAGACAGATTCTGCCGCTGGAAATGGATGGAAGGTGCGTTATCCAGTTATAGCACAAGTGATTAAGTTTAACGATTTGGATGTTTTTGGTGTTCAGGAAGGCTTTCATCACATGTTAAATAACCTAGCAGATAGTTTGCCAGGTTATAAGTGGATTGGTGAGGGTAGAGATGGTGGTCAAAAAGGTGAGCACTCTGCCATCTATTATAAGGAAGCTAAGTTTAAACTGTTAAAAAGCGGAAACTTTTGGCTTTCGGCAACGGATACTGAAAAACCTAATGTAGGTTGGGATGCAGCATTAACCCGTGTGTGCACTTGGGCTCAATTCAAGGAAATAAAAACAGGTTTCATTTTTAATTTTTTCAATGTGCACATGGATCATGTAGGTGTTTTGGCTCGTAGTGAGAGTGCAAAATTAATTATGGCAAAAATGAGGGAGATTACTGGTGGTAAGCCAACAATATTGACTGGAGATTTCAATGCAAACCAGAATTCTGATGCTTATTTTACTATAAATAATTCGGGATTGTTAAAGGACAGCTATGTTTTATCGCCTATTAAATTGGCCAATGGACCTACTTTTAATGGTTTTAAGATTGGGGGTAGCAACAATAATGCTCGTATCGATCATATTTTTGTAACCAAACAATTTAAGGTAAAACGCTATGGCATTTTAACACAAACCTTTAATGGCAAATTGCCTTCAGATCATTATCCAGTGGTCATTAATGTGAGTTATTAGGAGGTGGAGGTTAATTCCTAATCCCTTCTGCTTTCTACAGTATAAACGAAGCTATCGGCCCTGTAATAACCTAGGTTAAATTCGATTGGCCTATCTCCTTGGTCGTAAACAAAACGCTTTCTTACTAAAATAGCTGAGCCTGGTTCTACCTCCAATTTAGCGCTGATAAACTTATCGGCTTCCTTTGCGCTAATTTCTTCTTTGGATAAATTGGCCACAACAGAATGTTCTTTCTCTAGGATTTCATAAAGCGGTCTTTTAAAGTCTTCTTCGCCCGTTAATCCAACTCGTGGGTGGAAATAAGAGATGAAATAAACAAACGGACCTTCTAGTCGGCCTCTTAAACGTTCTAGCTTTAACACCTTTTTATCGGTACTGATGTCAAAAAAGTGAGCTAATTTTTCATCAGGGGTAACCCAACTAATGTGTAACTCAAAGTTTTTAATTGGAATACCTCTCGCTTGCATCTCTTGAGAAAAGCTGAGCCAATTATTAGACTTTGAGCTTACAGAAACCTCGGCAACCTTAGTTCCAACGCCTTTTTTTCTAATCAGCAGACCTTCGTAAACTAATTTATTTAAGGCTTGCCTTAAGGTTGTTCTAGAAATGGCAAGCTGCTTGGCCATGTCAACTTCATTAGGAAGAAACTTCGTAGCATACTGTGGATCCTTAATTAGGTTCCGCAGTAATTCCTCTGCCTGTATGTGCAATGGAATATGACTTTTATGGTCGATAGAAAATTTCACCTTCATGTTAACAAGCCATTAAGCTAATAAAAAATAATATAGCAAAAGTAAAAAAATATTTGTTTTTAAATAGAATGTTTATATGTTTGTACATAACCAATGTATAAATCTTAATATCCTCAGTATGAAACAGGTAAAACCTTATTCAAAAAGAAAGGAAACAAGGCACAAAAACATTCGTCGTGTTTCCCATTTTCCCTAGTAATTCATAAGTCGATTGAGCCACAATCAATGCAAAACCTTAAATCATTCAAATATTTAATCAATTGAGTTAGCATTATTAATTATGAAATCATTTTTACTAAATCGCCTCAGCAAAAAAGAACTGAACCAATCTAGTTTGCTGTCGCAAAATTCTAAGCTGCAAGAAAGCGATTGGCGCTACAAATTGCAGTCACTTAAACTTTTACTCTGTTCTTTCTTTTTGGCTTGCAGTATTTTTGGAACTGCTTATGCGCAGAACACTGTAAAACTAACGGGAACAGTGAAAGATGAAACTGGACCACTTCCGGGTGTTGGTGTTACCGTAAAAGGAACAACAAATGCCACCACAACAGGCCCTGATGGAAAATACAGTATCACTGCTAAAGTGGGCGAAACATTAGTGTTTACCATGATTGGCTACAAGGCCAATGAAGTTGTTATAGGTAGTCAAACACAGGTAAACGTAACATTAGCCTCTACTGCATCAGATTTAAATGAAGTAATTGTAGTGGGTTATGGATCTCAGAAAAAGGCTACTTTAACTGGTGCCGTATCCTCAGTAACAGCAAAAGAAATTGTAACCACTAAAAACGAAAACGTTCAGAACATGTTAACTGGTAAAATTGCTGGTGTACGTGTGGTGCAAAACAGTAGTGAGCCAGGAGCTTTTAACACCTCATTTGATGTAAGGGGATTAGGTTCTCCTCTAGTGGTTGTAGATGGGGTTGTTAGAAATAACTTCTCCCGTTTAAGCGCTGAGGACATAGAAAGTATCACCGTGTTAAAAGATGCTTCTGCTGCTATTTATGGGGTACGTTCAGCAAATGGTGTAGTGTTAATTACGACTAAAAAAGGTAAAAAGGGAAGTGTAGAGCTTAACTATAATGGTTCCTACTCACTTCAAAAGCCGTCATTCATGCCTAATTCAGTTAATATTTTCGAATACATGACTTTGGCTAATGAATATTCACTTCACTTAGGTGGAACAGGCGCATACAATAAAGGGCCTGTTCGTTTTACGCCAGCTGATTTTACTGCCTATCAAAATGGCACTAAAGTGGCGTCTGATTGGAATGCCGCTGTATTGAGGTATACCGCTCCTCAATCTCAACATGACATCAGTGCGTCTGGTGGTAATGAAAACACAACTTATTTTGCGAGTTTAGGTGTTCAAGATCAAGAAGGATTTTTCAAGTCGGGCGATTTAAACTACAACCGTTATAACCTTAGGGCAAATTTAACAACTAAACTGGCTAAAAACTTAACTTTCGATATCAACTTAACAGGTATCGTTGATCAAAAAAATCAATTGAAGGAAGATACTTATTGGGTAATTAGAAGTACTTGGTACCAAGCACCAACAGAACCAATTTTTGCAAACAACAATCCTGCTTATTTAGCAAAAGTGCCTAGTTCATTAAATGCTTATGCGCATGCAAATGCTGATGTAAGTGGTTATCGTAATATTCAGAACAAATGGTTCCAATCATCTACCAGTTTAAAGTATGATGCAACATTTTTAAAAGGTTTGAGTTTAAAAGGTTTATTTAGTTACGATTATCAAATTGCCACCAATAAATATTATACTAAAACTTATAACCTTTATACCTACACTGCTGCAACTGATACTTACGCTCCAGAAGCTCAGTTTTCTCCTTCAACATTAAGAAGAGAGTTTTATGAATACCCAAGTATACTCTTCCAAGCCTCTGCGAACTATAATAAATCATTCGGTTCGCACAATATTAGTGCATTGGCATTATATGAACGAAACACCTTAAAGGGTGATAACTTTTTCGCACAGCGAAACCTAACCATCCCTGTAGATCAGTTATTGGCAGGTTCTACTACTGATCAGCAAGGTTTCATGTCAACCGCTCAGGGCAGTCTTTTCAATAATCAAACTGCCTCTTATGTAGGTAAGTTTACTTATGATTATGATGGAAAGTATTTAGCTGAAGTAGGCTTTAGGGCTGATGGTTCCTCAAAATTTTCAGTAAACGAACAATGGGGATTTTTCCCTTACGCTTCAGCTGGTTATCGTGTATCTGAAGAAAAATTCTGGAAAGACTCGCCACTTAAATTCATAAACAACTTTAAGATTCGTGGATCTTATGGCGAACAAGGTGATGACTCTGCTGCTACTTATCAATTCATTACTGGTTATAACTATCCAGCTACTGGATCTGTATTTAATGGCGTTTATGTTACTGGTGCTTCTAGTAAAGGTTTAGCCAATCCGATCATCACTTGGTTTACTGCGAAACAGTTAGATATTGGTGTAGATGCTGAAATGTGGAATGGATTATTTGGATTTTCTGTTGATTATTTTGTAAGAAACAGAAGTGGATTGTTGGGAACACAAGCTAACAGTTTACCAGATGTTGTGGGTGTTAATTTCCCTCAAGAAAACTTAAATGGCGATCGCTCAAGAGGTATCGATTTAGAACTTAACCACCGCAACCAGTTGGGTAATTTTTCTTATAGCGTTAAAGGTATAATGGGCATTACCCGTACCATGAATACTACACGTGTACAGGCACGAGCAGGAAACTCTTACTTAAATTGGGAAAACAGCAATTTCACGGCTAATCGTTGGAACAACTTATACTGGGGTTATGGAACAACCGGCCAGTTTGAGAATTATCAAGCCATTAAAAACAGTCCGATTTATGCTTCTAGAACCACCGTTGTTGGCGATTACAGATACGAAGATTGGAATGGAGATGGCGTAATTAGTTCACAAGATTCACATCCAATTTCTACATCAGGCTTACCCACTTTAACTTATGGATTGACTCTTAATGCTGCTTATAAAAACTGGGATTTTAGTACAACCATCAGCGGTGCTGGAAACGTATATGTTTCTTATTTTGAGCAATTGAATACGCCGCTTTGGGCTGGAGGTAATGCCTTAAAACAATTCTTAGACAGGTACCATCCTGAAGATCCTAATGCAGATCCATTTGATCCTAACACAAAGTGGATACCAGGTTATTACGCTTATACTGGTACGGTGCCATTTACCAATACCTTGGCTAATGCCCAAAATGCTAAATATTTCAGAATAAAAACCATCGAATTAGGTTACAGCTTACCACAAAAATGGTTTAACAAAGTAGGCGTAAAAGGATTAAGATTTTATGCCAATGCATTCAACTTGCTTACAGTTACCGATTTGAAGTTCCTAGATCCAGAACACCCATCAAGTGATTTTGGTTATGTGTATCCATTGGATAAAAAATTCACTTTTGGCCTTAACCTTAAATTATAACAGTAGCCATGAAAAAGAAACTATATATATTATTAGCTGTGGTGATCACATCATTTGCAGCTTGCCAGAAACTGGATGTGCCGCCTGTAAACATTGTTCAGGATGCCGATCTATTTACTACAGAAGCTGGTGTTGATGCTTACATATCAAGAATGTATTATACCATGCCAATTGAGGATTTTAAATATCACCCAGTTGGGGCTTTTAACCAAACTGGCCAAGTAGGTTCACCACATGCCATTAGTGGCGAGGCGGTAAGTAGGGATTTAGGGAATGTGACAGAAACACACAATTACTGGAGCGCAGCTTATTTATTAATCCGCGATTGTAATTACTTTATCGCTACGATGCCAACTTATGCAAGCAACCATAAACCAGAGCAGGTTCAAATGTGGATAGCTGAAGCACAATTTGTTCGTGCTTTCACTTACTTTGCTTTAGTGAAACGTTATGGAGGAGTTCCATTAGTTGATAAATTATTAACCAAACCTGGGGAAACTATTTCTGAGCTTGCTTCTGAAATTGAAGAGCTTAAAATACCACGTTCAAGTGAAGAAGCGATTTGGGACTTTGTTGCCAAAGAATTGGATGCAGTTTACATTACCCTGCCAGAAACCAATAAATCTAATAGAGCGAACAAATATGTTGCTGCGGCATTAAAATCAAGAGCAATGTTGTATGCTGGAACTATCGCGAAGTACAATACAATTGATTTAACAACTGGTGGTATACGTTTGTGCGGTGTGCCTGCTTCAAAAGCGGTTACCTATTTTAAAGCAGCTTATGATGCGGCAAATTTATTAAATGGCAAATATGCATTGTATAAAAATAAATGGTCGGCAACTGATAAGGAAGCCCAATATCAAAATTTTGTAAGTCTATTCTTAGACAATTCAACCGCAAACAGAGAGTCTATTTTTGCTAGGCAGTTTAAATATCCTGACTTGACGCACATGTACGATGCATTAAATGTGCCTAAACAATGGGAGGGTCCACAAGGAAATTATTCTTCAGAGACCCTACCAACCCTGAACTTGGTAGAAATGTATGAGGGTTTCCCAAAAAATCCTGATGGGACGATTCAAACGATGGATGCTGGTGGTAAATATTTAACCTATACCAATACCATGGATATTTTTGCCAATGTAGAACCAAGGTTAAGGGCTACTGTAATATTGCCTGGCGATTTATTTAAAAGTGTTCAAATTGAAGTACGCAGAGGTGTTTTCACAGGAGCTTCAACGGGAGGTTTAAGTGACCTAACCCCTGGAAATGCAAGTACAGCTTATCCTGCTACTTTATTGGGATCTGCAACTGTAGCGGCAAACCTTGATGCAGCAAATTTAGTAACACTTTCAAACGGAACTAAAATCACTAGGTCTGGTGCGAGTGGTATTTACACAGCAATTGGCGCTAATGCAACTGGAGGTACTTACACAGGCTTTTATGTGAGAAAATATTTAAGTCCAGAAAAACCACAAGCAGAAACATTGCCTAATCGTTCAGACCAGCAATTTATTGAGTTTAGATATGGCGAAGTTGTATTGAACAAAGCAGAAGCTGCTTATGAATTATTCCTTTTAGGGCAAGGCGCTACTTACGCTACTGAGGCTTTAACCTTAACTAATTCGATAAGGGAACGTGCAGGAGCATCACTATATGTTGCAATTAACAACATTAATGACGTTAGAACGGAACGTAGAAGAGAGTTGGCTTTTGAGAACAAAACCATTTGGGATTTAAGAAGATGGCGCATTGCGAATTTAGAGCAAAATAACACCATTTATAAAGCCCTTATACCAATTATGTTGCAAGATCAAAGCAAATATATTTTGGATGTAAGAAATGAGGAGCGTGGTGTAAACTATACCTTCCAAACTAGATGGTATTATAATCAAATTCCAACTGCAGCAATTGCTAAAAGTTTAAACCTTGTACAAAACCCAGGATGGTAATTTAAAAAATTCAAAAGATGAAAAGAATAACTTATTATATCGCAATATGTCTTGCTCTATTAACAGCAAGCTCATGTTCCAAATTTGATAACTACGCCGCTCCTGACCAAACCGTTAAAGGAGTGGTAACAGATGCAGGAACAGGAAAGCCAATTCAAACGGAAGTGACCACTACTGATGGATCTATGACAGCTGGAACTAGAGTTAGACTAGTAGAAACTAGTTATAGTCCAACTGCTACCCCTCAATTTCTAGCATCACGACAAGATGGTAGTTTTACAAACACCAAACTTTTTGCTGCAACTTATACCATGACTCCAGAAGGTGCGTTTGTACCTCCTACTCCAAAAGTGGTAGAGGTTAAAGGCGGCACCACAGAGGTTAATTTTGCTGTTGAACCTTTTCTTCGTGTAGAATGGGTTGGAGAACCAACTTATGATGCAGCAACTGGTAAAGTTAATGCTCAATACACTATAGTTAGAGGTACAGCCAATGCTGCGTATCAAGATGCCATTGGCGATTGTGTACTTTACCTTAACAACACACCCTATGTTGGAAATACTAATTTCACGCTATTCACTAGGCCGGCAACCCCAGCTTTAACTGTAACCAATAGTGTAGCAAGCCCTGTTTTGCCAAAAGGGAGAGAGATTTTTTTAAGGGTTGGCGCTAGAATAGGTTCAAGACTTTATAACTACAGCACAATAAAATCGGTAACTATCCCTAATTAATTACCTAAAACAAAGAATAAGCTTTATTTGCGAGAAAATTCTCTCGCAAATAAGGTTTAAATATTGATTAAATTACAGCTATTTAGTAGCAGAGAAACAAGAGAAATACCTTGATATGGAATTGAATACTAATGTATTAGATAAGAGCGAGCCGATAATTAACAATTGGAGATTAAGCTCCGAAACTATTTTGCCACAACAGATTAACCAAAAGAAGAAGGAAGATACTGGTTACGATATCTATCCATATCATTCATTAGGAAGCGGAAAAATTAACAATGGTTATGCGTCTTTGGTAAATTGGATAATTGAACAAAAAACAGTAAGGATTGATGGTTTTAACGGTGTTTTCTGGAATGCTGTTCAAACTGCAATTGATGATGTGTTGAATAAAAAGGGTATTACTGTAAAATGGACTTATTTAACAGATCATATAAAAGACAGTCAGGATATCGAAAAATTGGTTACACCATTTTTAGGGGAAGAGAAGAGTGTTTGGGGTACTAAAACCACTTTAACCCTTTCTAACTTTTTTCAAACCAATCAACTTTCTAGCTTAATACCTGATGAAGAATATGAAGTTAATATTGCCATAGGAGTTGGGGCTGCGCTATTAAACTGGGATTCACCGCTGGTTTATCTAGAGATTCCAAAGAATGAAATACAATACCGTTTTCGTGCAGGTGCAATTACCAATATTGGCGCTGATGAAGTTGATGGTGCGGCAGAAGCCTATAAGCGATCTTACTTTGTAGACTGGGTAGTTTTAAATAATCACAAACAAAACATTTTAAATCAAATAAGCATTGTGGCAGATGCACAATGGAAAGAATCAATCAACTGGGCTTTTAATTCAGATGTGCAGCAAGGTTTAAAGGAGATGAGTCAATCAGTTTTTCGTGTGCGACCTTGGTTTGAAGCAGGCGCTTGGGGCGGTCATTGGATGCAAGAAAAAATTGAGGGATTGAATAAGGAGGAAGTAAATTATGCTTGGTCGTTCGAATTAATTGTGCCAGAAAATGGGGTGCTTTTTGAGAGCGATGGTAATTTATTGGAAGTTCCTTTTGATCTTTTAATGTATCAGCAAGCGCAAGCTGTTCTAGGTAAACACGAACCTACATTTGGAACTGAATTTCCAATCAGATTCGATTTCTTAGATACATTTGATGGCGGTAACTTATCGATTCAATGTCACCCATCTTTAGAATACATTAGGAAAGAATTTGGAGAAAATATTACTCAGGATGAAACCTATTACATTTTAGATTGTAAAGAAGATGCAAAAGTATATTTAGGATTTCAAGAAGACATCGACCCAAAAGCTTTCGAAGAAGCATTAGAAGATAGTCAGGAACATAGCAAGGAAATAGACATTACAAAATATGTACAGGTATTAGACGCCAATAAACATGATTTATTCTTAATCCCAAATGGGACGGTGCATAGTGCAGGGGCAAATAATTTAGTGCTAGAAATCAGTGCAACACCATATATTTTTACTTTTAAAATGTACGATTGGATGAGAATGGGACTTGATGGACATCCAAGACCAATCAATATAGATCATGCATTTAAGAACCTTAAATTTGATAGAAAAGGAGAAAAGGTTAAAAACGAATTAGTGGCTAAACCTAAGGTAATTGAAAATGGAACTGGTTATGAAATTATCCATTTGCCAACCCATCAAGAACATTTTTATGATGTACACCGTATAGAGTTTGATGAGCAAGTAAGTATAGAAACAGAAAATGTTTGCCATATTTTAATGTTAGTTGAAGGTAGCGAGGTTACAGTAATAACTTTAGATGGAACTACAATGAATTTCAACTATGCAGAAACTTTTGTAATACCTGCAGCGGCAAAAAGCTATACCATTTTAAATAATGGAAAAGGTAAGGCAAAAGTGGTAAAGGCATTTGTTAAGGATAATGCAAGCCTGCTTGTTAAATAAGATCATAAAATGATGAACCTAAAGAAATTATTCGTCTTTTTATTGATGCTCTCTTTGAGCATAAAACTGAATGCGCAGCAAAAGGAACCGGTTGATTATGCTGATCCGCTGTTAGGCACTTCAGAATCTAGGTGGATGTTAAATCCTGGCGCTACAATGCCCTTTGGAATGGTTCAGCTTAGTCCAGATAACCAAGGCGATGTTTGGAAGTCTGGTTATGAATATTCTTTAAATAACATAGGTGGCTTTAGCCATGTACATTCGTGGACAATGGTTGGACTTTCGGTAATGCCTACAGTTGGATTGTTGAGCACTTATCGCGGTGCTGCAGATGCGCCAACAACAGGCTGGACTTCAGGTTACAGATCGCGAATTGATAAAAGCACAGAAGTTGCAAAGCCAGGTTATTATGGCATTACCTTAATGAATGGAAATATCCGAACAGAACTAACCAGTACAACTAGGGCAGGTTTTTTTAGGTTCACTTATCCCGAAGCGCACGACGAGGCGCATATCCTATTAGATTTAGACATCCCTGGCGAGGCGAAAACAAATATTTTAGACGCAAAAATTACCAGAATATCTGATACAGAAATTGAGGGTTATTCTCATCAAAAATGGAGTTGGAACGAATATACCATCCACTTTGTGGTAAGATTTAATAAGCCAATGAAAAGTTTTGGTGGTTGGAATGGAGATAAGGTGCAAAAAGAAATCAAACAGGTTTTAGGAAAAGGACGAGTTGGTGCATTTGCAGATTTTAAGGTAAACGCTGGTGATGTAATTCTCATGCAAACAGGGATTTCTTTAGTTAGCATTGAGCAGGCTAGGCTTAACCTAGAAACAGAAATGAATCCTTTCAAATGGGATTTTGATGCTGTAAAAACAAACGCCAGGAATGTTTGGAACACCATGCTGAGTAAAATCAAAGTAGAAGGTGGTACAGAAACTGACAAGAAAAAATTCTATTCTAACTTTTATAGGTCTTACGTAGCCCGTACCACATGGAGCGATGTGAATGGTAAATATGTGGATGTAAATGAGAAAGTTCAACAAGCTAATTCTCCAGTATATGGTTCAGATGCACTATGGAATACCTTTTGGAACTTAAACCAATTATGGGGACTTGTTAATCCAGATATTACCAGTAATTGGGCAAAGTCGCTGATTGAGATTTATAGAACAGGTGGTTGGCTTCCAAAAGGTCCGGCGGGGATTGAATATTCGGGTATCATGGAGGCCTCTCATGAAATCCCTTTAATAGTTGGTGCTTACCAAAAAGGGATTAGGGATTTTGATATTGAAACAGCCTATAAGGCAATGTTGCATCAGCAGACTACCAATGGGGTTAAAACTCCAGAAAATGGATTTGCAGGCAATCGCTTTTTTGATTCCTATATGAAACTTGGATACGTGCCTAACGAAGAAGGACAAGTATCAAACACCTTAGAATATGCTTATGATGATTGGTGTGTGGCGCAGTTTGCAAAAGCAATTGGAAAGAAAGATGGTTACGAGCTATTCTTAAAAAGAGCAGGGAATTATAAGAATGTATTTGATCCTGAAACCAAATACATCAGAATGAAAAACAGAGATGGAAGCTGGGTTAAAGATTGGACCCCATTCTGCTGCACAAGCTTTAGTGGTTCAGGTTATTTAGAAGGTAACGCTTGGCAATACAGTTTTTTCAATCCACATGATGTGCAAGGCATTATTAATTTAATGGGTAAAGATGAATTTAATAACCGCTTAAATGATGGTTTTGAAAAATCAGTAAAATACAATTTCAATGCAGAAGGAGATCAATATGATTTGGTTCCTGTAAATCACGGTAATCAGCCTAATATGCAAGCAGCTTGGTTATTTAACTATTCGGGTAAGCCATGGCTCACTCAAAAATGGACAAGGGAAATCATGAATAGGTATTATGGTTCAACGCCCTACCACGGCTGGTTGGGAGATGAAGATGAAGGGCAAATGGGCGCTTGGTATGTAATGGCTGCAATGGGTTTATTTGAAACAGATGGAGGAGTTTCATCTAAGCCATTTTATGAAATTGGTAGTCCGATTTTTAACAAAATTACCATTGCTTTGGATGATAAATATTATTCGGGTAAAACGTTTGTGATTGAGGCTAAAAACACCTCCGATGCTAATAGATATATCCAATCGGCCAAGTTAGATGGGAAAGACTTAACTAAACCTTGGTTTTATCATGCTGATTTAGTTGATGGTGGTTCTTTGACCTTAGAAATGGGTGCCGCACCAAATATGAAATGGGGAGTTAAACCCACTGATGCACCGCCATCGATGTCTCCTACTAAAAAACAATAATTAGTTCTAAATATAAACTTATGAATAACGAACAAAAAAGAATTAGCCTATTAACCATCACATTGGTTGCCTCATTGGGAGGTTTTCTCTTTGGATTTGATATGGCTGTTATTTCAGGTGTATTACCATTAGTTCAAAAGCAGTTTACGCTTTCGGCAGCTCAAGAAGGTTGGTTTGTTTCATCGGCATTGGTGGGCTGTATCATTGGGGTAGCATTTTCAGGTGAGTTAAGTGATAGATTAGGCCGCAAAAAGCCACTCATTTTAACAGCTATTTTATTTGTAATTTCTGCTTTAGGTTGTGCAATAATGCCAAATTTATCTGGTGTAATTACTTCGAGGTTAATTGGCGGTATTGGTATTGGAATTGCATCTAATGTTGTCCCTTTATACATCTCAGAAATCGCTCCATCGGCCATTAGAGGGAGATTGGTTACCTATTATCAGTTTGCATTAACCTTTGGTATTCTAGTTGCGTATTTAAGCAATGCTGCATTGTTAAGTGGAGTTTCTGTGCAAGAGCTTACCACTTCTGGCTTAACCAATATTTTTAATGCCGAGGTTTGGCGTGGAATGTTGGGCTTAGGGGTAATTCCAGCGCTGCTATTTTTCTTCGGCTTGTTGATGATTCCTGAAAGTCCACGTTGGTTAATTCAAAAAGGACGCACGGCAGAAGGAGTTTCTATTATCAGTAGAATAACAAATCAACCTAAAGCTGAAATAGAAGCAGGTTTATCAACACAAAACAATAAAAACGAGAAGGGATCTTATAGGGATTTATTTGCGCCAGGTGTTAGAAAGGCTTTAGTAATAGGCATCCTTTTGCCTTTGTTTTCTCAGTTCAGTGGCATCAATGCCATCATTTATTACGGCCCTACCATTTTAGGCAATGCAGGGATTTCTTTGAGTAACTCTTTAATTAGTCAGATTATTTTCGGCCTTGCCAATATGTTATTTACACTGGTTGCCATTTGGAAAGTTGACAGTTGGGGAAGAAGGCCGTTGTATTTGTTTGGAACGGCTGGTGCTACAATAACCTTAATTTTAACAGGTATTTGTTTCTATTATGAAGCGACTACGAGCATTTGGTTATTGATCTGTGTACTTGGCTTTTTAGCTTGTTTTGCCTTTTCTATAGGTCCACTAAAATTTGTAGTGGCATCAGAAATATTCCCAAGCGCCATTAGGGGAAGAGCATTAGCGATTAGCATTATGGTGATGTGGGTAGCGGACACAATCGTTGGACAGATTACTCCTATTTTGTTGAAAGAAATTGGTAGCGCAGGCACGTTTTGGTTTTTTGCGTTCTTCTGTTTAGTGGCCTTTGTAGCAGTATACAAATTGCTGCCAGAAACAAAAGGTAAATCTTTAGAACAAATAGAAAATGACTGGAAGGAAAAAGGAGAAGATCAAGTTTTTGTTCATTAATATTTGAGTTTTAAGATGATAAATGATTCGATAGCGATTGGTGCAGACATAGGCGGAACACACATTACAGCAGCCTTGGTCGATTTAAAGGAGAAAAGAATATTACCAGGCTCGTTTATTCGTGAAAAGATTGATTCTCATGGTTCACAAGAACAAATCATGGAGGCTTGGAGCGAAACAATCTTAAAAGTAAGGCAAGGCCGCAATGTAAATAAAGTTAGCCTTGCCATGCCTGGACCTTTCGATTATGATAAAGGGATTTGTTTGATAAAGAATCAAAATAAATACGAAAATCTCTATGGCCTTAACATCAAAGAATTGTTGGCGGCAAAACTTAAAAATGAACCGGAAGACATTTCAATGGTGAACGATGCAGCATCTTTTTTACAAGGGGAGGTTTTTGGAGGTTCGGCTAGTGGTTTCAAAAACGTGATCGGTTTAACATTGGGTACAGGTTTGGGTACTTGCACTTATCATAATGGTAAGGCCAATAACGCAAACCTTTGGCAGCATCCTTTTAAAGCCGGCATCGCCGAGGATTATTTATCAACCAGGTGGTTTACCAAAAGATACCATGAGCTTACGGGTATTAATATCAATGGCGTTAAAGAACTAACAGAACTGGTGGGTAAAGACCCAAGGGTGAAAAGGATTTTTAATGAATTTGGGGATAACCTAGGTGATTTCTTAACAGAGTTTGCATCCCTTGCACATCCAGAAGTTGTGATATTGGGGGGCAATATTGCAAAAAGCTTTAGGCTTTTTAAAAGAACATTGTTGAATAACATTCAAGATAAATTTCCAGAAATAAAAATAAAAATAGCGGTTTTAGGCGAGGAAGCAGCCTTAATGGGTGCTGCCAGTTATTGGAAAGATAACATACACCTAAACAAAAATCTATGATGAACATGAGAAAGACGAATTATATCTTATTTATATTATTGTTTATAGTTGGGTTAACCGAGGCGAATGCGCAATCCGATAAAGATTTACTGCAATACGTAGATCCAAAAATTGGAACTGCGCATAGCCGATGGTTTTACTTTACCCCAGGAGCCGTACCTTTTGGAATGGCAAAACCAGCACCATCTACCAACGGTTCTTATGGCAATATGCATGGTTGGGATGCGGTTGGTTATGACGAAAGACATAATTCCATCGAGGGTTTTGCGAACTTCCACGAATTTCAAGTTGGTGGCGTTGTGTTTGCACCCATAACTGGAAAACTACAAACACTTGCAGGAAAATTGGAAACACCAGAAAATGGTTATCGTTCTACGTTTGATCGAAAAGATGAAATTGCTAGTCCGGGTTATTATTCCGTTTTATTGAAGGATTATCAAATTAAAGCAGAGTTAACGTCAACTCAACGAGTAGCATTTCATCGTTATACTTTTCCTGCTTCGCAAGAATCTCATATCTTATTTGACATTGGTCATAAACAAGGAGAAGGTGGCGAAGTTAAGGATGCCAAAGTTTATGTAACAGCCGATGGCAAGATTGAAGGCTATGTAACCACACTTCCTGTTTACGTTCAGAAATATCAACCTGGTGCAGAAGTAACGATGTATTTTTCAGCTGTGCTGGATAAAAAACCATCAGCCTATGGTGTATTTAAAGGAGAAGAAATTTTTAAGGGAAAAGCTGAAATAGCAGGAAAGGGTGCAGGTCTTTACTTAACGTTTGCTACCAAAGAACAAGAAAGCATCACCATAAAAGCAGGCTTGTCTTATACCTCAATTGAAAATGCAAGACTAAACCTTGATGCTGAAGCAAAGAAACTTTCTTTTGATAAGGCAAAAGCTACTGCAGAAAAGAATTGGGCGAGTTATTTGGGTAGAATTAAAGTACAGGGCAAGGAAAGGAAAGATATGGTTAAGTTCTATACGGGATTATATCATGCGCTACTGGGAAGAGGTTTAGCCAGTGATGTGAATGGTGCCTATCCAAAAAATGACGGTGGGGTAGGACAAATTCCTTTAGATCAAAATAACAAACCAGTCCATAATCATTACAATACCGATGCCATTTGGGGAGGCTTTTGGAACTTAACCCAACTATGGGCAATTGCTTATCCAGAATATTATTCAGATTGGATCAAAAGCCAGCTTTTGGTTTATAAGGATTCGGGTTGGTTGGCCGATGGTATTGCTAACAGTAGATATGTTTCTGGTGTAGGGACCAATTTTGTGAGTTTAGCCATCTCTAGCGCTTACATGGCAGGCATTAAAGATTTCGATGTGAATTTGGCTTATGAAGCATCCTTAAAAAATGAGTTGGTAGGTAAAGACAGACCGCACGGTGCTGGAAAATTAGATGTAGATCAATTTGTAAAATATGGTTATGTGCCTCACTTAGATAAAGGAAAAGGTGGTGGAGAAAGATGGCAATATTCTGCATCACATACGTTAGAGTACGCTTTCAGTGCCTATGCCGTTGGCCAGTGGGCGAAGGTTTTAGGTAAGGAAAATGACTATCAACAATTAATGGGTTTGTCTAAAGCTTGGGAGCGCCTTTATGATCCAAAATTGAATTTAATTCACCCTAAATGGGAGAATGGCAACTTCATAGAAAACTTTAAACCAAGTGAAGCTTGGCGAGGGTTTCAGGAAGGAAATGCATGGCAATATACTTTCTACGTTCCGCATGATCCTGAAGCTTTGGTTGCTAAAATGGGGAAGGCTAATTTTAACAATCGCTTAGATAGTATTTTCTCCACCTCTCAAAAAAATAACTTTGGCGGTGGAACTAAGCTCGATGCTTTTTCTGGATTGGAAGGATTGTACAATCATGGCAATCAACCAAATCTACACATCTCATGGCTTTTTAACTTTTCTGGCAAACCTTCGCTAACTCAAAAATGGGTGAGAACAATTTGCAATGAGTTTTACGGAACAGATGGTATTCATGGTTATGGTTACGGACAAGATGAAGATCAAGGGCAATTGGGTGCTTGGTACGTCATCTCAAGTATGGGTTTGTTTGATGTAAAAGGCTTTACTGCTCCAGATACTAAAGTTGGCTTGGGAAGTCCGCTATTTGATTACATAAAAATCAAAGGAAATAAGCAATATTTTAGTGGAAAGGATTTTACCATCGAAGTAAAAAATAACAGTACTGGGAATATTTATGTACAATCGTTTAATTTAAATGGGAAACAATTAGCTACTCCATTTATTTCGCTAAAGGATTTACAAAATGGAGGGAAATTAACTTTACAAATGGGCGCTAATCCAAAAGATCAATATTAAAGATGATACAACTTAAATCAATTAACCTACGTTTTCAGCCATTTATATTGCTTTTTTTCTTGTTGGCAATAACCATTAGTTCAAATGTTTTTGCGCAGAATAAAACGATATGGGAAATTGGAAAAGCCGATAACCAAACTGCGGGGTTAGCTTTGGCACCAACAGATTACAAGAAGTTTTTAGAACATGACTTTGGCTGGGAAGATCGATATTATTTAGTTGGCTATTCAAACCCGGCAAAGGATTTTCCTTATGTATTGCCTGGCCCGAAAGATGGTTGGGGCGGTACTGCTCCTACAGCTGGTATCAGGTCTCATTTATTAAACATCTTGTTTGATTTAAAAAATGCGTCTACAAACAAACCATTCAAACTGGTAATTGATTTAATTGGATACAATGGAGAAAAATCACCTTTATTTAAAATAAACATCAACGGTAAAGGCACTGTTCAGCAATTGCCAAAAGGCGATAAAAGTAATGTAGTAGCGGGAGATATGGCTGCTGCAAAAGAATATGTGATAGAAATTCCTATTAAAGCTGGTGCTTTACATAATGGTGGAAATGAAATTCAACTCACCTCTCTTGATGGCTCTTGGCTGGTTTTCGATCAAGTAAGGTTAGAAGGCTCGGCAGAAACTATTGTTAAGTCGCCCAAAGCGGTGTATGCAAGATCCATCGAAGCAGCAAACTATGAAATTATAGAGAACGGAAAACGCTTACAGCCTTTATTAGTAGATGTAGAACATTTGAGTGGAAAACCTAACTTAACTGTTAAATTAGATGGAAAACAAGTTTTTCAAGAAAAGATAGAAACAGGACGCTATCAATTTGAAGTGCCGATGTCAGCAGTTGCTATACCTAAAAAAAGCAAATACGAAGTTTTAGCAAATGGCATTGTTATAGAAAGCGGAACAATTTCACGCTCTCCAAAGCCGATAGGTTCATTTGCGAGTTATGTAGATACTAGAATTGGAACAGCTCATTCTCGTTGGATGATTGGCCCAGGACCATGGATGCCTTTTAGCATGGTTAAATTAAGTCCTGATAACCAAAATGCAGGTTGGCAAGCAGGTTACGATCCAACGTTTGAAAGTATTGGGGCTTTTAGTCACATACATGAGTGGACAATGGGTGGTTTAGGAATGCTTCCTGTTAATGGACCATTAAAAATTAAAGTTGGCGACCAAAGAAGCGCACCTGGAGAAGGCTACCGATCGCGTATTGATAAATCTACTGAACAGGCTCCTTTAGGTTCTTACAGGGTAGATTTGATAGATTATGGCATCAAAGCCGAAGTTACAGCAACATCTAGGGCAAGTTTCATGAAGTATACTTATCCTAAGGCAACAGATTCTAGGATCATGATCGACCTGCAAACTCCTGCTGAAAATAAATACAACTTAGCTGAAGTAACCTTAAAAAAAGTAAGTGATTATCGTATTGAAGGATACAGCAAGCAATTTGCACCTCAAGTATGGATTGCTCAAGCAGGTTCTAGCGAGCAAGAGTATATCGTTCACTTTGTGATAGAATTTGATCAGCCCATTAAAAAATTTGGGACTTGGATTGATGACCAGATTGGAACGGAAAACCTAATCACGATTAAGGACCCAAAAGACGCTGGTGCTTTTGTAGAATTTGATACAAGACAAAACCAAGTGGTACAAATGAGAACAGGGATTTCGTATGTAAGTGTGGAAGGAGCTGCCAAAAATTTAACAACAGAAATTAGCAATCCATTTGGCTGGAGTTTCGAGAAAGTTAAAAATAACCAGCTTGCTGTTTGGAATGAACTGTTAAGTAGGGTAAAAACAACCAGCAATGATAGAAGAGAAAAAGTAAGGTTTTATACCAATATGTATAGGGCTATCTGTAGCAGAAATACTTTTAGTGATGTAGATGGGAAATGGGTAGACGCAACAGAGAAAATCCAACAGTTTAAGAACCCTAATGATATTGCTTTAGGTTGTGATGCCTTTTGGAATACATTCTGGAATTTAAATCAGTTTTGGAATTTGGTTACCCCAGAGTGGTCATCGAGATGGGTAAAATCTCAATTAGCGATGTATGATGCAAATGGCTGGTTGGCTAAAGGCCCCGCTGGTATGGAATATATCCCAGTTATGGTGGCAGAACATGAAGTGCCGCTAATTGTGAGCGCTTATCAAATGGGGATTAGAGATTATGATGTAAATAAAGCTTTCGCAGCTGCGGATAAAACATTATCAACCCCACAAACTAAAGTTGGAGGAGCACTTGCCGGAAATCAGGATTTCGAAGCCTATATGAAATATCACTATGTGCCGTACGATAAGGGAAGATTTTCTAACTCCTTAGAATATGCTTATGATGATTGGACACTAGCCCAACTGGCCAAGTCTATTGGCAAAACAGCTAAATACAATGAATATACTGAAAGAGCCAACTGGTGGAAAAATGCAATTGACACGGTAACTGGTTATGCAAGGATGAGAAAATCTGATGGTTCTTGGCTTCCAGATTTTGACCCTTTCCAATCGGGAAGAAACGAACATTATGTAGAAGGAAATGCTTGGCAGCTTACTTTTTTTGTGCCACAGGATGTGAACGGTTTAGCCAAAATGATTGGGCCAGATCGTTTTAAGGAGCGATTAAGTTGGGGTTTCAAGGAAAGCGTAAAATGGCGTTTCAATGCGCCAAATGATCAATATTGGGATTATCCGGTTACACAAGGAAACCAGCAATCTATGCACTTTGCCTTTCTATTTAATTGGGTAAAACAACCTTGGTTAACACAAGAATGGAGTAGATCTATTGTAGATAGGTATTATGGTTATGGTGTTGCCAATGCGTATTTGGGAGATGAAGATCAAGGACAAATGAGTTCTTGGTATATCATGGCAGCTTTAGGTCTATTTCAAATTGATGGAGGAACTAGAGCAAACCCTATTTATGAAATTGGTAGTCCGATTTTTAAAAATGTAACCATTAATTTGGGCGAAAAATATGGTAGAGGAAAAAATTTTCAGATCGAGGCGGTTAATGCATCAAGAGTAAACAAGTACGTTCAAAGTGCCACATTAAATGGCAAACCATTAAATAATTTTTGGTTCAGATCTAGTGAATTATTGAAGGGAGGAAAACTTATCCTGCAAATGGGGCCAAAACCAAATACAGCTTGGGGGATTGCTTCTTTGCCGGCCGATTAAACGGCAATCGCATTTAACCAACACGTAATCTTTATAGACGAATAGAGAGTCACAAATCAGTGGCTCTCTTTTTTTGTTTACAAAATGATGTTTTTACTTTAAACTTCTCTTTATTTCGATTTGATAACTTCGTATACTTTCACTTATGTAATTTCTTTGATAAAAGACAGTTATTCTGGGTAAAAAATCGAAGAAATGGTATATTTAACTTTCATATTATTTCGAAATGGATTCAAGAAGAGATTTTCTAAAAAAGGCAGCATTATTATCTGGCGGTGCCATGATGGCTAACATTTTACCTCCTGCAATTCAAAGGGCAATGGCCATTAATCCGGCTTTAGGCAGTACTTATTTGGATGCTGAGCATATCGTAATCTTGATGCAAGAAAATCGTTCTTTTGATCATTGTTTTGGAACTTTGCAGGGCGTAAGAGGGTTTAACGATCCAAGAGCAATCAGGCTACCCAATCAAAATCCGGTATGGCTACAAACCGATGCTGTAGGAAATACTTATTCGCCTTTTAGATTAGATATTAAAGACACCAAGATAACTTGGATGGGTTCGTTGCCACATTCAAGGGCAAGTCAGGTTGATGCAAACAACTTTGGTAAGTACGATAAATGGTTACTTGCCAAAAAATCTGGCAATAAAAAATATGCCGATCTACCTTTAACATTAGGTTATTACACAAGGGAAGACATTCCATTTAATTACGCAATGGCGGATGCCTTTACAGTTTGTGATCAGAACTTTTGCTCTGCGATGACCAGTACAACGCCAAATCGTTCATTCTTTTGGACGGGTAAAATTACCCATGATACAGATGGAATTCCAAAAGCCCATATTAGAAATACAGATTTTGCCCATGCTACATTAGGTTGGGAAACATTTCCAGAGTTGTTATCACAAAATGATATTGCTTGGAAATTTTATCAAAATGAAATTAGTTGTGGGGGTGGCTTTGTTGGTGAGGAGAGATCTTGGTTGGCAAACTATGGCTGTAATTTGTTAGAGTTTTTTAAAGCTTATAACGTGAAGTTCTCTGAACGATACATTAAAGGTTTACAAAACCAAGCAGAGACTTTACCAGCAGAAATAGATAAAATTCAAGAGGCAAGTCCGGCAGATGAACAAGCTGCGGTAAAAGCAAGGGAAGCATTAAAAACAAAACAAGAAGTTTTAGATAATGCCCGAAAAGAATTAACCAAATGGAACAAGGAAGGCTATGAAAAATTAACGGCAAAACAGAAGGAACTTTATCATAACGCATTTACGGTTAATGTTGGAGATGCTAATTATAGAAAACTTGCTGAATTAACTTATATGGATAATGGCGTAGAACGTAAGGCTACTGTTCCGGCTGGAGATCTATTTCACCAGTTTAGAGAAGATGTAAACAAAGGAAAACTGCCGACAGTTTCTTGGTTAGCGGGTCCGCAAAACTTTTCAGATCATCCTAGTGCACCTTGGTATGGGGCTTGGTACGTTTCTGAGATATTGGATATCCTAACCAAAAATCCAGCAGTCTGGAAAAAGACTATTTTTATTGTAACCTACGATGAAAATGATGGTTATTACGACCATATTCCACCTTTCTCTATCCCCGATCAAAAACTACCTGAAACAGGGAAAGTATCTGCAGGAATTGAAACGGAAATTGAACACGTTCGATTAGCAAATGAAATCAAGCAAGGCATTCCAAAAACACAAGCAAGGGAAGCACCTATTGGTTTAGGGTTTAGGGTGCCAATGATGATTGCTTCTCCATGGAGCAGAGGCGGAAAAGTTTGCTCAGAGGTTTTTGATCATACTTCTACCTTACAATTTTTAGAAACCTTCGTTAATCAAAAATATAAGAAGCAAGTAAGGAGTAGCAATATTAGCGAATGGAGAAGAACCATTTGTGGCGATTTAACTTCTGCTTTTACACCTTATAATGGTGCACCATTGGAGAAAATCCCTTTTTTGGATAGAGATAAAAATGTAGAAACTATTTTTAACGCCAAGTTTAAACAAGAACCTGCTGCAATGAAAAAACTTTCGGCACAGGAAATAGAAGCAATAAAAGTAAAACCCTCATTAATTAGTCTTCAGGAAGAAGGAGTTCGTTCTTCTTGCGCATTACCTTATGAGTTATATGCTGATGTTGGTTTAACGAACGACAAGAAAAGTGTTACGATAAAATTTAAAGTTGGAAATGAGATTTTTGGTAAAAATGCTGCTGGATCTCCATTTACAGTTTCAGTGCCAGTTAAGTTTGGTCCACAAAATGAGCTAGCCAGAAACTGGTCTTTTGCGGTAAAAGCTGGAGACAGCCTGACTTACAACTGGCCACTAGATTCTTTTGAAAATGATAATTATCATTTGCGTTTAAATGGACCGAATGGTTTTTTCAGGGAATTTATGGGGAGCAAAAATAATCCGCTAGTAAAAGTTGAATGTACCTTTGAAAAGGCAAAAGGAAATGCAGCCAAGCTTACCGGAAATGTGATTGTTAATTTGGTTAACAATGATACCAAGTCTCACGCTTTTAATATTAGCGATAATGCCTATAAAGCCACAGGCATTAAAAAGGAAGTAGCAGCAAAAAGTACAGTTCAGGTAACTATAAATCTACAGAAATCATTTAGTTGGTATGATTTTTCGGTGAAGTTAAGTAACCATGAACAGTTTGAAGAACGTTTTGCTGGTAGAGTTGAAACTGGCATCGAGACAAAGACAGATCCTTTCATGGGAAGAATTGTATAGCTAAAATTTGAATGACATGAAATACCTCGTATTTGTTGCGCTAACATTAGTTTGTTTCAGTTTTAGACTTAAAAATTTGTCAGAGAAACCTAGGAAGCAAATTTATCTGTTAATGGGACAGAGCAACATGGCAGGACGAGGTGCGGTTACAGCTGAATATAAAAACCTGCAATACGACAGGGTATTAATGCTCAATGCAAATAATGAATGGGTTATTGCAAAACATCCCTTACATTTTGATAAACCAAAAGTTGCCGGTGTTGGTCCGGGTCTAGCTTTTGGAGCAGCATTAGCTGATGTTTTTCCAAAAGATACCATCTACTTGGTCCCTTGTGCAGTAGGTGGTACATCTATTGTTAAGTGGGAATCAGGCGCTTTTGATAAGGCAACAAATACTCATCCTTATGATGATGCCTTATTGCGAATAAAAGAAGCGATGAAGTTGGGAGAGATTAACGGTGCAATTTGGTTGCAAGGAGAATCTGATAGTAACCCTAAATCTGCTGCTGTTTACTTAGAAAAATTAACTGCTTTGATAGAAAGGGTTCGTAAAGAAACCAATAATCCAAATTTGCCTTTTGTTGTGGGCGAATTAGGTCAATTTCGTGATAACTACAAATTAATTAATGAGGTGATACATCAAATTCCTCAAAAGATTAAGTTCACAGGTTATGTAACATCAGAAGGCTTAACCCATAAAGGAGACACCACCCATTTCGATAGTCCATCAGCAACTATATATGGTGCTCGTTTTGCAAAGGGAATGTTAAAATTGATTAAGAAGTAAGGTTTCTTTCTCCCGCAGATTTATTTTTTGATAGATCAGTTTAATCTTTTTTTATCTGCGGAATTAGCGTTCATCTGTGGGCCTATGTTTTCTCCCGCAGATTTTGGGGATTGCGCAGATTTTTTTAGCGAAGACATTCTATTCAGTAAATCCTAATCTTCTTTTATCTGCGACATTAGCGTTCATCAGCGGGCTAATATTTATCAGCTTTTGGATTGTGTTTACATAAAACGTATATTCATTTGATCATCCATTATAATTTAATATTTAAACATTATTAAGTATGGATGAAAATGAAATATCTTATAAAATTCGGGGGCAATTTTTACTGTCTACAATGTTCTTGGTCCAGGATTGCTTGAGTCAGTTTATGAATTAACTCTTGCTCATGTTTTAAAAGAAAATGGTTTAGATGTTAAGCAACAAGTGTCGCTTCCAGTAATTTTTGATGGTGTAAAACTTGATGGTGGTTATAGGATTGACTTATTAATAAATGATTTGGTAATTGTAGAAATAAAATCTGTTGAAATTCTTAAATCATTACACCATCTTCAGTTGCTGACATATCTTAAACTTTCTGGCTTAAAATTAGGGTTACTGGTAAATTTTAACAGTTCTAACATTACAGACTCTATTTTTAGAAAAGTTAATGGACTTTAATTTTCCCGCAGATTTTTGGGATTGCGCAGATATTTTTTAGCGAAGACATTCTATTCAGTAAAACCTAATCTTCTTTTATCTGCGACATTAGCGTTTATCAGCGGGTCTATGTTTTCTCCCGTAGATTTTGGGGATTGCGCAGATTTTTTTAGCGAAGACATTCTATTCGGTAAATCCTAATCTTCTTTTATCTGCGTAATTAGCGTTCATCCGCGGGCTAATATTTTCTTTATGTAGAATCGGCACATTGTCAATAAGCTTTATGAAAAATAGATTTACTACCTTAGAAAATTGAATAACAATTGATATAAAAAGCAAAAATGGATAATAAATTCTCTTTAGAAGGAAAAGTAATCGTTGTAACTGGCGGAACAGGCATCATTGGAAAATCATTTATAAAAGGGATAGTAGAAGCAGGGGGAACGGTTGGAATTTTAGGAAGAAATGAAAAAGTTGCAAACGAAAGAGCAGAAGAAGTAATTAAAAATGGAGGTAAGGCAATTGCTTTAATTGCAGATGTGCTGGATGAAAAAGCTTTAGAACAAGCCAAAGATAAAGTTTTATCAATTTTTGGCAAAATTGATGGCTTGGTAAATGCAGCTGGTGGAAATATTCCAGAAGCAATTATCATGAAAGATGATGACATTTTTGGAATGAATGTAGATGGTATGCGCAAAGCGATGGAGTTAAACCTTTGGGGAACATTAATTCCCACTCAAATTTTCGGTAAAGCCATGTTGGAAGCTGGAACTGGAAGCATTGTAAACATCTCATCTATGAGCTCGAAAAGAGTAATTACTAGGGTTTTGGGTTATAGTATGGGTAAAGCTGCGATCGACTGTTATACGCAATGGTTCGCTGTAGAATTGGCTAATCGTTTTGGTGATAAGGTAAGGATGAATGCCATCGCCCCCGGCTTCTTTTTAACAGAACAAAATAGAGCATTGTTAACAAATACCGATGGTTCTTATACCGAACGTGGTAACTTGGTAATTAAGCAAACTCCATTTAAGCGTTTTGGTGATACCGATGAATTAATTGGAGCTTTGCAATGGTTATTGAGCGATGCCTCTGCTTTTGTAACTGGAACGGTTATTAATGTTGATGGTGGCTTTTTCGTGAACAGCGGAGTTTAATAAGTTTTGTCATTCAGAGCTAACTGGTCATGCAGAGCGAAGCGAAGAATCTCCTTTAAAATTCTATTCGTTCTTAAGAAAAACAATTTTTAAGAACCAGTTGGTCTTAAAGCAAAAAATCTAGGACTAATAAATATTAGCCTAGATTTTTAACCTTAAATTGAGAGACACTAATTTACCACCAGCCTTTTACGTTATAAACTACAGCTTGCGGTTGTCGGTTGGCATAAGCCATACCTAAACTGTAAGCTGATTTTAGAACATCAGAATCTAATTGTTGTTGCTTAAATATAAACTGCCATTCTTTATTGTCTTTTTCTTTCACACCTTTAGCAATTTCAGCAACGAATTTTTTCACTTCGCCATAACAAGCAGCAGTTGGATCTATCTGACTTAAAATATCGCCAGCAGCAACGGCACCATCATAATTTTGGCTTGCTGCCCAAATGGTTTTTGCTTCCATTAATCTGGTTTGACAAATCTTATCCCTGTGTTTTTTGTAAATAGGGATAATGATTGATCTTGCCTTGTTATAACAATCTTTGCTAATTTCAGGGATGCCTGATAACTTATAAAAAGCCTCTTCATATCTACCCTGACTAGCCAAGCTTTGCGCATCACTAATGATAAAATCACATTTTGTATTGTAGTATTTTAAAATTTTAGCCTTTCCAGATTCTATAAAAGTTTTAATGGCATTATTGTTTGCACTAATACCTTTTATAGCTGAGATGTAGGCTTTGGTTTCATTTTCTCCCACACCTTTAACACTTACCGATGTGCTTGAGAATTTTGTGCCATCAATACCATCACCAATATAAAGCGTAATATCTAAAGACAAAGCATGCATAGCAGGTGCAGTTGGGGTTATGTTTTTAGACATAACACTTACATTTGCCGTAATGATAAAACGTTCATTCATGGCGCTTCCACCCAAGCCGCTTTCCGTAACAATTTGGCTCAATTTATTAGACAAAATGCTCCTTGCTGAAACAGGCATGTCATCTATTTGCTCTGGAACATAAGCCGCTAAGGTAATCCTTCCAAAATCGTCAACCTTGCCTTGGCTATTTTGAGCAGACGCACCAAAAACAGGCGATAAGGCAACTAAGAAAAATAATAATTTTTTCATGTTTTTTCGTTTAGTTTATTTTTCTCCTAAAACAATTACTGCTTGACCAAGCCCTTTTGTCATCAATTTATTTACAATTGAAAAAGGAGCTGCGCTTAAGAATTTTTGCAAATTTCTTGTAAAAGCTCTAGCATCTATAGCGTTACCTGAAGCATCGTAAAGCGGAATGCGTACTTGGTCAAAATGCATTTGATTTTCTGTAGCATCTGCTGTACTAAAACGACCCTTTACAGTATTTGCTTTCATCCAGTTTTCAATCAGTGTTCCTAATTCTTCACCGTTATATTCCTTTTCTAAGTCGCCAGACCAGGTGTCGAATTTTTTAACATAGATGGAAATTTCCCTACCGTTTTCAAACAAATCATCAAAATGCTTTTGTAACGAATTACTAAAATTATCCATGTGGTTAAGTACTGCCTCCTCTAATAAAATAGGCACATCAACTGAAAAAGAAGGAGCACCGTTACCAGTTGCTGTTGCAATTTCTTTATTTGAGTAAGCATCTAGTCCAGCCAGTATAAAACTCACATATTTTTTTGGTCCACTTTCGTTTACACGATAAGAAAGATCCATAATTATATCAGCTTTTGCTGTTTTACGCAACTTGTCAATTGGAGATTCTGTTATGCCACCTCCTGTTTTTGAAGTCAATATTGCATCTTCAGCACTATTGCTTTCTAAGCTTTTCAATGTTTGCTCTAAACTAATTAGCGGAAAACCTTTCTCTGCCATTATGCCATTAATTTTGCTAATGACTAATTTCAAATCAAGATCATTTTGAAATGCCTTTTTGTAATCAGGTATTTGTTTTTTTGTGCCTTGATCATCAAAAGACGAATAATAACCTTTTGTTATGCACCAAGCATCACTTGGCACAATCATTATACGGGGTTTTTTTGCCTGCGAAAATACCTGTGTATGCAAAAGTATTATCGTTATAACCAGAAGTATTTTTCTTTTCATGTTACTTAATTTTTAATTATGCCCTCGTTAATGAGTTTTTCTTTTATTCGCGATCTATCAACGGAAATTTCAAAACCTAACGCTAAATTTTGTGTCTTTTCTAGCATTTTAATTTCTGGTTTGGTTGCAAATTCTCTTGAAATGCTTACAAAGTCTTGTGATGATAATAACGAAGTGTAAAATTTAGCGAAGTAATCTTGCTTCTCAGTTTCTACTCTTACATCGGTAATAATTGGCTTTTGAAACATGGCACTACTACCATTGGTAATACCAACAAATACAATTTCTCTAATTACCTTTTTTAACACGTTTACCTTAATTTCATCGTAAGTTCTGCCTGTTGCAAACGATTTTACAATCAAACGCCCATTACCATCTGTAGTAATTCCCGCAACTTGATAATTATAGTTGCCTTTGTCCAAAACTACTTTTTGACTGCATGAACAGCTTATTATCGCTATTAGAAATGCGATTAATTTTAATTTTTTCATCTGTTTAATTTTTTAAAATCCAGAGTTTAATCCTCTAATAATCCCAGCCTCTTCTAAATCTTTGCGTAAAGCATCTTTTGATACCGTTACTATTACCCCAATCTTGTATTCTTTACCCACCTTTTTGGTATCTTTTGCATCAATTTGGCCCGCGTTAGATAAGCTAACATATTTCATGTATTTGCCGTTGTCTTGAAAAAAGTTCATAAAGAAATCGTTTTTTTCATATTCAACATTAGGGTTTGTGGCTATAGCTTTTTGAGATTTACACCCATCCTTACCAGGGAATCCTTTAAAAATTACGCCATGAACTGCATTCTTTTTAGCTTGTTCAAGATCTAATTTTGATTTACTTGAAATCGTGTAAACTTTTACCAAATACATTCCATCTGTACCCACGCCAGCACATTCTATCTCATAATTCCAAGCATAGGTTTGTTTATCTTCTTCGGTAGGTTTAACTTTTGTAAATTTTTGTTGTGCCTTTGCTACAAATGTTATTGTGGTAAGGGCAATAATTAGAATTGATTTAATGCTCATTTTTATAATGATTTAGAATTGATTAATGGTTTGTGCGCAGTCAATATTAATTACTTAACCTGTCTGATTAATAATCCAGGATAAAAATCTTTACCACTTACTTTTTTGAAATAGGTTTTATCAGTTTTTTGATTAGGATTTTCCTCATCGGCTGCGAACTTATTATCCCAAATAGGGTATTTGGTATCAACCTTTAAGGTTCCAATTTGTACAAATTTTGTTTTACCCTTGTCGTCTTCTTGTTGTTCTAAAACTTCGAATTTGGTTTTTTCTGTTACACCATCTTTTAATCCAATTTTTGCAGTTAATGGCTCAATGCTATACAAAGGCATTTTTGTTTTAAACACATCATATTCAGCTTGTAGTTTAGAAATTACATTCTCTATTGATTTTACTGTCGCCCTTCCAATTAATTCGCTATTTGATTTGGTAGTATAAGCAGTAGACTGTACATCTGCAAATGATTTGTCTGTACCAATATATTCTAGTTTAAAGAAATCGGCATTATCGAAAGCTAGTTTTTTTGCAGGAGTTATAGTTTTGTCATCAGCCCATAGTTCGTTATAAAATCTGCTTTGTATTTCCTCATTCCATACCAGTTTAAATAAATGTGAGTGAGTAGCTACAACAAAGCCTTTACCAAAAGTTTTTAAGCCTTGGTCGGCCAATTGGCTACCTACAGCACCAAGTTTAGAGGCAAAAGCACCTAAAAGCGCCCTGGCTTTACCAGCTACTTCTTCTTTATTGGTGTATTTAGAATCATTTACCAGTACAAAGGTGTTACCAACTAGTTCTTCCCCAGCATCAGCCAATGCGGCTAAACCCCTTTTACTTGATTTTGCAACTTCAATGTTTAAAATATTTGCATCATAAAATCCTCGTTCTTTAATGAGGTTCATATTAAAACCTCCCTTTTCACTTCTGTTAAACCATTTTGCTACTAATTTCTGTGCAACTTTATTAGCTGCTAAATAGTTCTTGATGTTAGTTAATTCGTCTTTCGCACTAGTAGCTTCAATGTATCTATCACTTAAATTGTGGTTGTTATACTTGTCTGGTAAAACCCTATCAACAAAATACTTTTGAATATCCGTTTCGTACTCCCTTGATGAGTTGGTTGTCATTAATGTATAAAGGGAACTACGTTTGTAACTTGCAGAAACGCTATCACTATTTTTTTTAATCTGTTGCGCATAAGAGAGCGGCATTACAAAGATTATAAGTCCGATAATTAGTAAGTTTTTTTTCATGATCTGTTTGTGTTTGAGTGCGAAAATTATTAGTTGAAGGAAATTTCTAAGATGTTTAATATCTTATAAGTTGTTGCAGCTTGATTCTTTACGCTCGATATTGAAACCAAAAAATAGCCAAAAAAAGGGCCTTAGAACGTGTTTTTCTTTCCATAAATAAAAATTTACTGGATTTGAGAGCCAGAGTTTACGAAAAAGAGTTTGTCGCCAATCCATTTATTGGATGCTCACTTTCTCTTTATCGCATAGGTTAATTCGTTTTTGTTTTATAGTTAATTTTATTTACTAAATCTCAACATATTAAAAACAAGATGAAATACCTATAATTAGGTATTTTGTTATCAACTAATTAGTTATGCTATTAGGTGATTGAAAGGAAATCACGATAAAAAATTGCGTAATTGTTAATTAATTCTATAACTGATTTTGTTGAAATCTTGTTTGCAATTGCGTCAATTCTTTCCTTAATTTTCCAACAGTATAAATGATCTATTTCCATCTGTACAATCAAATTTAATCTATGCAATCATTTTCCTTATGGGATTAATTAAAGACATCTATAATAAATCATTTTACGAAAGATTGGCATCTAGCTTGGAAAAAATTATACCTGGTTTTGTGCCTGAAAAATTTATGAAATCCATTTTGTCGGATGCTTTTTATAAAATGGAATGGAAAGAAAGAGTACAACATACTACAAAAATCCTATATGATTTTATGCCAAAAGATTTTGCAGAAAGTGCAAAATTAATGGAGCTAATTGTTGGGCAATTAAGGGAAGATGGTTTCGGAGAACAGGGATTGGTATTCATGTTTCTGCCTGATTATATAGCGACTTACGGATTAGGAGATTTCGATAATTCTATAAAAGCGCTCGAGTTTTTAACCCAATTTATAAGTGCAGAATTTGCGGTTAGACCATTTCTCTTAAAATATGGAGATAGAATGATGGTTGAAATGTTGAGAATGTCATCTCACCCAAACCATCACGTTCGCCGTTTTGCAAGTGAAGGAAGTAGACCAAGATTACCATGGGGAGCAGCAATCCCAGCACTTAAAAAAGACCCATCTTTAATCCTTCCAATTTTGGAGAACTTGAAAAATGATTCGTCAGAATATGTTAGAAGAAGTGTTGCCAATAATTTAAACGACATTACAAAAGATAACCCTGATGTTGTGATTGGCATTGCCAAAAAATGGAAAGGTTTAGGTAAAGAAACTGATGCGATTATTAAACACGCCTCTAGAAGTTTATTAAAAAGTGGGCATCCAGAAATTTTAAGTTTTTATGGATTAGATGCAAATCGTTTATCAGTTACTGATTTTAAAATTGAAACACCAAAAATTAATATCGGTGGCGAAGTTGAGTTTTCTTTCACTATTAAAAACGAAGATGCTATAGAACGGTATGTCAGGTTAGAATACACGCTTTATTACTTGAAAAACAATGGCGGCTTAGCAGGTAAGGTTTTTAAAATTAGCGAGAAATCTTATTCCGCAGGTGCGGAAATAAAAGTAAAACGCAGACAAAGTTTTAAGTTAATTACCACTAGAAAATTTTATACTGGACACCATAAATTAGCTATAATGGTAAATGGACTAGAAACAGTAATAGGAGATTTTGAGTTGGTAGGTTAGATTTTTTGCATTTGATGGATGTCAAATACACTTTCTTAGCCAGTAGATTAATACCAAAAAAATCCGTCATCCTGACTTGTGCCGATTTTACATCGGTAGCGTAGTTCGAAGGATCTCTTTTGAGTATTACTAAAATAGTCTTCGACTACCCTCAGACTGATACCACTATCGACTACAAATTTATCCTGTGATAAATAGTCTCTGTAGCTTTCGCTTCATCTCCTTCTGGCGAGATATTATAAGCTCTCAGTATAAATTGGTCTGAGTTGATGATTTCTAATTCTGTTCTCCAGCTCCAAGGTTCCCCAATTCCAATCCATCCATATTGTCCTGTTACTGAAAAACCATTTCCAGTTTCTGAACCTTCAGAATGCATTATTGCTGTGCCCATATGAAAGGTATCTATCCAGCTGCATTGGCATTTTTCATTGCCTAAATCGTAAGCCCAAGTCATTTTGCCTTCATAAGGTTTGCCATTTAATGTTCCTTCATATTCATAGTTCAGAAACCGACCATCCATAAGTAGCGTTATTTTTCCACGCATCGGTGATTCATCTGCCAGCATATCTTTCTCAAACCAAGTGCGAGTGCTGCCATCCCAGCTACCTACTAATGTTGCCAATCTTAAATGTTGACCACTTTCTTTGCTAATTTCGAATTTACTTTTGCTCATCAATACTAAAATACAGAATTTATTTAAATTTACTTTTCATTTTAGCTTTGTCAACTTTCTTTGCTACTTGTTATAAAGTTGATAAAGCTTATTAAATACCAAATTATGAAAAGGATTTCTTTACTCTTAATTACATCAATTGTTGTTTTTGCCGCTTGCAATTCATCAACTCCAAAAGAGGAAAAACCAAAACCAGGGATTTATACAAGTCTGGAAGTTGGCTGGACAATAAAAATTCCTCAAGGCTTTCAATCTTTAAGTAAATCCAGAATTGAAGCTAATATGCAGAAAGGAAAAGAAGCACTTAATAAAGTTGCCGAAGGTAAAGTAGAAACAGATGGCGCTATAAATCTAGTAAATTTTCAAAAAAACCAATTCAATTCACTTTTTGCATTAATTGAATCTTGCGAAGACCAAGAAAGGTTTTTAAGGAATAATCAGAAAGTTAGGAAATTGATATTTGATACATACACTAACCAGGAAATTAAAGTAGATACCTTATCAGGAAGAGAAGAAATTGCTGGGCAAACATTTAATACATTTTACATTAAAATTTATGGGCCAAGTGGAGAAGTTTTGATGAACCAGATTATGTTTAATCAATTTATTAGAGGGTATGATTTTGGTGTAAATATTAATTACAACAATGAAACTGACAAGCAAACGTTATTGAATGCTTTTAAGAATTCTACGTTTGATAAATAATGATTTGTTAAGATTAATTTTGCCCGCTGATTTTGGAGATTACGCTGATTAAAATCTGCATAATTAGCGTCATCTGCGGAAGATATGTTTAGTAAATCTAAAATTAATTTAACTTCGCTTTATGTCATCACACCACATTGTAAGAGAAAAACAAGAGCCAGCTTTATATATTCATCATTTAGGCAATTTCGATGAAGAATATCTTGGTCAGCTATTAGAATGGAGCCCAACTTTATTGGTGGCAAGTAGCGAATATGAAAAAGCTATCTCTTTAGGTCTAAAGGTTGATGTAGTCATTGGCAACGAAGAAAGCACTCACATTCAGGAAAACACAAAGTGGATTCTCTCACCAACGGAAAGCCTACAAGCGGTTGTTAAATATTTAATTTCAGAGAAATATCCGGCAGTAAATATTATTAGTAAAGAAAATAAATTTGATGATTTAGCACACCTAATTTCAGATATAGATATTGTGTTGTTTACAGAAACGGAGAAGAGTTATCCAGTTAAACCTGGCTTTAGTGTTTGGAAACCTGCTGGTACCATTTTTAAAATAGACATTATTTCGTATTTCGAAACCAGTAATTTAAAACCAATTGATGAAGGTACTTTTGAGGTAATAAAAGATGGTTTTGTGAGTTTTGAATTTATTACTGAATATTTGTTTTTGACAGAATTGTTATGATACTTTTAAGAAGAGCGAAGGCAGAAGACATGCCAATTGTGGCAGATTTAGCTGAGAGAATTTGGCCTGCTACTTACAGTGCTTACATTAGTGATGAGCAACTACGCTATATGTTAGATTTAATGTATAACCAAGGTGAATTGTTAGCTCAACTAGAAAAAGGTTATGTTTTTTTAATGGCTTCTGAAGAAGATAAGGATGTTGGGTTTGCTTGTTATTCTATCGTAGATACAGCAAACGATGTTTATAAACTCCACAAAATTTATGTATTGCCAGAAATGCATGGTAAAGGTGTGGGTAAAATATTAATGAATGAAGTACTTAATTTAGCTAAACGCAACGGTGGAAAATCTCTCGAGCTAAACGTTAACAAGCACAATAAAGCCAAAGATTTTTACCTTAAAAGCGGCTTTAAAATAAAAGAATCCGTTACCATAGATATTGGCAACGGATTCGTTATGGATGATTTTGTAATGGAGCTGGCGCTTAGTTAGCAATTCCAATTTGGTTTATAAAGCGTGTCGTCATGCTCAGCTTGACTGGGCATCTTAATGCGATAGTAGGTTTTATGCATTACGATTCCCGTTTTCACGGGAATGACGGCAACCCAAAAACTGCCAATTGTTTAATGCCCTCTTATCGGGTCTTTTGGTTTAGCTACATTAGGATATTTATAGGTTTTCATCTCATCTTGTAGCAATTTAATGGTACGCTCTAGTTGAGGGTCTTTACCTTCTAATAAATCTTTTGGAGTTTGTTCTACAAAGATATCTGGTGCAACACCTTCGTTCTCAATAATCCATTTTCCCTTCGTATCGTAAATCCCAAAGTTTGGAGAAGTAATGCTACCACCATCTAATAAGGCAGGGTAACCGCTAATACCAACCAAAATCCCCATAGTTGTACGTCCAACTAATTTACCTAAGCCTTTTTCCTTGAACATATATGGCATCATATCGCCACCAGAGCCTGCATTCTCGTTAATTAACATCGCCTTTGGCCCAAAAATACCATTACCTGGTGTGGTGAAACTTTTGCCATCTCTAATGGCCCAGTAACTCACCAATTCGCGACTTAATAAATCAATTACATAATCGGCAACAGAACCACCACCATTATTACGTTCATCTAACAACAAGGCTTTTTTATCCATTTGCGAGAAATAGTAACGATTAAAATAAGTGAAACCGTCTTGACCAGTATTTGGCATGTACACATAAGCAATTTGACCACCACTTAGTTCATCAACTTTTTTACGATTTTTTTCTACCCAAGCCATTTTTCTTAATTCCATTTCTGCAGCGGCAGATATAGGCACAACAACAACTTCTCTAGCGCCAACCAATGTTGGTTTGCTATTTACTTTGATAGCTACTTGTTTACCTGCTTTAAAATCAAAGAGACTATAGATAGAAGTTTTAGAATCTAATGGAACTCCGTTAATTGCAACAATGTAATCTCCTTCGTTAATGTTTAATCCTGGCTCTGCCAATGGAGCTTTAAATGTTGGGTTCCAATCTAAGCGGTTAAAGATTTTGCTTATTTTATAAAAACCATTTTCTATGGTATAATCAGCTCCAAGCATTCCAACACCAACTGCTGGTGCTGTAGGCTCATCACCAGGGTAAATATAATTGTGTCCAACCACCATTTCGCCCATCATTTCATTAAACAAATAAGCTAAATCTGAACGATGATTCACATAAGGCAAAAACTTCTCATATTTAACTTTAATGGCCGGCCAATCTGCACCATGCATATTCTCTGCATAGAAATATTCTTTCTCCATTTGCCAAACCTCATTAAACATTTGTTTCCATTCTGCAGTTGGGTCTACCAGCACTTTAATACCGTCTAATTTAATTTTTCCAGTTTCAGAAGTTGCTGGTTTTTGAGCAGCAGGAACTATGTAATAGCCACCACGCATGGCATACATCATACTTTTTCCATCAGCACTTACATTTGCGCCAAACACACCAGAAACTAAAGATTTGGTTTCCATTTTGCTTAAATCTAAAGCACTTAATTCTCCACCTTTTACATATAATAATTGGCCATCTACACCGCCGTCAAGACCAGATACACCAGTAAGAGGTAAAGCAATAATTCTATTGCTTAAGTTATCTAAATCAATTTCTACAGGTTTTTTGGCTGGTGTTGTAGCAGCAACTGCTGGAGCTGGTTTTTTATCTTTATCAGTTTTTTTAGCATCTTCCTTTCCTGTCCGTCCGGCAGGCGGGTTAGGTTCTTCTTTCTTAGGGGCTTCAGTATCATCCGCTTTTACAGTTTCTTCATCACTCTCAGTTTTATATAATGAAGGCGTTTTTTTAGAAAGTATTAAAGCATAAGCAGTGTAATTAACAGGACGTTGATAAGCAGACATGTGCAAGCCGCTATTTGTTAAACCCACATCGGTACTTGCCATAAAGAATAAATACTTTCCATCTTTACTAAAAGTTGGGTTAGCAGCATTACTCATCCCGTCTGTAATTTGTGTATGTGTTCCTTTTTCAATGTTGAATAGAAAAACAGCACTTAAAGTATTTGGTAGAGTAGCCACGTAAGAAATCCATTTAGAATCCGTAGACCAAGCCGGTTGTAATTGGTTATAAGTTCTATTGGTGTGTGAACCCAATTTATCTTGTTTTACCAAAACTGGCTTGCGTGTATTAATGTCGATATAGTAAAGATTTAAATGGCTATCGCTGTAGAACAGTTTTTTACTATCTGGCGACCAAGTTGGCTGGAAATAAAAATGCGTATCTCCTAAATCTATATATTCTGGCGCACCTTTGGTTACTTGATTTTGCAATACCAATTGATATTTTCCATTCTTATCAGACAAATAGGAGATGTATTTTCCATCTGGCGACCAACCTGGATATTTCTCATAACTTCCAGGAGAATATGACAGATTTCTAGCATCACCTTTTTCTTTTGGAACAGAGAAGATTTCGCCTCTGCTTTCAAACAGTGCTCTAACACCTTTTGGAGAGATTTCGTAATTGCGAATGTCGTTCGCTAAATCATTATAGTGTTGGCGTTTGTAAGGGGCATCAGCCTGAATATTTATGCTGATATCAGTTACTTTATTTGTTTTTGCATCTAAAAGATGAATCTTTCCACCTTGTTCAAAAGCTAATGCACCATTTCCTGCAACTAATGATTTGATATCGTAATCGTTATAATTAGTTAATTTCTCTACCTTTTTACTTTTAACATCATAGCTATAAAGGTTTAAGGTTAAATCTTTATCTGATAGGTAATAAACCTTATCGCCAAGCCATTGTGGTTTTACATTGTTAGCTCCAGTTCCTGGGATGATTTCAATGTTTTTTGATTGTGTATCGAAAATCCAAACTTGTGGCATACCTCCGCCTCTGTATCTTTTGAAAGCCACATTTGAACGATCTGTTGGGTCGGTATTTTTAATATACGCCCAGTATCTTTTATCAGTAGATGGTGAACCTTGAACCGCTTCCGGCATTGGTAATGCTTTCTCATTAGTTCCGTCAATGTTAATGCTGTGCATTCTCGGACTTAACGCGAAATTATATTCACGAGTTGAGGTAAAGTATAATTCATCATTACTTAACCAACCTTTTACGGCATCACCATTTGGATGATAAGTTACTCTTTTTGGTTCGCCACCTTCTATCGGGATAATATAAACGTCGTTATTTCCATCATAGTTGCCCGAAAAAGCAATCATTTTTCCATTCGGAGAAAAAATAGGACTTGACTCAACCGCAGGATTTACAGTCAGTCTTTTTGCATTGCTCCCATCTCTATTGGCAACCCAAATATCGCCACCATAAACAAAGGTAATGTTGTTGGCACTTACTGATGGACTACGCAATAATAAGGTCTCGTTATCTTGAGCAAAAGCCGGAGTAATAAACTGAGTTGCCAGAATTGCAGACCCAATAAGAGAGCGATTAAAAGATTTTAAAATTTTCATTAGTATGTTGGTTTAATTTAAGCCGCAGATTCGCAGATTAATTTGAGGTTTATTAATCTGCGCTCTGCGGCTATTTTTTAAGCTTATTAACGTTGTCCTAGTTTTGGGATACGAGTTGGTGTATCAATTCCTTTTACAATGCTTACCGCACTTTTTGCAATAGCTTTAATGGTTGATAAGATGTTTTCTACATCCAATGTTTTATATTCATCGGTTAACTGATGATAGTATGGGTCGACATCTATTTTATCTGTACTGATAGTATGAGCAGGAACACCTAAAGCTGCTAAAGTTGCATTATCGCTTCTGTAGAATAAGTTCTCTTTAATATATGGGTCTGGATGGAAGGTAAATTCGGTACCAGCTAAGTTTTTCTGTAAAATCTGTCCGAAATCTGATTTATCATAGCCTGTTATAAAAGCAGTGTTTTTGCCAAACTTGCTATCTTTTCCAATCATTTCTATGTTGAACATGGCAACTACGTCATCAGGATTTAACTGTTGTGAGAAGTAGCGAGCACCGAAGCCACCAATTTCTTCAGCTGTAAAAGCTACAAAGATTAACGTACGCTCATTGTTATTTAGTTTTTTGTAATATTTAGCCAAGGCAATCATTGCCGAAGTTCCAGAAGCATCATCATCAGCGCCATTCATGATACTGTCGCCATCTTTTGCTTTAACAATTCCCATATGGTCGTAATGTCCAGAGAAAATCACTAACTCTTTAGCTTTTGATTTTCCAGGGATGATACCAGCAACATTAAACAAAGGCATTTTAACGATTTCATTTTTCAACTCAACCTTAAAATCTTTTGCAACAGTGTCTTTATCTAACACAAAAACTATCGCCCCTGGCTTAGCAGGATTTAAATCCTTCTCGTCAACCGCTCTTCCTACCTGACCTTTCAATCTATTGAAGGCATCAACAAAATTTATATTAACTAAAACCAATTGTTTTTTACCGCTTCTTGCTAAGCCTCTATATTGGGTTATAAAATCTTTTGAGGGGTCAAGCTTGATAAAACCATCACTATTGGTCTGATCAAAAGACAATTGCTCATTGTTATGGCCAACCACAACGATGTTTTCAGCTGGAACTACTTGCCCATCTATGGTTACTTTTGCAGATACTGGTTTAAACTGGTATTTGTAAAAAGTTTGGCGGTAACCTGAAGCACCTTCCAAAGGTTTTAAACCAATTTGTTTAAACTCACCTTCTATAAATGACGCTGCTTTATCAATGCCTGGCGTAAAAGTTCTACGACCTTGCATTTCATCGCTACTTAAGGTTTTAATTAAGTGGTCTACGTAATCTTTGGTAATAATTTTATTAATGTCTTGAGCAGATGCAACTGAAACTGCAAAAGCTAAGAATAAGGTGTAAAGTGTTTTTTTCATTGTATAAGTTGTTAGGATTCTTGATTCTTTTTAGCGTACATCCCGATTATTCAGGAAGTTTGGTTTAAATATGGCTTTAAGGTAATGTTAATCAATAAAAAAAGTAGAATTTGTGTGAAGATTATTACTTGATTGAAGAAGTTATACTATTTAACTTTAAATAAGAAGCCGCAGATTCGCAGATTATTTTACATCTGCAAATCTGCGGCTAAAAATTTTGAACTACTCTTCAGAACTTAAATCCCTTCGAGCTTTATTTCGAATCTGTTCCTTTCGCTTTTCTATCTCGGTACTTACACGTGTTTCGTGAATGCCATCTGCTACCTCAATCTCAAATTCTTTGTCTTTATCTGATAAATGAACTTGAGTAGTTTCAATGTTTTCTACTGCATGATCATATGGTCCGCGACTGCTCATTAACTTTACAAAAACAGGTAAACACTCAAAGAAGATGAACAACAAACCAATAAAAGTTACTGCGATGGCAGTATTGGTATCTCTAGTGCCATCAACATTAAAACTAAGTTGACCTAGCGCCCAGTTTCTATCTGCAAAACCAGCAATGTTACTTAAGCTATCTAGTTGTTTTGTGGTGTACAATTTCTCAGTCATTAAACCATCAAACTGTTTCCTTCCGTCGACAAATTTTTCCATTTGGCGAACATCTTTCGTCAACGTATCTAAATTTTGTTCGCGTTGTTTCAGCTCTGCTTCCTTCCTTTTGGCATAAGGACCATAGCCCATTACACCCGAAGTTTCAGTGGTTTTATTTCCAAAAATCTCAAAGTTTAGCTTTTGTCTATCAGCCTTGATGGCTGCGGCTAATGAATCTCGTTCGGCTTTAGCATCATTTAACTTGCCAATTTCAATGGTATATTTTTTATCGAAGGCTTTATTTAAGGTGTCAATTTTTGAACGTTGGCCATTTAAGTAACTAACATTTAAACGTTCTTTAATTTCTTTATCGAAAATCTTTAATTCCAGGGGACGAGAAATTACCATCCCAATCATGATGGCTAAAAGAATACGAGGTGTAGCTTGCCAAATTTGTTTATTAGTTGTAGCATTCTTGTTAATGCTAGATACAATATACCTATCCATATTAAAGATGGCCAAGCCCCAAATTAAGCCAAAAAACAAGGCAAATAACCAAGCAAAATCTCCACCTTTAAAAACGAAATACATGGCATAACCCCCAGATAATGCGGCAAACAAACCAGTAAAAAAGATGGTAGCGCCTATGCCTAAATATTTGTTGTGTTCTGTAGGATGTTTTTCTAATGTAGTTAAATGAGCGCCGGAGCAGAACCAAAAGAAACGAGAGATGCCATTCATAATTGTAGCAAATTAATCAAGATTTGAATATTAAACGCTTTTAAAGGCAACTTGTTACAAAAAAACGGCTAATAAATTCATCTAATAATGGCTGATATATTTTTTGGGGTTAGCAAAGAGATAAATCTCTAACTTTTCGCTTAAAGTAAGTTTAAAATACCAATTGCTTATACTTAATCATATTAGGAATGATCAACAAAAAATAGCCCCTATATTAACGAGCAGGATGTTTATAATTTAATATACGTACTGTTGGGTAGATGAAAATACCGACACTAGGGTATTGATGTAACTTGCTGTTGTGCTGATATTTATCAAAAAAATAATCATAACCCTAACAAAAAAATAATCATCATGAAAAAATTATTACTAACCGCAGTATTCGCATTATCATTGTGCTTTGCCGCAAATGCTCAAGACGAAAATGTAACAGAAAACCCAGCAGAGGTAACAGATTCAAAAACACTATCATTAGATGAATTAAAAGCTCAACGTGCAGCTTTATTAGCCTTATCTAAATCAGAAGACTTTTTAGAAAAATTAGCTAAGGTAGATAAGTTGCAGGCACCAAAAGAAACTGGTATTGGAGGTTTAGATGCTTTAACAACAATGGCAGCAAAACTAATAGACCAAATGAAAACTACTAGAGGTTCTATACCTCAATTTTATGCGAGTGTAACTGGTCAGACAATGGATGGCAACCCAGCAACAGGCGTTACACCTGTGCAACCAGACCAATTAATTGCCTTATCTAAAATGTTTGTAACCATGGGCGTGGAGTTAGTGAAATCTTCTAAAGAATTATTAACCATGCCAGGAGAGATTAAAAGTGCAGGTGTAATGAAGGCAATGAAAGCCTTAAAATCTATGGCTTATATCAAAAATGCTTTCGTTGCTTTAAAACAAGAGATTTCTTATAACGCTAAAATGACCCAAAACCTAATTGCTACCAACAAAGCAATGGCTGGCGATAAATCGAAATAAATCTAAAAAGTTAAGCATTTGAAAATTAAGGGACAGTAGCTTTTGGTGGGCTGCTGTCCCGTTGTTCGCTATATCTTTTTGTTAACGGCAGTAATAATTTGTTGTTTCCTTATGCAAAAAGTATGTCACTGCCACCGGGTTTAAGTACAACGGTGGGTTGCCATGTCGGGTTTCCCAAAATGCATAGGTTTGGGATTTTAACCCAGGGTGCCGCGGCACCCCAATTTCATTACATTAGGTAAATAAGATCAAAAAAGGATGTCATCCTGAGCGTAGTCGAAGGAATCCTTTTTGATTGATGAATTGAATAAGCCTTCGACTACGCTCAGACCGACAATTCCTTTACTTAATAACATTGAGTGGTACCCAGCAGCATAACGCTCCAAAAAAATTATCAAATTAATCCCAATTGTTAAGCTTTTGGGATTTTTAATTTAAGACTTTTCTAAGACTTTACCTTATTATTCATTTTTGTACATTTGAAAAAATAAAAAATCATGAAAGAAATTTCGGTACAAGAACTAAAGCAAAAAATAGATAATAAAGAAGATTTTCAATTGATTGATGTAAGAGAAACATTCGAATATGAAACCTCTAACCTAGATGGATTAAACATCCCTTTGGGCGGAATTTTAATTGAAACTGAAAAAATCGCAACAGATAAACCTGTAATTGTACAGTGCCGTAGTGGTAAAAGAAGTGCTGCAGCAATTATGCAATTAGAGCAAATGCATGGTTTTGATAACTTGTATAACCTAAAAGGTGGTATTTTGGCTTGGCAAGAAGCCTTTGATCCAAATATGCCTGTTTACTAATGCGCAAAAAGATTATCTTAAACGTACTTTTTAATGTAGGTATCATCTTTTCTATTTTTGGAATAGGATGGGCATACAGTAATAAAAGCCCGCTAGTTGTCGCATTCTTTGCAGCAACTTTTGTGGCATTTGTTTATGTAAAAGTACAACTGCTTAAAAGCGTAAATAAAGATTTGAAGAAGTAGAGGATGATGGTAGATAGTCAATGGACCATCGTCTATTGACCATCAACCTATTTCTCTTGTCCAAACAACCCCTCTCCGCCAGTCAATCCCAAGCCTGGCAAATCGTTTAAAATATATCGACCATCTTTCATCTCTGGTGCATCAAATGGATTGTTTTTGGTTAACCAAGGTCCGTCTAAATCTGCCCAATCACAAAGTGGAGCTAGAGCCGCTCCTGCTAAAGTAGCAATTGAGGTTTCGCTCATGCAGCCAATTAAGATTTTCATTCCAAAACTTCTGGCTTTTAAAATCATTTGATGTGCTTCGTAAATTCCGGCACTTTTCATCAGCTTAATGTTTATGCCGTGGTAAGCGCCTTTCAAATTGTCCATATCTCCTAAACGTTGCACAGCTTCATCGGCAATAATCGGTATCGGACTTCTCTGTGTTAACCAAGCGTTTCCTTCTAGGTTGGTTTTGTCCATTGGTTGCTCAATTAGCAAAACACCTTGGTCGTGCAACCAGTAACACATATCTATCGCTTCTTTTTTATTGCTCCAACCTTGGTTTGCATCAACATATAAAGGCAAATTGCTCACACTGCGTATCGTTTGTATGAGTTCTTTATCATTATCTCTGCCTAGTTTTATTTTAAGCACTTTAAACCCTTTGGCATCTGCCACTTTTTCTTTTAAAACTTCAGGTGTATCAATGCCTAAAGTATAAGAAGTAATTGGCATTTTAGTCTTATCGGCTCCATAAATAGTGGCGCAAGGCTGATTTAAAATTTTACCGTTAATATCATTCAAAGCAATATCAATCGCAGCTTTTACTGCTGGATTTCCTTTTCCAATTTCATCTAAATAATGATGAATTGCTGCAAAATCAAATGGGTGTTGAAACCTATTCCAATCTACTTTTGCTAAAAATGAAGCTGCAGTAACCTGGCTTTCGCCCATATAAGGAACCATGCTTGCTTCACCATAACCAATAAAACCTTCATAATTTAACCTTAGAAGCAATAATGGCGTACTTGTTCTGGTAAATTTCGAAATCGAAAATGGATGTTTTAATTCTAATTCAAACTCCTTGCAACTTATTTTCATTATTTATCGTCTAATCATTAAAGGGGTTTCACAACCTTAGGTTATATTTGTTCATTTAACGCCAATAGCCATGAAAACTATTTCAAGATTACGGTATTTTCTTTATTTATCCATACTAATTGTTGGATGTACCACCGGAAAAAATGCATTACAAAAAGGAAACTACGACCAATCTGTTTTTAAATCGGTTGACCGTTTAAAGAGTTCTCCTAAAAATGCAGAAGCAATGTATGTTTTACCAATTGCTTATGATTTAGCATTAAAAGAGCACTTACGTAAAATTGATGAAGCAAAAGTTTCTTCAGATGTTTTGAGATGGGAAACTATATTGGCTCATTACCAAAAAATTAATCAATTAAGCGATGAAGTTAGTGGTTCGCCAGTTGCTTTAAACTTGATCCCGAATCCTCAGAAATATATCAACGAAGTTGAAGATAGTAAATATAAAGCAGCAGAAGTTCGTTATACTTTGGGTATAAACCAAATGAATGAAAACAATCGTGTTAGTGCTAAAAATGCCTATTACAATTTTGAAAAAGCACAATATTTTTATCCTAACTATAAAGATGTAAAAAATAAAATGGATGATGCTTATTGGGCTGCAGTTGTTAAAGTTGTGGTACAACCTGTAAAAGTAAACAGTAGTTATTACCAATTGAGCAATCAGTACTTTCAACAACAAGTAAGCGATTTCATAAGTAAATATCAACAAAACAGATTTGTAATTTTTTACTCGGAGCAACAAGCAAACAGTCAAAAAATTACGCCAGACCAAATATTGAGATTAAACTTTGATGATTTTATCGTAGGACAAACCTATGTAAAGGAAAGGGTGGAGAAATTAAAAAAAGACAGTGTTTTAATCAGTGATACCAGAGCAAATGGAAAAGTTTATGGAACTGTGAAAGCAACATTGAGTATTTTCAATAAGCAAGTTTCTTCATCAGGATTATTAGCCATGACTATTGTTGATTATCAAACTAATAACATCATCCGCCAGCAAAGATTGCCAGGAACTTATGTTTGGCAAGATAGCTGGGCAAGTTATAAAGGAGACGAAAGAGCCTTAACAAAAGAGCAATTGCAGATGACCAAAAGGAGAGAACTATTACCTCCAGCACCAGCTGCATTATTTGTAGAGTTTACCAAACCAATTTATGCCCAACTGGTAGATGAGATAAGCTATTTTTATAATAAGTATTAGATGTAGTTTGTCATTCAATCTAGTTTTGTCATTCTGAGCTTGCGAAGAATCTCAATGTGAAATCTTATTTGAGATTCCTCGTTCCTCGGAATGACAAATCTTTTTAAGTAATTAAAAAGTTAAAATTTATTCAATAAAGTTTTAGCAGAAATTAATTACCTAGTTTTGCAGCAATGAGCACTGCGATATACAATCCTTTTAAAAACTTCGATTTCAAAAACGACAAATGCTTTTTAAGTGGCGATACTTTTTCATCTCCTTTGGCAACCGTAAATGTACTGCCAGACTGGCTTTTATCTATGTCAAACCTTACGGGGAACGAACAAATTCAATTGTTAGATGAAACCATCAGGACTTATAAAAGCTTAGTTGTTCCGGCCAATACCACTGTTCTCGATAAATTTATTTCCCCATTGGAAGATAAGATTGCCTTGGCTTTTGGTAAAGGTCATGAAGGTGTATCGGCGCTGCCAGAAATAGATTTGTTTAACTGGATTGGTAAATTGATGTACAGCTTTTTGTATATAGAAATGCAAGGCGCCATTCGTTTACAGCAATTAAGTGGCGATGGAATGAACATGTCGCAAGGTTTAATGCATAAGTTTGGGAACCTGCATGCCATGTTGCAAAGCATTTATCGTGAGGTAGTTTTAGAAGATTTTACGCCTTGGTCTATCGTTGTTGTGCCACTAGATAATGAAAATACACCATTCAGTTTTAGGGATGAAATTAACACGTTAACCTTCTCCTTAAAGTTTAAGGATTTTGGGATAATCGCTTGTTTGCAAGATAACGGAACCAATAAAAGATATCATCAAGAAATTATCGATTCTATAAAAGGTAAAAAGCTTTCAGAACAACAGTTCGAAGAAATTGCTGCTCGGTTTTTTTATTCAGCTTACTTGTTTAATCGCCTGCCTGAATATAATATCATGCTGGTTGAAGAGGTAATTTACATTGATGCCATGCCATTAAAAGGGATGCAAAACAAACCGCTTTTTGATGCTTGGGCTAACAAAACGTACGGGCAGGTTTTAGAAAATTTCTGGAAACCGTGGGGACATACTTTATTCGAAATCATTAAAGACCCAACAGCTCCAATGAGTTATTTTGAGGAGCCTTTTTTACCCTCCACCAGTTAGTTTAGTCATAACCTGAGCAACAAAATGTGGGATAATTCCAGGGAATAAAATAACGGTTAATAGAATACCTGCTAAAGCACCAAAAAAGTGTGCGTCATGGTTGATGTTGTCATTGGACTTTTTAGACATGTAATAACAATAAAATAAATATAAAGGACCAAATATTATAGCCCAAATTCCTAATTGTGGGGGTAAAAAAAGGATGCCAATCTGCATAAATGGTGCAAATAAAATCATACTAAACAATACACCACTAATTGCTCCAGAAGCACCTAAACTATGATATCTATAGTCGTTTTTGTGTTTCAAAATGGAAGGAATATCAGCTAATACCATACTCAGGATATACAATAAGCCAAATTGCCAATGGCCAAGCAACTGCTCTAATGGAAATGCAAAAAAGAAGAATGTTGCCATGTTAAAGAAAAGATGCATTCCATCGGCATGGATTAACCCACTTGTAATTACTGTAAAGTATTTTGCTTTGTGATGTACAATTGAATATGGATGCAGCATGAATTTGCCATAAACGCTATGGTCATTAAACGCATAAACACTTGTAATTAATGTAAAAATAAATATAATTGACGCTACCGGAGTATCGTTTAAGTATTGCATCATGTTATTTTAAATTTAATTTGGTTTCTTTTTGCAGTCTACCGATTGGATAACGCATATAAGTTTTTTCGAAGTAATCAGAGTTTTTGTAAACGAAATCTAGCTGCATTCTTCCATTTTTTGCCAAGTCTGGATTTTTCAGTTTTTCTGCTTCTAATTTTTGTTTAAGCTCAGGATTTTTCTTCAATAAATCTGCTGCCGTATCTTCAAAAACGTAACTAGAATAACCTTCTTTTTGCCCTAGAATTGAGTCGAAAAAGTTCCAGTTAAAAAATGAATCAATTGCTTGTGGTTCTAGCGTTTCTACTATGTAGCGATTGTTGGCTTGATTAACATAAACTACATAATCTCCAGTGTAGAATTGTACATTTTGCTTTACAGTTGTAAGATTTACACCAGAATGTTGGTAATGGCCTTCATACGGACGAGTTCCAGTTTTCATTTCACCAATGTAATACATATCTAATTCTAGTTTTACATCAGTGGCTAATTGCTGCATTTTAACATTGTTTAATTTAAGCAGAGCGATTACTTTATCCCAAGCTTTTGGAATTACATAAGCAATGGGTTTAGTAACTGTTAGGCTTGGCTCAAATTTATCCCAGTACTTTATTTTCTTAGTGTAAGGGTCTTTCCTATCATAGTATAATCTATCTGTACCACTAACTTCACTAGGTTTATATTTTGCAATATATCCCTTAAACTCAATGCTGTCATAAACAGAGCGATTTAATTTCCAATCTAATGGGAAATCTTTCTGGCTTGCCACAGATTCATCTGCCTTGCGCTTATTCTCTCCAATAATTTTTGCATCCCTAACAATTACATCAACATAAGTATTCAATAGTTTATAGGTTGATTCTACGCGTTTGTCGAAATCTTTCAGCATGTGTGTTTCTGGCATAAAGCCGATTGAATTATGCAAAGCTGCATAACCAGTTGAGTAGCGAGGAGATTCGATATAACCTGTAATTCCTGCATCTGGAGTTTCATTGATTGAATTAACGTAAGGAATTAATTCATAGCCAACATTCTTCATTTTGCTATACAAATCTGGAACTAAGGTTTTTGTTAAATAGCTGGATAAAATAGGATTTAATTTATCTTTTTGTGTTGGAATCAATGTCATGGTATACTGGTAATCTGCCCCATTACTAGTATGTGTATCTACAAAAATCTCTGGTTGCCAAGTATTAAATATTTGCTGAAAAGCTTGTGAGTTTTTCGAATCGGTTTTAATGAAATCTCTATTTAAATCATAGTTTTTGCTGTTTCCTCTAAAACCATATGCAACTGGCCCATTTTGATTTGCTCTAGAAGTTCCGCTTCTATTATGGCTTCCGTCAATATTATAAACTGGGATAATGCAAATAACCACATTGTCAGGTAACTTGTTGTTTTTTAACAACTCACGAGCAAATAACATACTTGCATCGATACCTTCAGGCTCTCCTGGATGTATGCCGTTATTAATCAAGAAAATTCTTTTATCACTTTTTCTTAAAGCAACTGGGTCGAAGATTTTATTTTTTGATAATACTAAAAGATGCAAGGGTTTGCCAAAATCAGTGTTGCCATAAGTAAACAACTTTGTTTGCAATGGATAACTTTTAGCTAAGCTTTCATAAAATGAAATAGACTCTTCGTAGGTTGTAGTTTCTTTTTTACCACTTTTCTCAAAAGGAGTTTGTTGGGCAAAAGAATTTATTGAGATAAAAAGGGTTAAAAATAGGGACAATTTATTCATAAAAGGAAGCTTGAATCAATCCTCTAAATTACCTTTTTTATTCAATTGCAAAAGTATTATCTTCGTCTATCTAATCCCATTGGACCAAATTTATATTTAAAACCGAGGGAGAAAAAGCTATAAATATCTTTGCTTCTTGTGCCTACACTTGCATAGCCGTCCATACCTTCGCCAAGCGCTAGGGCATTTTGTAGGTTTAAGTTAATTGCATAACGCGTAAGCCCCCATTGATTAGGTATATAAAAATCAATACCTAAATTAAGAAGAATCAAACCTTCCTTGCTATAATCCTCTCCAGGATAAAAATTGCTACCATAGTATCTCACGTTTGAGATCTTGTTGCTGATTACGCCTAATCCTCCACCCGCGTATAAACCCCTAATGTTATAAAGGAAATCGTTATGCAACTGGTATGAAGATAAGAATTCTCCAAGGTGTACTCTTAGGTTTCCTATTACCGCTTTATACGAGTTAATAAATTGTCGGTTATTTGGATCAAAAGTAATGTCTCCTCCTGCTAGTTCACCTTTTTGAAATTCTCCCCCCAAGGTAATGTATGGAGTTATCTGAAGATCTAATGAACCATAAGCTGCAAAGCCTAATGTCTTTTTTTGTAAATCGGCAAATGCCAAAGTTCCTCCAGCACCAGCACCGATGCTTAATTTATAAAAGTTGGTTTGAGCAAAAAGCGCAGAACTTAAAAAAAGTAGTGAGAATAGGGATGTTATTTTCTTCAAGTGATTTTAATTAATTTCAAATATTCGTTTCGAGATACCAACTGGACCAAAATTATACTTAACGCCAACAGAAAATACAGTGTACATATCTGGGGCATCATTTTCAAACTTTACCATCGGGTCATTATAACCATCTAAGCCTTCGCCAAAAGTTAAATTACCCTGATAGTTAATGTTTACAATATACCTTAACTGATCATCTCTATCTTTAAAATAGAAATTCATCCCTAAATTAAGTGGCATTAAAAGATTTACACTCTTATCTTTTCCTGGAAACAGGTAGCCAAGTGGTGGATTAGTTGCTTGAGTGTTTGGTTTATAACGTACTATATACGACATTTTATTGCTTATAGCACCTAATCCTACTCCAACATAAAGACCTTTTATAGCGCTTAAAAAACTTTGTCTGTAATATCCAACAAATTGCCCTAAAGCAACCCTTCCGTTTAATGAAAAACCTTTATAGTTATTTTTAAACTGACGATTATGTGGGTTGGTTATAACGTTGCCTCCTCTAATTTGGCCTGCCTGAAACTCTAATCCTGCAGTTAAGAAGGGGGTAAGATTATAATCAGCCGTAATATGCCCGCTATAACCTTGACTGTTTTCTCTAACATCTGCATAAGAAATATTAGTTCCAAATCCAGCACCAACTGCAAATTTGTAGAAATTAATTTGGCTAAATCCAATTAATGCAGAAAGTAAAAGTAAAATTGTTAGAATAGCTTTTTTCAAAGTCCTTGTTTTTATTGGGTTATCTGCAAAATTATAATCTTTATTGTATTTATAAGTATTATTTTTGGAAAACTATGGGTAATTATCAAAACAAAGACCAAAATTTACAAAATAGGTTTTTAAAATACGTACAAGTTGATACTCAGTCTGATTCAAGTTCAGAAACCTCTCCTTCAACTTTAAAGCAGAATAATTTAGCGAGAACTTTAGTAGATGAATTACTAGGTATTGGGGTTGTAGATACTCATTTAGATAATTACGGATATGTTTATGCCACAATTCCTGCAACTTCTAAAAAAAAGGTTCCTGTAATTTGTTTTTGTTCTCATATGGATACATCGCCAGATTGTAGCGGCAAGAATGTTAAACCAATTATTCATAAAAATTATAATGGAGATGACTTAGTGTTGCCTGATGACAATTCAATTGTTTTGAAATTAAGCGAACACAAAGATTTGAAAAATCAGATTGGAAACGACATTATTACAGCAAGTGGTACAACACTTTTAGGGGCAGATAATAAAGCTGGCTTAGCCGAAATTATGGAGGTTGCGGCTTTTTTGATGCAAAATCCAGATATTAAACATGGCGTAATTAAAATATTGTTTACACCTGACGAAGAAATTGGGCGTGGCGTAGACAACGTAGATTTAAAGAAACTAGGGGCTGATTTTGCTTACACAGTTGATGGAGAAACATTAGGTTCCATAGAAGATGAAACATTCTCTGCCGATGGTATTAAGTTAACGATTAATGGAGTAAGCTCTCATCCTGGTTTTGCTAAAGGGAAAATGGAAAGTGCCATTAAAGCGTTGGCTGATATTTTATCGGCATTGCCAAAAGATAAATTGACACCAGAAGCAACAAGCGGAAAAGAAGGTTTCATTCATCCTGTAAGTTTTCAAGGCCAAGCAGAACAAGCAGAAGCACAATTTATCATAAGAGATTTTGATGATGAATTATTAAAAGCTCACGAGATAACGTTAGAGAACATAGTAAAAGAGGTTCTTAAGACTTACCCAAACTCTACTTACGAGTTTAAGGTTACCGAGCAATATCGTAACATGAAAAAGGTGTTAGATAAATATCCGCAAGTAATTGAATATGGCATTGAAGCTATTGAGCGTGCAGGAATAACGCCAAAAAGGCAAAGTATAAGAGGGGGAACAGATGGCTCTCGATTATCTTTTATGGGTTTACCTTGTCCCAATATTTTTGCGGGAGAACACGCTTTTCATAGCAAGCAAGAATGGGTTTCTGTACAGGATATGGAAAAAGCAGTGCAAACCATTATAAATATTGCTTGCATTTGGGAAGAGAAAGCATAGGATATTTTATTGGCGCATTTTATCAGTATGACAATTATTTGCCTTTCTTAACTTCTCAATTTTTATATGTTTACAATTTAACTCAACAATTTTAACCTTGCTAAATATTGGTCTTCGCCGTCCTCAAAAATAACTTCGCAATCCCAGCCATTTTGATGCGCTAGGTGAGCTAATGTTCCTTGATCTAAATATAACCAGTTAAACCAGTTTCCTCTTTGTTTTTGATATTCGTAGCGAAAACTTACTTCGCCAAAATATTGATTGGAAGGTTTTTCTAAATCTTCATATAAATAGGATATGTCAGAACTGTCAAACAGTAATTGGCCATCAGGGTTGATTAGGTTTTTTGCTTTTTGTAAAAAATCAATGTATCCAGCTAAGGTTCCTGTTAAGCCTATGCCGTTCATTAATAGTAATATTGTGTCGAATTTTTCAGTTATAGTAAAAACATCTTGTACTACTGCGTTTTTAACTCCACGTTGTTGCATTATTTTTACGGCATTGGCCGATATATCTATTGCGGTAACTTTATGCCCTATTTCTTGCAAAATTAAGGCATGACTTCCTACTCCAGCACCAACATCCAAAACATCGCCATAACAACGTGAAAGTGCATAGTGTTCTAAAGGAGGCATTTCATCCTCTGCTCTAAAGAAAACATCAACAGGCATTTCTTCAGGCTCATCATAAGAATTATGTAGCCAAAGAACATCAGCTTTACCTTTTGTATAAAAGTCGGATAGTGCTTTTCCAAAAACATCCATAATCAAAGATAGTTTTGGAAAAGCTTATATGAAAATCTATGCGTTGGTTTTCGCTATTTTATCTTTTACAAGACCAGTTACAGAAGCAAGTTTATCTTTTGAGCTGTCTAGTAAATCGCAAAACCAATCACTTGCCTTTTGTTTAAGGTCATCATTTTTATCAGAAGATAATATCAATGCAATTGCAGTTCCTACTGCTACACCGGCTAACAGGCCAGTTAAAATTTTTGTTTGCTTTGTCATAATTGTAGGTTTTATAAAATTCTAACAATATTAAAACGCAATTGTTCTTTATTAATTACAAATTTGATTATGCTTAACATTTTGTATGCTTCAAAAACTATCCTATTTCAACCTCATACTTGCCATTATTTATCTGTTGGTTTACTTAAAGAGCGGAACATTTAATTCTACCGCTGGCATATTTGTGATTATATTGTTTAGTTGGCTTTGCTTGAGGAGTTACCAATTAGATAACTACAAATGGAAAATTTGGCATTACTTAACAGGATTATGGAGTTTGTATTTTATTGGAACCATAATTTATGGCATTTATAATATCATTGCTCCAGCAATTGAATATAATTTTATCAGTAATGATACTTTAACTTATTTAACTATCGGAATTGTATTTAGCATTTCCGTTTTGGTACATATTATAATTTACTTTTTGAGGAGTTGTAAAGAGTTGAGAGGTTAAACTTGAGGTCGCATTTTGCGATATCAAAATCCAAAATATATTTTATATTTGGTTTACCTATGACCAACAAACAACCCCTTGCAATACTATCAGACGATATTGTTGTGAACAAAATTTATGAGATAAGAAATCATAAAGTAATGCTTGATAGCGATTTAGCAGAATTTTATGGTGTGGAAACAGGAAGATTAAATGAACAAGTCAAAAGAAATATTAGCAGATTTCCTGAAGATTTTATGTTTCAACTTTCTGATGAGGAATTTAAGTCTTTGATATCGCAATTTGCGATATCAAACAAAGGCAGAGGAGGAAGAAGAAAGCTGCCATTCTTTACCGAACATGGCGTATTAATGTTGTCTAGTGTTCTGAATAGCCAACAAGCTATACAAGTACCTGCCTGCCGGCAGGCAGGCAGGCAGGAATATTCAAATTGTAAGAATTTTTACAAGGTTGAGAAATTTATTGAGTGAGCATACAGAATTGAAACTTGAAATTGCCGACATTAAAAAGCACCTTCAAAATCACGATAAGAATATTGAATTGGTATTTAGTTACTTAGACCAGCTTATTGATAAGAAAAGCCAGCCTAGAAAGCGGATTGGCTTTAAACCTGATGATTTGTAGTGCGCTTTGCAACCCTCCTTACTTACACAAGCCCTGCAATCTAAACTGGATTGAAGCGGCATCTCCCGATTCTTCATCGGGAATATAGCGTAAAGCCAGACTACCATTAAAAAGAACCACTTAACTTGCTTTTCAAAACGTCGTAATTAATTGTTTTTGAGCATTTTTACCTTAATCGGACCAGAACTCTCAACTCCCAACACTCAACTCCCAACTTTTTTTGCGGCAACTCTTTGACAATTAAAGTATTCTCCCTATCTTTGCAGTCCCTAAAAAACAGGGAATTAAAATATTTTTTAACAAATTAAATAAAAGCAAGTGAATACGTTAAGTTACAAAACTGTCTCTGCCAATGCCAAAACTGTTAACAAACAGTGGGTTGTAGTTGATGCACAAGGAGAGATTTTGGGGCGCTTGTCTTCTAAAATCGCTATGATTATTAGAGGAAAACACAAGCCAGAGTTTACCCCAAACGTAGACTGCGGTGATAACGTTATCGTTATTAATGCAGACAAGGTAAAATTGACAGGAAACAAATTAAGCGATAAGCAATATGTTTCTTATACTGGTTACCCAGGTGGTCAAAAATTTATTTCTCCAAAAGAATTAATGGCAAAACACCCTACTCGCGTAGTTGAGAAGGCTGTTCGTGGTATGTTACCAAAAACAAAATTGGGCAAAAAATTGTACACCAATCTTTTTGTTTACGCTGGGTCGGAGCATCCGCATGCAGCACAATCACCAAAAACCATTACACTTTAATTAAAGGAGAAAAGAAATGTCAGTTACAAATACTTCAGGTAGAAGAAAAACTGCAGTTGCCCGTATCTATTTAAAAGAAGGCAACGGCACCATTACCGTTAACGGTAAAGATCATAAAGAATATTTCCCAACATTACCTTTACAATACATTGTTAACCAATCATTCGAAGTTTCTGAGTCGGTTGGTAAATTTGATGTTAACGTAAATGTAAACGGTGGTGGAGTAAAAGGACAAGCAGAAGCAGTTCGCTTGGCAATCGCTAAGGCTATTGTTGAATTAGATGCTGAGAAAAAACCAGCATTACGTGCTAAAGGGTTAATGACCCGTGATATGCGTATGGTTGAACGTAAGAAACCAGGACGTAAAAAAGCACGTAAGAAATTCCAATTCAGTAAACGTTAATCTTAAAGGAGACAAACACAATGGCAAGAACTACATATCAAGACTTATTGGATGCAGGTGTACACTTTGGTCACCTTACCCGCAAATGGAATCCGAAAATGGCACCATATATTTTTATGGAACGCAATGGGATTCACATTATAGATTTAAATAAAACTTTAACTAAAACTGAAGAAGCTGCAGCAGCGATTAAACAAATCGTAAAATCAGGTCGTAAGATCTTATTCGTAGCTACTAAGAAACAAGCTAAAGAAATCGTTGCTGAACAAGCAAGAAAAGTAAATATGCCTTTCGTAACCGAGCGTTGGTTAGGTGGTATGTTAACTAACTTTGCTACAGTACGCAAGTCAATTAAAAAGATGGTTACCATCGATAAAATGACTAAAGACGGTACTTACTCAATTCTTTCTAAAAAAGAGCGTTTGATGATTCAACGTGAGCGTATCAAATTAGAAAGTTTATTAGGTGGTATTGCAGACTTAAACCGTTTACCGGCTGCAATTTTCTTAATCGACGTTAAAAAAGAGCATATTGCTGTAGCAGAAGCGATGAAATTAAACATCCCTACTTTTGCAATGGTTGATACTAACTCTGATCCATCTAACATCGATTTTCCAATTCCTGCGAATGATGATGCAACTAAATCAATTTTATTAATTACTGATGTAATTATCAAAGCAATTGAAGAAGGTTTAGATGAGCGCAAACGCGAAAAAGATGATGAAGCTGAAAAAGAAGCTGTAGCTGTGAAAACTGCTGCTGATGCTCCAGAGGCTGCAACACCTAGAGAAGCTGGTGCTAAAAGACCAACTAAAAAAGAAACTGCTGACGCACAAGCATCAACAGAAGATTCTACAGAAGCATAGTTTAAGTTGTGGGTTGAGAGTTACGAGTTGCGGGTTTACCCATAGCCTTGTAATCTTCAACCCATAATATTTTATAAAAAATTAAAAAACATACAAAATGTCAACAGTACAAATTACTGCCGCAGATGTAAATAAACTACGCCAACAAACTGGCGCTGGTATGATGGATTGCAAAAAAGCTTTAGTAGAAGCTAATGGCGATTTCGAAGCTGCGGTTGATTTATTGCGTAAAAAAGGTCAAAAAGTTTCTGCCGCTCGTTCTGGTAATGCTACTTCTGAAGGTCAAGTGTTAATCAGTGTTTCTGCAGATGGTACAAATGGTAAATTAGTTGCTTTAGCTTGTGAAACTGAGCCAGTTTCTAAAGTTGAAGATTTCCGTAATTTAGGTCAAGCTGTTTTAGCTGCAGCAGTTGCTAACAATCCTGCTACTGCAGAAGAATTATCAGCAATTACTTTAGAAGACGGACGTACAGTTGCTGAAACTATTACTGAATTAACTGGTAAAATCGGTGAGAAAATCGTTATCCAAGAATATGCAAATGTTTCTGGTGAGAAAATTGTTTCTTACACTCACTCAAACGGCAAAATGGGCGTTTTAGTAGTATTTGAAGGTGCAAATGGCGTAGATATTACTGAAGCTGGTAAAGATGTTGCAATGCAAATTGCTGCAATGAACCCAGTTGCTGTTGATAAAGACGGTGTTGACCCTGCTACTATTGAGCGTGAGATTGAAATCGCTAAAGATGTTATTCGTCAAGAAGGTAAACCGGAAGAAATGGTTGAAAAAATCGCTGCTGGTAAATTGAATAAATTCTACAAAGACAGCACTTTATTAAACCAAGAGTTTGTTAAAGACGGTTCGGTAGATGTTCGTAAATTCTTAGACAATACTGCTAAAGGATTAACAGTAACAGCTTTCAAAAGAGTACAATTAGGCGCTTAATTAGCAACTTAAATTATAATAAAAAGTCCCGATTTATCGGGACTTTTTTTGTTTACGTTATTTCCTTCTAGCGGTATAATTTCCAACTTCTTTTCCGCTATCATCACGCATACTTATTTTTAGCTCCCTATCATTTACTATAATTTTTGTTAATGTTCTCGTACCTTCTTTCGGCCCTCCACCAATTATTAGCGGATAATGATTAGCTTCTTTGTTGGGTTGATGAACCATATATTTGTGAGTATGCCCACTTAAAACTAAATCTACTTTTCCTGCATTTAATAATGGTTCAAAAACCTCCGTACAATGTTTTGGTCCATGTGCATCTCCAGAAAAACGAGGAGGAATGTGCATCAATACAACTCTAAATGGTGCTTTTCTAAATTCTTTTGAACTAATTTCTTGCTTCAACCATTCTGCTTGCTCAATTCTATATTGGTCAAAATCAACAATTCCTGCATAAACTGGATGAGCGTCTTCCTTGTCTTCTCCGGTATCGATAATAACAAAACGAACAGGCCCAAGAGTAAAAGCAGCGTGGCCAACATGCTTATAATATTGAGGAAATTCTCTAGCAAATTTACCACGTGTTTCATGATTTCCTCTTACATAAATAAATGGTGTCTGTTTGGCGAATGAATCAACACAAGGCTTTAACATGTGATCGATAATTTGTTGCTCATCTGTTTGGTAATCAAAAATATCCCCATTAAAAAAGATAAAGTCATTTTTGTTGCCCTTGTCTAAATCCAATAGTAAGGGGATAGATTTAGGCCTATCATGAATATCATTTAACATTAAAAATGAAACTTCTTTTTTAGATATATCAGTGTTTATAAAACTTTCTGTTTCAGAATTAACCGTATTTCCGTAGGTAAGCTTATAGGGTTGAAAATCTTTTATTTCTTTAGAATAAATACGATAATAATAAGTTTTACCAGGCAATAAGCCATTAATTGTAACGCAATTCAGTTTGCTATTGGCTGCTTTTAATCCTAATGCTGATTTTCCATAAGCTTTCTGGTCAAGCTTGTTTATATCTTCTCCAAATTCTACCCAGCCAGCAGCAACTTTATTAGTTAACCACAAGATGGTCATTTCGTTGCCAAAATTAGTTTGTAAATACGGACCAACGGTAATTGCAAATTCATCTGCCTTTTCTGGTAATGAAGCAACTGTGCTTAAGGGATTGATAAAAGCGGTAGCGCCAAGTGCGAATGTAGTTTTAAGGAAATTTCTTCTTTTTGAAGTTGGTTCGATATTCATAATATGGGATTTTCTAAGGGACAATATAAAAGTTTAAAATATTACCTTCGTAAAAAATAGCCGCTTAACATGACGCAAACGTTTGATAATTACAACTATTTTGATGGAGACACTATAATATCATTAGAAGAGTTGGAAATTGCTAAAGGAAAATTCAAAACTGTAAAAACTGCAGAAATTGTTTCTGATAGAGAAAATCTAATAATTCCTGGGTTCATAGATCTTCAAATTTATGGAGCAGGAGGAAGATTATTTTCAGCAGAACCAACTGTAGAATCACTTGAAATTATTGAAGATGATCTTTTAAAAAAAGGAACGACAGGTTTTTTAGCTTGTATTGCCACAAATACACCAGAAGTTTTTAATGCTTGTATTACAGCTGCGAAAGAGCATAAAAGAATAGCAAAAAATTGCCTAGGTCTGCACTTAGAAGGACCATTTTTAAATGCTAAAAGAAGAGGAGCACATGTTAGCGAATTTATTCGTAAGGCTACACTTGACGAAATTAAGGCATTACTTGATTTTGGCGATGGAGTAATTAAAATGATGACCATTGCTCCTGAACTACAAGATGAAAAAGTTATACAATATCTTTTGGATAATGGTGTGGTTGTCTCTTTGGGACATAGCGATGCAAGTTTTGAACAAGCAACTGCTGCGTACAATTTAGGGATACAAACCACAACACATTTGTTTAATGCCATGTCACCTATTCATCATAGAGGTCCAGGCATACCAACAGCAGTATTTAATCATGGCAAAGCAATGGCAAGTATAATTGCCGATGGGAACCACGTAGATTTTGAAGTGATAAAGTTTAGTCAGAAATTGTTAAAGGAGCGAATGTTCTTAATTACAGATGCTGTAACAGAGTGCTCATCGGGCCCTTATCAGCATCGTTTACTGGGAGATAAATTTGTAATGCCAGATGGAACATTATCTGGTTCATCCTTAACCATGCTGCAAGCTGTTAAAAATTGTGTAAATCATTGTAATATTGATCTAAGTGACGCTATAAAAATGAGTTCGTTGTACCCTGCAAGACTAATTGGAGAAGATGGGTTTAAAGGGAAAATTGGAGCTGGATATCAAGCAGATTTTTTAGTATTGGATAAAGAATTAAGCTTAAAGGAAGTAATATTTAACGGAGAAGTATTCCACAACTAAATAATTACATCAATTGTTAAAAAGCATAGTAGCTAAGTAAAAAATTGTTAATATTTTTGAGGTTATGAACCCGAGATGAATAAAATAATTATTTTATTCATCGAAGGCTCCATCTGACAGATAAAAACATTCAAAACAACCTGATGAAATATAAACGGATTTTACTAAAACTGAGTGGCGAATCGTTAATGGGCGAAAAGCAATATGGTATTGACAATGAGCGTGTTAAGCAGTATGCTGAAGATATTAAAGCAGTGCATGACAAAGGCTTACAAATTGCAATAGTAATAGGTGGAGGAAACATTTTTAGAGGCTTAAGTGCAGAAAAATCTGGAATGGATAGAGCCCAAGCCGATTATATGGGAATGCTTGCCACGGTTATCAATAGCATGGCTTTACAAGATGCACTTGAGAAAGTTGGATTAAAAACCCGTTTATTATCTGCCATTAAAATGGAGCAAATCTGTGAGCCATTTGTAAGAAGAAGAGCTGTTCGCCACCTTGAAAAAGGTCGTGTGGTTATTTTTGGTGCGGGTACTGGAAACCCATATTTCACAACCGATTCTGCGGCTGCTTTAAGAGCAATCGAAATTTCTGCAGATGTGGTTTTAAAAGGTACTCGTGTAGATGGAATTTATACTGCAGACCCAGAGAAAGACCCAAATGCTACTAAATATACAGAAATCACTTTCAAAGAAGTTTATGCTAAAGGATTAAACGTAATGGATATGACAGCCTTCACGCTTTGCGAAGAAAATAAAGTTCCAATCATTGTATTTGACATGAACAAGCATGGCAACTTCATGAAGATTGCTAATGGCGAAGAGATTGGTACGCTAGTAGTTGGCTAGTTCTTAAATGAAGTATTTTTTTATTTTTCTGTTATCGATTAATACCTGTTTAGCACAAAAAATTTCTGTTAAAGATGAGTCTGGTAATGCATTGGCAAATGTTTCTATCTTTTTGGTGGAAAAGGATAATTCATTGATTGGAATTACCGACAATGAGGGTTTTTCAGAGATTGCCTTAACCCAAAATGCTAGTTATTTATTTCATTTGCTAGGATTTGAAGATTTGATATTGCCTTACTCTGTAATTAAAGGCAATAACGAGGTTAGATTAAAGAATGCAATAAACCAGTTAGAGGATGTTGTGGTTGCCTATTCAAAATCCAATATCTTAAAGATTAAGAATACACCATCTAATCGTTTTTGGAGCTACCCTAATTTTTCAAATGCCACTTTAAACAAGGTTATTCAAATTAAAGTAGATAGTGCCGGTTTTTTAAATAAGCTTACTTTTCCAATTAAACTTCAAGATAAAGCAAACGTTAGTGATTATAGATTTGTTTTGTTTAAGGATGATAATGGGAAACCTAGCAGTGCCTTAATCAATGAAAGTATTGTTGGTAAAATCGATAAGAAGAAATTGCAATTTGATTTAAAGAGCCTAAATTTTTATTTAGAAAAAGGAAGTTATTTTTTCGGGTTCGAAGCCATAACCCCGGCAAATTTTATAAAAAAGGAAGGTGAGCAGTATAAAAAAGGAAAATGGGTTACTGTTCCTTTAGTTATAACAAATAGTATTGATACTGCTAAAACCTACATTAGGCACAACCTTGGGGAATGGTTAGTAGAAACTGAATTTAAATATGAAAACGGTAAGAGGACAACACACATTTCAAAAGGAAGATTTTTAGCGTACGAATTAGAAATACTAACAGCTGTAGCTAAATAACACTAATTTTTATATTTTTGTACAAACACTACAAATTATGAATGACCTCATAAAGAAACAATTAGCAGACGCACAAGCAACAATGGATAAAGCTATTGCCCATTGTGAAGCAGAATTGACTAAAATAAGAGCTGGTAAAGCATCAGCAGGTATGTTAGATGGAATTATGGTTGACTATTATGGCAATCCAACTCCTTTGGCACAAGTAGGTGGTATTACAACTCCAGATGCTCGTACCTTAATTATCCAACCTTGGGAAAAATCATTATTAGTTCCTATTGAAAGAGCAATTATGGAAGCTAATATTGGTATTAATCCTCAAAATGATGGTGTAATTATCCGTTTAGTTGTACCTCCATTAACAGAAGAACGTCGTAAGGATTTAGTTAAAAAAGTTAAAGAAGAGGCAGAAAGAGGAAGAATTACCGTTCGTAATATACGTAAGGATGCCAATGGTAAAATCCAAAGATTAAAAGGAGAAGGTATTTCTGACGATGAAATTAAAACTGGTGAAGGTGAGGTTCAGAAAATAACCGATGCTTACATCATCAAAGTTGACAAACACGCAGAAATAAAAGAAAAAGATATCATGACGATATAGTAGATTACCTATTGCACAGGCAATCAGTATATCGCTAAAATGTAATTAAAAAGGGAATGTGGCTAAGCTTCATTCCCTTTGTTTATTTTTGCAATCCAAACAATAAAAAAATGAATTTACTGCTCCAATATTTAAAAGAACATAAATGGTTAGTGGTGCTTGCTTTGTGCTTAGCTGCTATGAACATCGGCTTTTCATTAATGGATCCTGCTATTACAGGAAAATTGATGGATAGATATATTACCAAGGCTAGCTTATACCAAGCAGATAGGGAAGCTTACATATTTGGTGTTTTAAAGTTAGTTGGTGCCGCTATTGGTGTAGCGATGGTGTCTAGAATTGCTAAAAACTTTCAAGATTATTTTACCAGCATTATCATCCAAAAGGTTGGCGCAAAAATGTATGCAGATGGGCTTAAACACTCGTTGGAGTTGCCTTATCAAGTATTTGAAGATCAACGTAGTGGAGAAACTCTTTCTATCCTTCAGAAAGTAAGAACAGATAGCGAAAAATTCATCACCTCATTTATTAGCATACTTTTCATCAGTTTTATTGGATTGATGTTCGTTATTGTTTACTCTTTATCCATCAGTTATAAAGTAACATTGGTATATGCGGCATCTATTCCAATCATCAGCTTTATTAGTTGGTTTTTGAGCCGAAAAATTAAAACTATACAGCGTTCAATCATTTCAGAAACTACAGCTTTAGCTGGTTCTACAACTGAATCATTAAGAAACATAGAATTAGTAAAAAGTTTGGGTTTGGCAGATCAAGAAATTGGGAGATTAAATAATACAACTTATAAAATATTAGGACTTGAACTTAAAAAGGTAAAATATGTGAGGAGTATGAGTTTTGTACAAGGAACTACCGTGAATTTGGTACGTAGTACGATGATTGTAGTACTGCTAATGCTTATTTTCGAAAACAACATTACTCCTGGTCAATATCTTTCGTTTTTATTCTATTCGTTCTTTTTGTTTGGTCCACTTCAAGAAATTGGAACCGTGATTTTGGCTTGGAGAGAAGCAGAGGTTTCATTGGGTAACTTTAAAAGAATATTAAGCACACCTGTAGAACATAAACCATTAAATCCAGTTAAGGTTGAAAAAATTAATACTTTAACTTTTGAGGATGTAAACTTCAAACATCTTTCTGGGAAAACCAATGCATTAAACAACATTAGTTTTACAACAAATAATGGTGAAACTATAGCCTTTGTAGGACCATCTGGTTCTGGGAAAACAACTTTGGTAAAACTGTTAGTAGGTTTGTACCAACCAATGGAGGGTAAAGTATTATACAATCAAATTTCAGGTAGGGAAATTGACCTTAATCAATTACGTGAAAAAATAGGTTTTGTTACTCAAGACACTCAATTATTTTCAGGCACAATTAGAGAAAACTTACTTTTTGTAAAACCAGGAGCAAGTGATGAAGATTGTATGAGAGTGCTACATCAAGCCGCTTGCCAGAATTTATTAGCACGTGCTGATAAAGGACTTGATACTGTGATTGGCGAAGGTGGTGTAAAGGTTTCTGGCGGAGAAAAACAACGCTTATCAATTGCTAGAGCATTATTACGTAACCCAGATATTTTAGTGTTTGATGAGGCAACATCATCTTTAGATTCGATTACTGAAGAAGAAATTACCAAAACCATTCGCGAGGTTTCTGATATAACCAGTCAAATTACCATCTTAATTGCACACCGTTTATCAACCATCCGCCATGCGGATAGAATTTTTGTTTTAGAAAAAGGAAACATTATTGAGCAAGGTAAACACGCAGATTTATTAGCAGAAAAAGGCTTGTATTATGCAATGTGGAGACAACAAGTAGGCGAAAGATAAAATGCAATCAATGAAATACCTTTTTACCCTATTGATTTTGTTTAGCATTTTAAATGTTAAGGCACAGTCAGTTCAAAAAGGTATTTCTGTTCATGATCCGGTAATTATTAAACAAGATAGTATTTACTATTTGTTTAGTACGGGAAACGGAATTAAGGTGCAAAGCTCTAAAGATTTACTAAGTTGGAAGCTAGAGCGGCCAGTTTTTGCAACGGCTCCAACTTGGGCTGTAGAATCAATTTCTGGATTTAAGGGGCATATTTGGGCGCCAGATATTTCATTTCACAACAATCAGTATTATTTATTCTATTCGGTTTCTACGTTTGGGAAAAATTCATCCGCAATTGGGGTAGCTACTAACAAAACCTTAAATCCATCAGACTCAAATTTTAAGTGGGTAGATCATGGAAAGGTAATTCAATCTACTCCTGTAAAAACACATTGGAATGCCATCGACCCAAATATAATCACAGATGATGAAGGTAAGTCTTGGATGACATTTGGGTCTTTTTGGGATGGAATTAAAATGGTGCAACTAAAAAAAGACTTGTTAAGCATTGATACCAGCATTTACAAAATTGAAACTATAGCAAGCCAGAAGAAAAAGGGACAATCTGGCAATAATGCAATTGAAGCACCTTTCATATTTAAGAAGAATGGGTATTATTATCTTTTTGCTTCGATAGATTATTGTTGCAAAGGAGAAGCAAGTACCTATAAAATGATTGTTGGTCGGTCTAAACACATCCAAGGTCCGTATGTTGACCAATCAAATATTCTCTTAACTAATGGAGGCGGAACAATTTTATTAGCTGGAAATGAAAACTGGCATGGCGTTGGGCATAATGCTGTTTATCATGCAGATGGGAAAGATTACCTCATTTTTCATGGATATGATGCAAAAGACAATGGAAAATCAAAATTGAGAATTGAGATTTTAGATTGGGAAAACGGATGGCCAACTATAAAAACTAAATTGTAGTTTAGTGTAATTACACAAATACTAGTATGCTTTTAGAATTCTTCAACCTAGGCTCAATTGAAATAATCATCATTCTTGTCATCTTGTCAATTCCTTTCGGATTAATGATTTATGCGCTTATTGATATCATGCGTTCTGATTTTAGGGAAAGTAATACAAAACTAATCTTCTTTGTATTAGTACTATTAATGCCTTGCTTGGGAAGTATAATATATCTCCTTATCAAGAAAAACTATATCTATCCTAAAGAACCACCGTTTAATCAATTTCCTTAAATCTGGACTTTTATTTTATCCGATTAATACTTAAATAGTAGCAATAACCTAAGTTTTTAAACTGGATTGGAATGACATACTTTGAGCCCTTCGCGAAAAGATATAATGGAAAGCCAGACTAACTTTAATTGGAAAACTGATATTGCTTTTCCCTAAACTAAAACTTTGATTAAGCTAGATCTGGTCTTCAATTTTATCGGCAGGCTTAATATCGTTTAAGGTTAATGGTAACAGACTTTTAGTTTTGAAATAGGTAATTGCTGCGATACCCAACGTCATACTTCCTCCAAAAACTACAGCAGGAACAGTGCGCATCAGTTTTGCTGTTAAACCAGATTCAAATGCCCCAATCTCATTAGATGAGCCAATAAACATACTATTTACTGCAGAAACACGGCCCCTCATTTGGTCTGGCGTAAGCAGTTGCATAATGGTAGAACGGATGATTACACTCACACTATCAAATGCTCCTTCGCAGAATAAGAAGAATAAAGTAAGGTAGAAACTGGTTGATAAGCCATAACAGATAATACTAATAGCAAAGCCTGTAACCGCAATTAGTAAATTTCTCCAAGGTCTGTTCATAGGTGAAAATCTAGTCATCACTAGCATGGTTAACACAGAACCTAATGATGCTGCAGCTCTCATGAAGCCTAATCCTTCTGAACCTACATGAAGTATATCGTATGCAAAGATTGGCAATAAGGCAACAGCACCACCAAAAAATACAGAGAACAAATCCAGGCTCATTGCACCTAACATCATTTTACTTTTAAATACAAACTGAATACCTTCTTGTAAGCTCTTTGCAATACTTTCTTTAGGGATAAATGTTGGAGGATGCACTTTTAAAAACAAAATGCAAATGATTGCCAAAATGATAAAAGCAATAATTATAATGTAAGAAATGGATATCCCAAAGCCTGCATAAATTAAACCGCCTGCTGCTGGACCTAAAATAGAAGCCATTTGCCAGAACGAACTACTCCAAGTACTTGCATTTGGATAGAGCTTTTTAGGTAAAATAGAAGCCATTAAAGAAAAAGTCGCTGGACCAAATAAACCTCTTGCCAAACCAACACAAAAAATCATTCCGTACATGATAGGAACAATATAACTTGAAGGAATGTAGGAACTCATTCTATGACTTGTTACCAAAAGCATAACGATAGATGCTAACAAAACCGCCGAGAAGATTTTAAGGAGCAAACCTTTTTTTTCTAATTTGTCTGCTAAATAACCTCCATATAATGCAATTGAGATTGCTGGTATTGCTTCAGAAAGCCCAATAAAAGCAAGGGCAAGTGGGTCTCTAGTTAAATGATAAATGTGAGCGCCAATGATAATGGCTTGCATTTGGTAAGCAAACGTAAAGAAGAAGCGCATTCCTAAATAAGAACGAAATTCTCGGTAACGTAAAGAAGCAAAAGGGTCTTTTTTTTCTACTATGACTGATGGTTCTTCCAAGGCAAATTATATTAGTGGTTGCGCAGGATTGTTTTTGTAATAATCCAATTTATATTGAAACATCTCACTCATTCTTGCAGCTCTCCATTTGGCTTCACTAGCTTTTTCGCCTGTAAAATGTTCATCAACGGTTTCATTAAATAAACCAATCCAAGCATCAAAATGTTCCTTCTCTATTGGAAGCTTGGCGTGTTTTAAAAATGGAGTTCCACTATAGGCTGGGACATCCAATAGTAAAGTTTGCCAAAAACCATACATTCTCTCTAAATGTGCAGGCCAGTTATCTTTAATAACGCCATTAAAAATAGGTGATAACAATTCATTATCTCGAACTTTTTCATAAAAGTCATTTACCAATAATTTAACATCATCTATATTGAGAATATCTGTTTGTTTGGTTTCCATAGTGTTATTTAATGATATCAAATATAAGTTGTTCTATTTGAGAAGCTTTATTTACAATCATAAAATGACCTCCATTTGGTATTTCTATTGCATTTTGAATATTTTTTATAGGGAATATTTTATCGGATGTTCCGTGGATATGAATTAAATTTTCTGGATACTTTTCGTTCTTCCAATTCATTATTTGATTGATTGCCCAAACTAAAAATGTGGGATTGGTATCCTTAATTATTTGATGAAGCAATTTAGATTCTAACTTGCTTTCAATTCCAAAATAATAATTGGCTGTTAGTTTATTACTTAATGTTAAAAACCAGAGTGGAGCAATTTTATGGATTTGTAGTCGACTAGCTAGCTTGAGCTGCCAACTAAATTCACTATTAGATTTTACACTTGATATGATAATTACTTTTTTACAAGTAACGATTTTCGAAATTTCTTGAGCGATAATTCCTCCGAAAGAAATGCCTATTAAAATTACTTCCTTAGTTTTGTCAATTTGTTCAGCGAGTTCTGTGCAATAATTTGATAAGCTTTCGTTTTTTCTAGGTTCATTCCATTTAATAAATTGATGTTCAATTTCGGATAAATCAAGAAACTGAAACACCCTTTCGTCGGCACCTAAACCACTAATGAAATAAACCATATAGTAAATCTAGGAATAAACCTACGAGGTTTTATATTTTAAATCACAGCTTTATAAAAATCTAAATATGCCTCGTACATATTTTCAGCTTGATTTATTGCTGATGATGCCGCAATACCATAAATGCCAGTTTCTAGAAGCTGAGGAATATCTGCCAAAGTAACTCCACCAACTGCTAAAATCGGTAAATCGATATCTTTAGCCTTCAATTTTTCCATCGCATCAGCATAACCTTCTTTGCCAAGTAACGGATAGTCATTAGGCTTTGTGGTGGTAACTTTAAATGGACCAAAACCAGCATAATCTGCACCTTCTTTTGATAATCGAATTAAATCTTCTACCGTGTTAGCAGAACCTCCTAAAGTAAACTCTTCTCCAATTTGTTTACGCAGTGCGATGAAGTTAGCCCTCATATCTTCTATATGAAAACCCTGTATATCGGCTTTGCCTTTTAAGTGAATATGATTGGTTACGATTAAGGTTACTCCCCAATCATCACAAATTTCTGCTATGGCATTAATATCGGCTAAAAGTTCATCATCAGCTTTGCTTAAACAGCGATATTGAATCCATTTTGCCCCAGCCTCACAAGCTACTTGTGCTTGCTCTATGTGTGAGCTTTGTTGAATATCATTTGTGATGAAGTGTAATTTTTCGATGTATTTTTTCATTGAAGAAGATTTTTAAAGGATTAAATTTGATTACACCGATTTAAAATAAATCGTCATTGCGAAGATAGTTAAGCAATCTTTCCTGCAAGATAGATTGCTTTGCAAAGCTCACAATGACGAATTTAATGTTCTTTAGTCTTTCTGCTATGGTCTTTTGTCTTTCTAAAACTTAACGTTCAAGCTCAATAAAAAGTTACGTGTTGCTTGCGGATAATAGTAATTGCCACGATCTAAAACTCCGCCGTAAAGATAACTGTAAGAACCTCCATTATTTTCATAAAGTGTGCTAAACACGTTATTTACCAATAAAGTTAAGCCAACATTTTTTACACCTGCAAAAGCAGTATTGTAGCTCAGGCGAATATCATTCACAAAAAAGCTAGATAATGTGCGACTATTTGCAGAAGTATTATCTAAATTTTGCTTGCCAACATATTTGCTGATGAAAGCGATTTGGCCATTTTTAATTAGATTATAACCAATTTCACTTGATGCAATTACCGATGGAGAGAAAGATATATTGGTTTTTTTATAAGTGTTAATTACAGTTGGAATTAATGCAGCAGGGTCTTCATCATAAATGTACTCGTTAAATTCTTTTATTTTATTACGACTTAATGTAGCTGTTGCAGCCCAATATAGGTCTTTAACAATTTGCCAACGACCATCAAATTCAATACCTAACCTGTAACTGTCTGGCACATTTTGTCTAGTTTGTCCGCCAACATCATTTAATTTACCTGTGTTAATCAACTGGTCTTTATAAAGCATGGCATAACCATTAATCCCAAATGAAAGGTTGTTAAATTGTGTTCTATAACCAGCTTCAATATCAGTTAAATTTTCTGATTTTGGTCTGCTGTTTATATTAGAATCAGTAAAGTCTCTTCTGTTTGGCTCTTTGTTTCCTACTGCTACAGAAGCATAAACATTACTTTTTTCGTTAATATTATAAGTTAAACCAGCTTTTGGATTAAAGAAATCTAAAGTCGCATTTTGTTGTGCAGGATTGCCTGCCAAATCCTTACCGAAATAAGAATAGTAAACATGGCGATACTGAAGGTCCGCAAAAATATTAAATTTATCTAGCTGATAATTTGCTCTTCCAAAAATGTTAAAGTCTGTTTTAAAAGCATCATTGTCGTTATATCTATGTCTCATTGAACCACTTGCATCGTAATTTGCATACTTAGCCCAAATCACTTCGTCAAAGTGTTTTCCATCATATTCATTATAAGCTCCACCTAAAATAAAGTTTAGATTGGTTTTTGGTGTGTAGTTTAAGGAATAGGTAACGCCATAAAAATCGTTATCAAGCCATAATCTCCTTACTAAATCAGACTCGGTAATTGTAGTGCCACCAATTACAACTGGTGCAATGTTATAGTCTGCTAATGTGCGATTATCTTTAAATTCTTCGTAGTATCCTCTTCCATAGGTATAATGTAGGGCCGCATTCGCTACGAGCTTATTGCTTAAATTACGAGTGTAAAATAACTGATAATGGTCTTGTTGGTAGTTATCGGTTTGGTTATCATAAGTAAAATCATTATGTTTTCTATCAGTAACTAATAGCACTTCTGAAATACCATTCCATGCCTGATAAGTTTTTTCGGCACCACTAAATACGTTGGCACGAAGAATATCTTTTTTGCCATAATACGCACCAGAAACAAAAAACGATTTCAAATTTGATGATGCCCTATCCACATAACCATCAGACTTAATTCTTGACAGGCGACCGTCAAAACTAAATTTATTATTGATCAAGCCAGAACCAACATTGACCGTGTTTTTCCAAGTTTCATAAGAGCCATAAGTACTGTTTACTTCTGCATAGGCCGAATCTCTTCTGGTGGTGGTTTGTATATTTAAACTGGCACCAAACGCACCAGCACCATTTGTTGATGTACCAACACCGCGTTGAATTTGAATATTGTCTACAGAAGAAGCCAAATCTGGTAAGTTGATAAAATAGCTGCCTTGGCTCTCTGCGTCATTTAAAGGTATGCCATTTACAGTTACATTGATTCTAGTTGCATCACTACCTCTAATTCTTATACCTGTATAGCCGATACCTGCTCCAGCATCAGAACTTACAACAACAGAAGGAGTTTGATTTAATAAATAGGGAAGGTCTTGACCAAGATTATTTTTTTCTAAAGCAGCCTTGTCGAGGTTTTTATAAGTAGTAGCGGTGTTTTTTGAGGCTCTTGTTGCACTTACCACAACTTCGTCGCCGACAAAACTCTGTGCAGATAAGCTAAAATTAATGGTGGTATTGGAGCTTAAATCGACAGTTTTTTCTTGCGTTTGGTACCCTAAATAACTCACGCTAAAGGTGTATTTACCTTGCGCAAGGTTTAATGTGTAGTCTCCATTTTTGTCACTGATAATCGTTGTAGCTTTGTTTTTTAACTTGATTGTTGCTCCATCTAATGATTTCTGATTGTTGTCGGTTACTTTTCCGTTAACAGTAATTTGGGCCATTGCAACACAAGGCAACAGCATGGCAAGCAATGCCAATAATCTTAAATTTTTCAATTTGTATTTTTTGTTTTAGTTAAACCTGCCGACAGTAGGGGTACTCCCGACTTTAGTTAAACTCCATAAACCATCCCTACGCCAGCATTACCTGGATCAGGTGCATTTAGAGGTTGAAGGTTGAAGGTAAAAAGGCTGAAGGTTTCCCTTTCCATCTTACATTTTCCCTCTTCCATCTAAAATGGGTATGTTCTCAGCCTTTATTTGTGTTTTTTACAAAACAAGGCACCCCTTATTGATGGTGCAAATGTAATGTAAAATGATTGAGATTAAAAAATTGATTTTGAAAAACGCAACAAAGACGTCACCCTGAATTTATTTCAGGGTCTTTTTTTGCAGGACAGGTGCTGAAATAAATTCAGCAGGAAGTGTCGATATGCGAAATCCCTAAATCAGCGGGAAAATTTATTTCTTTAAAAACCCATCAATAGCATCAATCGCATTTTGTAAGCGAGTTTCAATACCTCCAATTACTTTATAATTTGCGTTTAATGCTTTTAATTCTTTATGCCAAACTTCCATAAAATATTCACGCTTATGCGGAAAATCTCTTAGTGGGTCATCCTGCCAAGGTAAATCAATATCTAATAAAAGATAAAAATCATACGGGCGATTTGTCAAACCATCTAAAACAACCTGTGGTGTTTCTCCAAAAAATTCATCGCTCCAGATTTTTACGGTTGCAAAGGTTGTATCGCAGATAATGAATCCTGTTGCGGCCGTTGCCAAAATAGATTCTTCTAAAGCAACTTGCCCGTGAAACATATTAACCTCATCCTGTAAAGTGCAATCGTTAGTTAAAGCAGAACAGTAATAACGAGCATATTCTGGTACCCAAGGCACATTGTAATGTTTTGCCAAGGCGATGGATATGGTAGATTTGCCAGTGCTTTCAGGGCCAACAATGGCTATTTTCTTAATTGTTTTGTTCACGATAAATTTTTCTCCAATCTAAATAACCCATTGTGGCAATGCCGATGTATAGGGCGTACATCAACCCTGTTGCATATAAGTCTTTGGAAAAATATACACTTACATAAATTATATCCACAAAAATCCAGATTAACCAATTTTGTATAACACGCCTAGCCAAAAATACTTGTGCAATTAGACTACAAGCAGTACAAAAACTATCAATAAAAGGAAATGAAGCATTGGTTTTATGGAATAGGGTAAAGCCAAGTGCCAGGGTAAATACTATTACTCCTATAATTGAGAGGATAATTTCTTCCTTAGTAATGTTTATAATTGGACGCTCCAATGCTGGGTTTTCTTTTTGCTTGCTCCAATAATACCAGCCATAAATATTAGTAACCAGGAAATAAATCTGTAAACCTGCATCAGCATACAGCCTTCCCTCAAAAAATATGAAAACATAGATAATTACGCTAATGCAAGCAATTGGCCAGTTCCAAATATTGTTTTTTGCAGCTAACCATACACACAGTATTCCCGTGAATACGCCACACCATTCTAGCCAACCAGTTCCAAAAAGAAACTGCTTTATGCTTTCGCTAAATCCGCTTGCAAGTAATAACATGTTCAAAAGTATAAAATAGAAGTGAGTATTGAGAAGTAAGATTTAGGACTGACAAAATCTCTTAATCAAAAAAGTCCGATAGGAAACAACGCCTACCGGACAATAAACCAAACAAACTATTTATGAAGAATCCTCAAACTTGTTGAGGAAATTTTTAATCTAATTAGTATTCGGCGTCGAATTAAAATTAATTGCCGCCCTTACACTCACATCACTTGATAAAGTACTTCTTAAAGTATATTCCATTCTCACTCTCAAGTTATTCCCTTTCACATATTCATCTACAAAACGTGAGTTATCTACATCTAGTACAAGATTGTTGCCAATATTTTCAGAGACATCATTTCTTGACGCAACCATGACTTCTGCCCCAGCGCCATTAACTAAAAATATTTTTACGGATTTAAAAACACCTAGGTTCTGATTTGTTGGATTACTTGCATCTAACCTAACTGATGCAACCCTTACTTCCTTAATATAATTGGTGCCATTTTGATTACCAAAGATTTGGTCAAAACTGCTTGCCGAGCTTGTAGCGCTTAATGTTGTATTTATTTTTGAGCTTGCAGGGATAATCAAACTCGAAGTATAGGGGAAGGTAGATTTAATGATTGACTGTACTGTTGCACATCCTGCAATAATGCTGGAAATCACAACAAATGATAGAATTAATTTTTTCATAAGACCATAACAAATAAATAGTCTAAAAAGTTTTTTATGTTCTGTCTTGATTCTTAAAAAATAACTTCAACAAAAACAATTTTTTTAATACTGTGTTTAATTTTGTACATCACTGCCTATTAAATACTATACGGATGGAAAAGAATTACGCTTAATTAATAGAAGTTAAACTAAAAATTTACATCATGAAAAGAGCGAGTTTAGGAATTTTGGCTGTTGCAGGCTTATCGTTAGGATTGTTTGCATTTGGCTCAATTAAAGAAGGTGGCATACAAGGGAAAGTTACACCTGCAGAAGGTGCTAAGGAAGTTGTTGCGGTTGCAGGAACAGATACTTTAAGGAGTACCATAAGTAATGGAGCTTTTGTATTTAGTAAAGTAAAAAAGGGAACATATACCGTTTGGGTAAAAGCAAATGCACCTTATAAAGATACTTCGGTAGAAAATGTAGCAGTCACAGATAGCGCAACAACAGATATTGGAGAGATAAAGTTATTACAATAGAAATATTGTGTGTGTTAAAATGGAAAGAGGGCTTGATGTCCTCTTTTTTGTTGCAATAAATTTCAAAAAAGTCAAGCTTTTTTATATTCAAAAACCTATCTTTGCATCCCGACAGAGCTGTGGGAGTTTTTAATACATCGTAGCAAGGATTTCTCCCAGCTATTAGTCAGAATTTGACTTTTTACTTTAGACTTTTTTAAAAACCCACAATGCCTAAAGATCTCTCTATACAATCAGTACTTATTATTGGATCAGGACCTATTATCATTGGTCAAGCTTGCGAATTTGATTATGCTGGTTCTCAAGCCGCCCTTTCTCTTAAAGACGAAGGAATTACGGTTTCAATCATCAATTCGAATCCTGCAACCATCATGACGGATAAAGTTATTGGTGATCACGTTTACTTGTTACCACTAACATTAGATTCGATTGAGCAAATTTTAACTGACCACGCAACCAATCCAAACCTACCTAAAATTGATGCTGTATTGCCAACAATGGGTGGTCAAACTGCCTTAAACTTATGTGTTGATGCAGAGGAGCGTGGCATTTGGAAAGCACACGGTGTAAAAATCATCGGTGTAGATGTTGCCGCAATCGAAAAAACTGAAAATAGGGAATCTTTCCGTCAGTTAATGGTTGATATTGGTGTAGGTGTTGCTCCTTCAAAAATCGCAAACTCATTTTTAGAAGGTAAAGAAGCTGCTCAAGAAATTGGTTTTCCATTAGTAATTCGCCCATCATACACATTGGGCGGTTCTGGTGGTGGTTTTGTACACAAAAAAGAAGATTTCGATGCTGCTTTAAAACGTGGTTTAGAAGCTTCTCCAACTCATGAAGTTTTAGTAGAAAAAGCTGTTTTGGGATGGAAAGAATATGAGTTAGAGCTTTTGAGAGATGGAAATGATAACGTAATTATCATTTGTTCTATCGAAAACTTCGACCCAATGGGGATACACACGGGAGATTCAATTACTGTTGCTCCAGCCATGACTTTATCTGACCGTTGTTACCAAGAAATGCGTAATCAGGCTATAAAAATGATGCGTGCCATTGGTAATTTTGCTGGCGGATGTAATGTACAGTTCTCAGTAAATCCAGATAATGATGATATCATCGCTATCGAAATCAATCCTCGTGTTTCTCGTTCATCAGCGTTAGCAAGTAAGGCAACTGGTTATCCAATTGCAAAAATCGCTGCTAAACTGGCAATCGGTTACAACTTAGATGAGATTGAAAATCAAATTACTAAAACAACTTCAGCATATTTTGAGCCTACTTTAGATTATGTAATCGTAAAAGTTCCTCGTTGGAATTTCGATAAATTTAAAGGAGCTAACATGGAACTTGGCTTGCAGATGAAATCTGTAGGTGAGGTAATGGCAATTGGCCGTAGCTTTATCGAAGCTTTACAAAAAGCTTGTCAGAGTTTAGAAATTGGTAGAGCTGGTTTAGGTGCAGACGGCAGACAAAAAAGAAATATCGAAGAAATCATGCATGGCTTAGAGCATCCAAGCTGGAACCGTTTGTTCCTGATTAAAGATGCAATGAGTATGGGTGTGCCTTTAGAATCTATCCGTAAGGTAACCAAAATAGATAAATGGTTCTTGTCTCAAATTCAAGAATTAGTAAATTTAGAGGTAGAACTTAAACGTTATTCTTTAAACAATATTCCAAGAGATTTCTTCTTCAATTTAAAACAAAGAGGTTTCTCTGATATTCAAATTGCATACGTTTTAGGTAACGTTACCGAAGATGATGTTTACAACCGCAGAAAAGAATTAGGCATTAAACGTGTTTATAAAATGGTTGATACTTGTGCAGCTGAGTTTGCAGCACAAACACCATATTTTTACTCAACTTTTGAAGAATCTCCAATCCAAATTTCTTTGGTTGGTAACGAAATACTTTCAGATGGCGACGAATTAGGTTCGAATGAATCAATCGTGTCTGATAAGAAAAAAGTTATCGTTTTAGGGTCTGGCCCGAATAGAATTGGTCAGGGGATAGAATTTGATTACTCTTGTGTACACGGATTACTTGCTGCAAAAGAAAGTGGTTTCGAAGCGATCATGATTAACTGTAATCCAGAAACGGTTTCTACAGATTTTAACATGGCCGATAAATTATACTTCGAACCAGTTTTCTGGGAACATGTACGTGAGATTATCGAACTTGAAAATCCAGTTGGCGTAATTGTACAATTAGGTGGACAAACAGCACTTAAAATGGCTGAAAAACTTCACGAGAACAATATCAAAATTATCGGTACTGCTTACAACGATATGGATGTTGCCGAAGACCGCGGCCGTTTCTCAGATTTGTTAAAAGAATTAGATATTCCTTATCCAAGATACGGAGTTGCAGAAAATGCTGAAGAGGCAATCGTAGTTGCAAATGAAGTTGGTTATCCAGTTTTGGTTCGTCCGAGTTACGTTTTAGGCGGACAAGGAATGAGCATTGTAATTAACGATGAGGATTTAGAAAAGGCAGTAGTTAAATTGTTGGGAGATTTGCCAGGTAATCGCGTACTTATCGACCACTTTTTAGATAGAGCAGAAGAAACAGAATCAGATTCAATTTCTGATGGAACTGATTGCCATATTGTTGGTTTAATGGAACACATCGAACCTGCAGGTATTCACTCTGGAGATTCATTTGCAGTATTACCGCCATTCAGCTTATCTGAAAAGGTTATTGCTGATATGGAAACTTACTCTAAGAAAATTGCAAAAGCGTTAAACGTAATAGGATTATTGAACATTCAATTTGCGGTTAAAAACGATAAAGTATATGTAATTGAGGCGAACCCGAGAGCATCTCGTACCGTTCCTTTCATTGCAAAAGCTTATGATGTACCATATATCAACATCGCTGCTAGAATTATGTTGGGAGTAAACAAATTAAAAGACTTTACAATTGTCCGTAAACTAAAGGGATATGCGATTAAAGAGCCAGTTTTCTCTTTCGATAAATTCCCTGAAGTAACGAAAGAATTAGGTCCAGAAATGAAATCGACAGGAGAGTCAATCCGTTTTATTAAAGATTTAGAAGACCCTTATTTCCGTAAATTGTACAAAGATAAATCGATGTATTTGTCTAAGTAAAACAAAAAATATAATGTCAGTCTGACGTGTGCCGATTTTACATCGGTAGCTTGTCGAAGACTAGTCGATAAATTAAATCCCTTAGCGAAAGTTGAGGGATTTTTTGTTGTTTGTCATTCAGACTTGTACCGATCCGATAGCTATCGGATTTACATCGGTAGCGTAGCGAAGAATCTCTGCGATAAATAATAATTGGCCTATCGGTTGGTGTCTCACCGACCGAAATTTTTGAAGCGCAATAACACTACAGCAATTAAGGGCAGTCCAACTTTCCGCTATATCTTTTTAATGTTCTTCGACTACACTCAGAATGACATTAAAAAGTATGTCGCTTCAATTTGGGCTATTTAACTTAGGCTACTGCAAGGAAACCGTACATAGTTTCACAAACCTGCGTAAACTAAACCCGTCCCGATAGCTATCGGGAGCAACGAAAAGCCCGCAGCGAGGAACGAGTGAGGACTTGAAGTAAAAGCGGGACTAACGTCAAGATGAAATGCTGTTTTTGCTTTCTAAATAATAATCTGATAATCTGTGGCTATCATTTATTGTTTAGTCCAAATCCTTGTATTCAAATCTAGTTCGTGTACAATATCATACATAAAGCCAAGAACAGACATGTCATCATCCAGCAAGTCTGGCCTTAATAACGTTTTATAAACAGGAGCTTCGAAATAGTTTTTATCTAATGGAAAAGCAATATACATACTCGAATTGATAAACGATAGCGAAACGGTATATGCAGAACGTTGATTTAGGTCGTTAATTCTCTCCATCATTGCAGGAGTTAAAACATAACGGGCTTCAACCTGGTCGGTACTGTAAGTCACAAAATTCTTGTTAAAGCCATCATTTTCCAGTTCAACAACATTTTTATCGCCAACAGAAAATATGTTTTTAGAAAACCAGGCGCCAATAGAAGAGCCAAAATCTTTGGGCCTAACTACAGTAACACCATTAAAGTTTTTGTTAAAATCGGCAACAAATACAATTCCTTTTAGAATATCATGCCAAGTAGTTTGCGTTCCGTTTTTGGTACGTGTTTCGGTTTTGTATTCGGCATGAACTTCAGCAAAATAGAATGAGGTTTTATCTATCTTGCCACAAACTAAATCTTCAGTATGGTATCGGTCTATACCAGTTGTAAATAGTTGTGAAGAGGTGAATTCTGATTCAGATATTCCATTGCTAGGGTCTAATGTTAAACATTGGTCTACAGAACTTAATGCAGCGCCTACTACTTCTCGTTTAAAACGACTTTTGTATTGAGCAGTATCATCGCTTATTTTGTACAGCATAACTCCGCCAGGAATTACAGCAGCAGCACCCACTAATAACCCAGCTATTAACCCACCAAAATTGGTAACAAGAAAAGCTAATAAGATGCCACCTAAAATTAAGCCCCAACCTTTATAATTGGTCGAAACTATTTTTTTGCGCTGAATTTCTAGTTCATCAAGAACGCTTTGAACCGCAGGGCTTATTACAAAATTGACTGCCATTAATTATTGAAAAGTTCTTTAGCGCTCACATTTTTGCGTTCTTCAGCAGCAGTTTCTAAAACTGGCATAGGTTGGTAACCAAGCATTCCTGCAAACATATTGCCTGGGAACATCATTACAGCATTATTGTAAGTTGTAACAGATGAGTTATAATTTCTTCTGGCTGCGGCGATTTGCTCTTCACTTTCTGTCCAAGTGCTTTGAAGGTTTAAGAAGTTTGTGTTTGCCTTTAAATCTGGATAATTCTCTACACTAACCATTAAGCCTTTTACAGCAGAGCCAATTTGTTGGTCTAAAGCTAATTTATCGCTTTCACTAACATTGCTACCCATAGCTTTACCTCTTAATTCTGTAATTTTAGTTAAAGTATCGCCTTCGTATTGCATGTATTGCTTTACGGTTTCAACAAGGTTTGGTATTAAATCGAAACGTTTTTTAAGCATCACATCAATTGCAGAAAATGCATTAGCAACTTGATTTTTCTTACTTATTAATGAGTTATAAATTCCTATACCGATAATTAATACAAGGATGGCAATTACTGCTACAATAATCATTTTGTTTGTTTTTAGTGGAGGTTAAATATAAATATATCATTAAGATATATAATTGATTTAGGTGTTACAAAAATTAGCAACAAAAAAAGAACCCTGTTGCGGAGACAACAGGGTTCAAATCAATCAATATTAAAAAGGAGAACCTTCTTAATCCTCCAAAATTACAACTCCTTTTGCTTCAAACACAATTTCTTTTTTAGGTTGTGTAATTTTTGCTATTTCTTCAGCTGATTTCTTGGCATCTTCAGCAAAATGTTTTTGGTCTTCAACCGAAGTTTCTTTTCTTTCTGCGAAACCATCAATTACAACTTTTTTTCCTGCTAGGTCTTTAGGCATAAAAAAAGCATAGTCTTTAAAGTTTACAAACATAGTTTTACCGTTAGGTAATTCTAAATTCATGAAACAACCTTTTTTCTGGCAAACCAAAGTAACTAAACCTGTTACTTTCATATCTTTTTTAGTTTTATCACCTAAAGTAGATTCTATTTGTGCAGTTGTTATTACATCCCCTTTTTTAACCCCTTCGCCAAAAGATTTTCCTTTGTAAGCATCTTGCGCAAACGCAAAAGCAGTAAATAGGCATAAAGCCAAGCTTAAAACAATTTTCTTCATATCAATTTATTTAATTTGGTATAACTCAATTTCTTATCTATTACAAAAGTATTTAAAATCTTGCTAATTCTTTTGATAATTTATTCAGAAAAAAACCTCACTGCTTCCAGCAGTGAGGTCAATCATCCCTATTTGTTTTGTAAGCATCCATTAATGGAACTAAAACACAGAACATAAGGCAATAACATGTCCAAATGGGGGTAATAAAATGAGTTTAATATTAACTATTTGATTATGTGTAGTTTAATAGTCAGCAACTTAAAAAAGCAACAGAAATACTTGATTTAAAACGAGAAACATTTCCCCAAAAAATCATAATATGAGAAATGAGTTGCCTGTGTACGCTTAAAATTTAGCCAAAGAGCAAAGAAAAAACTTCTTCAATTTTGCTAACCGTTATTATTTCTATTTTAAATTTATCCTTTACTAATCCCTTTAGGTTATAATTAGAAATGAAGATTTTTTCGAAACCTAACTTTTCTGCTTCAGATATTCTTTGTTCTATTCTATTAACAGCCCTAATTTCTCCAGATAAACCAACTTCTGCTGCAAAGCAGATTTTTGAGGAAATAAAAATATCTTCATGAGAAGAAATAATTGCAGCCATTATCGCAAGGTCAATTGCAGGGTCTTCTACTTTTATACCGCCAGCAATATTTAAGAAAACATCTTTTGCACTTAGCCTAAATCCGCATCTTTTCTCTAACACAGCTAAAAGCATGTTCATTCGCTTTGTGTCAAAGCCTGTAGCAGAGCGCTGGGGAGTTCCGTATGCCGCAACGCTAACCAATGCCTGTGTTTCGATTAGCATCGGTCTTGCGCCTTCTAATGTAGCGCCAATTGTTATGCCACTTAACTCTTCATCCCTTTGAGATAGTAAAATTTCTGAAGGATTAGATACTTCTCTTAGTCCACTGCTTTGCATGGCATAAATTCCCAATTCTGCAGCAGCACCAAACCGATTTTTAATCGACCTTAAAATTCTATAAATATGATGTCTATCTCCTTCAAATTGAAGTACGGTATCCACCATGTGTTCTAAAATTTTTGGTCCTGCAATCGCACCATCTTTAGTAATATGGCCTATTAGAAATACTGGTGTATTTGTTTCCTTTGCAAAACGTAATAGTTCTGCTGTGCATTCTCTTACTTGTGAAACACTTCCTGGCGTAGATTCGATATGAGCAGAATGTAATGTTTGAATAGAATCTACAATTACAATTTCTGGTTCTAATTGCTCAATTTGCTTAAATATGTTTTGGGTTGATGTTTCTGTAAGGATATAACAATCTGATTTTGGATTTGCTGTAATCCGCTCTGCACGCATCTTGATTTGCTGCTCACTTTCTTCGCCAGAAACATATAAGATTTTTCTTCCGGCAATATTTAATGCTAATTGTAGCATTAAGGTAGATTTTCCTATTCCTGGTTCCCCTCCAATTAAAATAACAGAGCCAGCAACTAAGCCGCCTCCTAAAACCCTATCTAATTCCGAATCGCCAGTGGAAGTTCTTTCTTCCGTTGCACTTAAAATTTCTTCTACCTTGCTTGGTTTGCTTAATCTTTGTGTGCCAGAGGGCGATTTCCACGTAGGAACATTGGTAGCGCCTTTATCAATAATTTCTTCAACAAAAGTATTCCATTGATTGCAAGAAGGACATTTACCTAGCCATTTTGCAGATTCATAACCACAACTTTGACAGAAATAAGCAGATTTAGTTTTAGCCAATTTGATTTATGATTTTAAATTTTTGATTTACGATTGGTAATTACGAATTTAAACCTAATGAATGGAAAAATATGATTAAGTTTTAAACAAAAATGCCTGATTTCATTTTTGAAATCAGGCATTTGTAATTCGTAAATTTAAAACCTTAATTACAATTTTATCTCTTCATCTTTTGAAGATAAAAAATGAAACTCAGTTAAGTTATAAGAAGATATCGCTTTAACCCTAATGCGTTGTCCAAATTTCAAGAACCATTTCCATTTTAGGGAAATTAATCCTTTGTTAATGAAAGCTGCAATGTAAGGATGCACACAAAGTGTAATATTCTTTTCATTCTGCTCTTGCAAAATGTAAGTTAAGTTACTTTCAATGTCGTCCATTAAAACGATACTGGCTTTAATTTCGCCAGTACCATCACAAGTTGGGCATTTCTCAACCGTAACAATGTTCATCTCTGGTCTAACACGTTGACGGGTAATTTGTACTAAGCCAAATTTACTTGGAGGTAAAATGGTGTGTTTAGCACGGTCTAACAACATCAACTCGCGTAGATAATCAAAGAGCATTTTTCTATTGGCTGGTTTATGCATATCGATAAAATCGATAACAACAATACCACCCATATCTCGCAATCTCAACTGACGAGCAATTTCTTTAGCAGCTTCTTTATTTACTTGAAGTGCATTTTCTTCTTGATTTTCTTTGCTAGCAGTTCTATTACCGCTGTTTACATCAATAACGTGTAAAGCTTCGGTATGTTCTACTACCAAATAAGCTCCGCCAGCAAGATTTACTGTTTTGCCGAAGCCATTTTTAATTTGTTTCTCAACACCAAAATGCTCAAAAATTGGTTCTTTATGTTTATACAGCTTAACGATTTTTTCCATCTCTGGAGAAATTTCGTGCACATAAGAACGAATATCTTCGAACAGGTTTGCATCATTTACATGTACGTTTGTAAAATCGGTGCTTAAAATATCTCTGATTAGGGTAGAAGTACGATCCATCTCTCCCCAAACACGTTTAGAAGGTTCTGCATCGGGCAACTTTTTAGTAAAGTTTTCCCATTTGGATACAGAATCCAATAAATCTTTTTGTAATTCGGCAACGCCTTTTCCTTCGGAAACGGTTCTAATGATTACTCCAAAGTTTTTAGGCTTAATACTTTCAATAATCTTTTTTAAACGATTACGTTCGGTATTGCTTTTAATCTTTTTAGAAATCGAAATTACGTTCGAAAAAGGAACTAAGACAATGTATCTTCCTGCAATAGAAAGATCAGAGCTTAATCTTGGTCCTTTAGTAGAAATTGGTTCTTTAGCAATTTGAACAGGTAAGATCAAATTCTTGCTGACAATTTCGGATATTTTACCCGCTTTATTAATGTCGGCCTCTAATTTAAAATTGTCTAATAAAGTTCCATTGACTGTGCCGTTACGCTTAATTTTAGTAAGCTTTATTAAAGATTGTACTTGCGGACCTAAATCGAAATAATGCAAAAATGCATCTTTCTCATAACCCACATCAACAAATGCAGCATTTAGGCCGGGCATAATTTTTTTAATGCGACCTAAATAAATATCGCCTACGGCGTAATTATTGTTGATTTGCTCTTTATGTATTTCTACAAGGTACTTGTCTTCAATTAAAGCTATGGTTACTCCCGCAGGAGTAGAATCGATTATTAATTCCTTTACCAAAAGCTACAGATTTTAAGGCAATTAATGCCTTATTACACATGGACCAAAAAACATTGAATCCAAAAATAAATGCTCTATGTAAGAAACATTTATTTTTGGCCAAAGCACTAATAGGAAAATCCTATTTTTTCTTGTGTCTGTTTTTTCTTAGACGTTTTTTACGTTTGTGCGTAGCCATTTTATGTCTTTTTCTTTTTTTACCGCTTGGCATAATTTTAAGTTTTTAATGTTTTTATTAATTCTGTTAATTAACGTTTATTCTTTAACTCAGCCACCTTCTTATCTATAAAGCCCGATAAAGTAGGATTCGCTGCTAATTTTTTGCTATTTAAATAAGCGTCTATTGCTTCTGTGTTTTTTCCTAGATTTTCATAAGCCGTAGCTAAGTAAAAATAGGCATCTGGTGTAGCTTTGATGTTGCTAATGATATCGTTAAAACGAATTATAGCTTTGTCAAACTGACCAGATTTAAT